>JBKPSC010000137.1:0-6572 GCA_046734915.1 Acidobacteriota bacterium | reverse complement strand
GGCCACGTACATTCGTGAGCGGCCGGGCATGAGCGCCTTCGCGCTCGACGACGGCGTCGTCTACCACACGTATTCCACCTATGCGCGCGGACTCGACGGCCTGTGGGGCATGTACCCGTGGCTCGACCGCGCTCCCAAGGGGCGTAACGAGACGGGCATCTGGTGGCGCCGCCACGACGAGTACGGCAAGCGCTGACCGACCTCATGGCTGTCATGGTGCAACAGCCAGCCTTCTTCGGCGTTTCGGCGCTGCTGTTCGCCGCCAGCGCCGCAGTGACGATCGTCTGGTGCGGGTCCATGTCGGCGATGGGAATGTCGATGCCCGGCGGCTGGACGATGTCGATGGCGTGGAGCCGAATGCCCGGACAGACATGGCCCGGCGCCGCGGCGTCCTTCCTCGCGATGTGGGTCGTAATGATGGTGGCGATGATGCTGCCATCCTTTGTCCCAATGCTGTGGCGCTACGGCCAGGCGCTTGGCAGGACAGGCGAGACGCGTCGCGATCGGCTCACCGCACTCGTAGGCGTAGGGTACTTCTTCGTCTGGACGGTGTTCGGAATGGCCGCATTTCCGCTGGGTGTCGCTCTGGCCGCGGTCGAGATGCGGCAGCCCGCCGTGGCGCGCGCCGTTCCGATCGCTGTTGGCGTCGTCGTTCTGATCGCCGGCGCATTCCAGTTCAGCGCATGGAAGACGCGTCACCTTGCATGCTGCCGGGAAGTACCGGAGCGCAGTGGTCGGTTGGCGGCAGACGCCGGCACGGCCTGGAAACACGGCCTGCGCCTCGGCCTTCACTGCAGCTGCTGCTGCGCGGGTCTGATGGCGATCCTCCTGGTCATCGGGGTCATGGACCTGCGCGCGATGGCTGTCGTGGCGGCAGCGATTACCGTCGAACGTCTCGCACCGGCTGGTGAGCACGTCGCGCGAATCATCGGGGCCGTCGTCGTCGGGACAGGGGTGTTTCTGATCGCGACAGCAGGCGGACTGGGATGAGCCCACGCATGATCCTTTCATCAACCATCGAGGCGAAACACCTTCCGCTTGCCGTCTTCGTAGAGTGCTTCAGGAAGCAGCCACAGCAGCCGTGACGTGTTCCGCGCCTGCGGTCCAATCAGGTAGCGGAACCGCGGTTTCTTGCTGGCGAGAATGTTTCGAATCGTCGTTGCCACGATCTCGGGGCCTGGCGCCGATTCCTCGAGTTCGCGGATTCTCGCGAACGCACGTTGCCGCCATGGATCGTATTCACCGATCGTCGTCGCCGGGACGAGTCGCTTGTCCATCATCGGCGTCTTCAGAAAGCCGGCCTCGGTCACCGATACCTGAATGTTGAACGGCCGGACTTCCATCCGCAGCGCCTCCGTGTATCCTTCCACCGCGGCTTTGCTGGCGGAATACACGCCCAGAAACGGTATCGACGACACGCCGGAGAACGAGCTGACGTTGATGATCCGGCCCTGTTTCCGTTGACGCATGAACGGCAGAACGGCGCGTACCATTCGGACAACGCCGAAGAAATTCGTGTCGAACTGCGACTGCGCTTCTTCCAACGAGACTTCTTCGACGGCGCCACTCAATTCGTAGGCCGCATTGTTAATGAGGACATCAATCCGACCGGCTCGGTCGATGACCTCTTTCACGCACGCCGAGACCGAATCGTCGGAGCACACATCGAGCGCCAACATCTGAACGCCCGGGATCGCGCGTGTGCCGGTGGGATTCCGACTCGTACCGAAGACCCGGTAGCCGCCCTCCGACAGCAAACGGGCTGTGGATTGGCCCACTCCGGACGATGCCCCTGTAATCAGCGCCACTGTTTGATCAGACATACTGCGTACTCTCCCAGTGGCGACGCACGTCTTCAACCGGTCAGGCGTCGCTGTCTCATCATCGGTATCCCCGCGGGGGACCCTCCGGCAGCGTCACTACTGTAATGCCGACGACGACACGTCCGACATTTGACAGACGCATTGGGCCACGGCTCATTTGGAACGGTTAGGTTGCACACAACTGGGTGGATGGTGAGACTTGAGTCGTGGCTAGTCTGGCCTTTCGCGCATGGCTGAGCCTCGCGGTGCTTGCGGCGATTATGAGTGCCTTGCTGTTCGTGTGTGCCGGTACTCTCCGATACTGGCACGCCTACATTTATCTGTCTCTTTTCTTCGCACTCTCGGCGGTCATTACCCTGGATCTTCTGCGACGCGACCCGGCGCTCCTTCAACGGCGCATGAAAGGCGGACCGACCGCTGAAGGGCGGCCGTTGCAGCGCCTCATCATGCTCGGTGCTTCATTCGGATTCGTCAGTTTGCTCGTCATTCCGGCACTCGATTTCCGCTACGGTTGGTCGTCGGTCCCTGTGACAGGGGTCGTGATCGGCGACGTTCTGTTCGCAGTCGGCTTTGGCTTCATTGGCCGCGTCTATCGCGAGAACACCTATACTTCGGCGACGATCGAAGTCACCGAAGGTCAGCGGCTCATCGACACGGGCCCGTACGCGGTCGTCCGTCACCCGATGTACGCCAGTGGGTTGCTTTACCTGATCGGCACGCCGCTCGCCCTGGGTTCATACTGGGGCTTCCTCGGCTTCGCTTTCATGCTGCCTTTCCTCGTCTGGCGGCTGCTTGACGAGGAAGATCTGCTTACTCGAGAGCTGCCGGGGTATGCGGCGTACCAAGCACGAGTCCGCTATCGGCTGATCCCAGGCCTGTGGTAGGAGCATCGCGGTGTGCAAGCGAACGACGCCATGAAGTTGACGAGCGGACCGTGGAAGCTCGTGTCGCTCGCGATTTTTGATCGCTCGCAGCTTAGCGCGGGTTGCGGTTGCTTCGCGGATTCGACGAACACGTGCTCAGACAATCGGAGACAAGATGTACGGCTTGATTAGCAAAGTCAGTACAGTGCCAGGACAACGCGACGCGCTCGCGGCGCTTCTCGTTGAAGCCACGCAGGCGATGCCGGGATGTTTGAGTTATGTCGTTGCTTCTGAGCCTGCAGATGCCAACGCCCTCTGGATCACCGAGGTCTGGGACAGTCAGGCCAGCCATCAAGCGTCGCTCTCCTTGCCGGCAGTCCAAGCCGCGGTGGCAAAGGGCCGGGCGATGATCGCCGGCTTCAGCAGTCGCGTCGAAACCGTTCCGATTGGTGGATGCGGAATCGGGAGAGCCGCGCCCCGTTTCTGACGGCGCTCGACTTCTGAACTTATCTCGCTGATCGGCAAGCAGTTCGACCTGGCTCGTCGCCTCTACTCACGACCACTGGAGTCCTCCGGGATCGACCCGAGTCGTGGAGGTATTTTGGAGGCGGCGGGACACTGTTCCCGGCGCCCAGGAAGCTCGGCCTCACAGCTCCAGAGGTCGCAGGTACCGCGAACGATTTGTTCCGCCTTTTGAGGGTCTAACAGCGCAGCTGATTCGCAAGAAGTTTGCTACGCGTCAGGAGTTCCCTGACAGACAGAGAGCCAAGTCAGCGTCTCTGCGAGCTACGAGCGTCGCCCCGTTTTGAAAAGCTCGATCTGTCGGGCGCCGGAATGTTCGTGAGCAGTCGCAGCAGCGTGGCAACGAGGCGTTCTTCGTACTGCGCGGCGGTCCACCCACGGACGAGCACCAGGTCTTCCCAGCTGCGAAGGGACGTGAGCACCCACAGCAGATCGGCCGCGACCGTTGGCTCGAGTTCGGCCCGGAGCGAGCCATCACGATTGAGCTGCTCGACGATCATGCGGCACGCGCCAAGTCGCTTCGCCAGTCGGTTCTGCAGCGTGATCTCCGCGGCCGGGTCCTCCCGGCGGACGCTGTCGAGGATCCGAGCCAGCGGCCAGATCTCGGGATTCAGCGTCGCCCGCGTGGCCGCCATGTGGCGGACCGCGTCGAGCCCGGTCGGAGCCTCCTCGAGACGACGAATCGCTTCCGGAAGTCCGCGCTTGTCATCAGCGTGCTGCGCGACCGCCAGGAACAGCGCCGCGCGGTCCTTGAAATGCAGGTAGAGCGCCTGCCGCGACACACGCGCCGCTTTCGCGACGTCGGTGAGCGGGACGTCGGCGCCGCCTCGTTTCACAATCAGCCGCAGCGCTGCCTCGCAGATTCGCTGCCGGGTCGCCGGGTCGCCGCCCTTCGCGCTTGACATACTGTCAAGTGTGGCTTTACGATGCCTCCGCGTGCTTGACATAGTGTCAAGCGTAGCACGAAGAAGGACGGGGCTCGTGAATCAGACGCTGCAACTGCACAATCGCCACAACGGTGAGCGGCTCCACATGACGCGCGGCGTCGAGAACGGCCGCGAGGTGCTGTATCTCGAAGGCAGCCTGCCGCCGCATTGCGAGGGGCCGCCGATGCATATCCATGTCGATCAGGACGAGAGTGGTGAAGTGGTCAGCGGCCGACTCTCGGCGATCGTGGACGGCAAGACGATCACACTCGGTACGGGCGAACGGGCATTCTTTCCTCGCGGCGTGCGGCATCGCTGGTGGAATGCTGGCGACGAGCCGCTGGTGTTCAAGGGCAAGGCGGACCCGGCCGGCGATCTCGATCAGTTCCTGGAGGGCATTTTCGCCATCATCAATGCCAGCGCGAGCGGCCGGCCGTCGCTCTTTCACATCGCGCATCTGTCGCTGCGTCATCCCAGCCAGCGCATCAGCCCGGCGCCCGCGTGGGTCGATCGCATCCTCTTCCGCATCATCGTCGCGATCGGCACTCTCGTTGGCACGTACCCGGCCAGTGGCTGGCCCGGTGCACCGACGATCGGCCGCGGTGACGGCAAACCCCGTACGACACTGGCGTAAGCACGCTAAGCCGAGCGACGCAACGGCCGGCTGCAGGTTGATGCCAACCTCGAGCGGCTTCAGATCCCGCACCGATTCGGGCCCGCGGAAGTTAGTGCTCGCAGCACACGGTCTATCGCGGTTCCACGAATTCCACGAACACGCCGTCGGGATCGATCGCGAACACGAACCGCCCGAACGGCCGCTGAATGGGTTTGCCTCCGACGCTAAGGAATCGGTAGCCCGCCGCGGTGGTGCGCGCGATCAGTGCGTCCAGGCCGGTGACCTGGAGTTGGAACTGCGGCGACCCCACGTCCTGAAGCCGCCAGGCGAATGGCGTCGCGACCGGCGTCGATCCTGAAGGCAACGAGAACTCCGACAGTATGACGGTGGCGAGCGCGGTGCCGGGGATCAACATCGCCGTCTGTGTCAGTCTGCCAGCCGCCAGGCCGTGCAACCGGAGTTCGCTGACGGCCGCCGTGCGCGTCTTACCGACTGAGAGTCCGAGCAAGCCGTGGTAGAACGCGAGCGCGCGCGGGAGCCGTGCCACAGAGATGCCGATCGAAGTCTCGATGACCTCGCCCGGCGATTTCGCCGCCGCGACCGCCGCCGGTGTCCCCTGGCGCACCTCGACGAGGCCGCCGTCAGGATCGCGGACCAGGATGGCGCGCCCGCCCGGCGTGTCGACCGGGCTTCCGCCACGCGTGACCACCGGTGCGCCGCGCGCTTTCAGCTTGGACACCAAGGCGTCGAGGTCGCGCACGGTGAAGACGAGCGTGGCCGCGCCCGGATCCCAGGGATTGGGCGGCCGTTCTCCCCGCGGCACGTCGAAGAACTCCGACAATTCGAGCCCGAACGACGTGTTCGGCGCGCGCATGAAGACCGTGCGGAAGCGCGAGCCGTGCGTGTTCGTGAGATCCCACACGAGAGGGTCCGAGCTGGCCTCGCCGGCGGGGCGAATGCGCTCGGGTGGCGCGTCGGCTGGCGCGGGACCGGCAAACGGCGATCGCGAGAGCTCGACGCCGAAGAGATCGTGATAGAAGGCGAAGGTCCGCTCGGCGTCGCCCGTGCTGTGGATCCAATTGTAGAGCCCGCGGACCGGTGACGATTGCGCACTCGTTGAGTACGGGAGCGCGGCCGACACAACCGCGCAGATGACGGTTCCCGCACACAGTCGGCGCACGGCGGTTACTTCACGGCGCACATGAAGTTCGCGCCGTCCTCGAGGCTGCCGCTGCCAGCCGGGCGCGGGCCACCCCCCTCACCGGCTCCCGCGCACGCCGAACTGCTTGCGCTGGAACGACCACGCCGCGTCCTGACACAGCCCGCAGTCGTCGCCCATGAAGCGCTTCGCGCTCTTCGGATCGGCGCGCAGCTGCCAGTCGAGCCAACTCACCGCAACGGACGCGGCCGCACCCCCATTCGGTTGATTGAACGTCCCTCCGTGCCCGACCGGCAGATTGGCCACCGCAACCGGCACGTGCGCAATCCGGTTGAAGTCGTCCATGCCGTTCGCATACGCAATGTCCGTCGGGCCACCGAGAATGTAGATGGCGGGCGTGTGCAGCGTCTGCAGCACGTTCTTTTGTATGTCCAGTCCGGAGATGCCGCGCCCTTCGTTGAACACGCCGGTGTTGTGCAGCACCAACGTCTTGACGCGTGGATCCTTTGCGACCTGCAGCGCCTGCAGGCCGCCGCAGCTCCAGCCGGAATACGCCAGAAGCGACGGATCGATCCGGCCGAAGTAGGGACTCCCCCGCCGCTGGTTCTCCGCGAGCGCCCAGTCGACGGCCTCCGTCAGATCGGAGGCCTGCGTGCGCGCCGG
>JBKPSC010000136.1:0-6793 GCA_046734915.1 Acidobacteriota bacterium | reverse complement strand
GACGTCCGCCCACGCCGCCGCAGGGGTATTGAAGACGTACGGGATCTCGGCGCCATGTTGCGCACCGCGGTTCGCCTGGCCTGGCGTCACGCCGGGCTCGTGCGCGAAATAGTACAGGTACGCCTTGCCTCCGCCGGCTTTCGTCTGTGCCAGAGCCCACTCGCGCGCGTTCCAGGATGCCTCATCACGGAAGGCCTCACGCAGCGACGCCCTCGCCTCATCATCTGACGACCCCGCTGGGTACAGGTCCAGAAACGCCGTGGCGTTCGAGCCAAAACGGCGACGCGCGTCGTCGGTGAACTGCTGACGGGTTGTCTTCTCGAGGCCGAAGAACGGCGACGCCGGGTAAATGCTCACGAAGTTGGCTTCGTCCCTGTTCGAGCCGACCATCAGGTCAACGCGGTTGTGCCGTCCCTCGGCGATGGTGATCGAGATATCTTCCGTCACGTACCAGCCGTCGATGACGAGCCGGCCGGTTTGCATGCCGCCCTGAATCTCGTCAGCCGGCTTCGCACGCAACTCGGCCAATGTTGCGGCGCCGATCTTCGCCCCTTCCGCCTGACCGGCCGCCTCAGCCTCCATCCGCGTCCACATCCGGTCGATGCGGACTGGAGCGCTCTGCGAGATCGCGCGATGAACCAGCCCTTTGAATTCCGACGATGCGACGACGGCGCGAGTGAGCCGTCCGCCGCCCGATTGGCCCGCCAGCGTGACACGGTCCGGGTCGCCGCCAAAGGCGGCGATGTTCCGCTGCACCCAGCGCAGCACGGCGACCATATCCATCAAGCCGTAGTTGCCCGACGCGTTTCGCTCCGATTCTTTGGTCAGTTCCGGATGCGAGAAAAAGCCGAACGGCCCGAGGCGGTAGTTGTAGGTGACCACGACGGCGCCCTTTCGAGCCAACGCCTCGCCATCGAATTGCGATCCGGAGCCGATGGTCAACGCGCCACCATGCGACCACACGATCACCGGCCGCCGTTCCGAAGCCGACGCGGCCTCGGACCACACGTTGAGATACAAGCAGTCCTCGCTCATCGGTGTCGCGGCGGACGTCGCGCCGCCGCGCCCGCCGGCCCCACCGCTCGGCTGGATGCACCGTGCGCCGAACTGGTCCGCCGAGCGAACGCCAGCCCAGCTCCGAACGGGCTGCGGCGGCCGCCATCGCAACGGACCCACCGGGGGCGCGGCAAATGGAATGCCCTTGAACACGCGCATGTTCGCGGTGCCGCCAGCGACACCAGACACGAGCCCGGCATCGATGCGGACGGGTGCCGGAAGGGTGGCCACCCTAGCTTCGCCAGCGAGAACGATGGCTGTCACAACCAGGGGCGAGCACCACGTGGAGAGCTTCATTTGATCCGCCATTCTTTGCTGATCGAGACGTCTTGATTCATCGCCGTTCAACCATCGTTCGTCTGGCTAACTAATAGTCGGCCGACCGGCATATCGCGGCCACCCTGCGAGGCTCGCAGCATAACGCCAGACGGGCTGCGCCGCGAAGTAGCGTTCTGGCGACCGATCTGCCTCGAAGCCTAGGCTGCAGGGACTCGGGCTCGTCCTATAATCCGCGCATCCCGTGAGGCTGTCGCCCGGCACCGTCCTCGGCGTCTACGAAGTCACTGGCCTGCTTGGCGCCGGCGGGATGGGTGAGGTCTATCGCGCGCGAGACACAAGGTTGAAGCGCGACGTCGCGATCAAGGTTCTGCCCGACGCCTTTGCGCAGGATCGCGAGCATCTCGCCCGCTTCCAGCGCGAAGCGGAACTCCTCGCCACGCTGACGCATCCCAACATCGCAACCGTGTTCGGCATCGAGGACGGCGACGGCGTCGTCGCGATCGTGATGGAGCTCGTCGAGGGCGCGCCGCTTGCCGGTCCCGTGCCGCTCGAACGCGCCCTTATCTACGCGTCGCAGATGTGCAGCGCCCTCGAGGCCGCACACAAGAAAGGGATCATTCATCGCGACCTCAAGCCGGCCAATATTCTGATCACGAAGACGGGCGTGAAGCTCCTGGACTTCGGGCTCGCCAAGCAACGATCGGGCGGGTCAGGTGGGAACGACGCGGACGCCGACGCGGGCACCGATGCGCAGGTGACGAAGATGCTCACCGGCGCGCACGTCGTCGTCGGCACGCCGCAGTACATGGCGCCCGAGCAGATCGAGGGACACGTCGTCGATGCGCGGACCGACATCTTCGCGCTCGGGTGCGTGCTCTACGAACTGCTGACCGGACAGAAGGCGTTCGACGGCAAAACCCCGTCGAGCGTCATGGCGGCGATTCTGGCGACCGAGCCGCGTCCGTTGAAAGACCTGCAGCCGCTGACGCCGGCGTCGCTCGAGCGCACGATCAAGCGTTGCCTCGCCAAGGATCCCGATGAACGCTGGCAGACAGCGCGGGACCTGCGCGCCGAGCTCGAGTGGATTGGCGCCAGCAGCGCGGCGTCGTCGGAGAGGGCCGCCGCACCGACGAGGGGTTCTGCGACTCGTCGAATTCTGCCATGGGTGATCGCCGCGGCCTCGGCTGTCGGTGCCGCAGTGGTGTTGTGGCTCGCGATGAATCAGCCCATCCCGGCCGCGCCGCCGATCACCACGTCGATTGCGGCGCCGAACGAGAGCACTTTCGAACTGCTGTACTCCACTGTGCCCGTTCTTTCGCCTGACGGCCGCTGGATCGTTTTCGCCGCGCGAACGAAAGACAACGCCGTGCCGCTCTGGGTGCGGCGACTCGACTCTCCCTCGGCGCAGATGTTGCCAGGAACGAATCGGGCGTTACAGCCGTTCTGGTCGCCAGACAGTCGATTTGTCGCGTTTGCAGACGGCGCGGCCTTGAAGAAGATCGATATTGCAGGCGGCGCTCCGGTGACGATCACGGAGCTTCCCACTGCATTTCGCGGCGGCACGTGGAGCCGGGATGGGGTCATCCTGTTTGGCCTCGCTGACGTCAGTCCCATCCGACGTATCTCGGCAACCGGCGGCGAGATGACGATGGTTTCGACGTTGGATCCATCCGTCGACTTCAACGGTCACCGATTTCCGTTCTTCTTGCCGGACGGTAAACATTTTCTCTACTCGTCCGCCTCGCCGGACGATGTGCAGATCCGTCTGGGATCGCTCGACACGCCGGCGGCCACCGGCCAGGTCGTCGTCCACGCCAGCTCGAGCGTCGTGTTCAGCCAGGGGAAGC
Source organism: Acidobacteriota bacterium (assembly GCA_046734915.1). Taxonomy (GTDB): domain Bacteria; phylum Acidobacteriota; class Vicinamibacteria; order Vicinamibacterales; family CAVVIG01; genus VFZL01. The sequence goes on along the minus strand of JBKPSC010000136.1, from coordinate 3,611 downwards.
TGTTATTTCTGAGGGGCGGCACCTTGATGGCGCAGGCGTTTAGTCTGCAGACATTCACGGTGAGCGGCGATGTCACGCCCATCGCAGAGGGAATTCCGACGGTCTTCATTACATCCCGCGTGGGTGCCTTCACGGCCTCGGCCAACGGCATGTTGGCCTACTACTCGACGCCGGCATCCAATTCACCGACTTCTATGCTGGCATGGGTGGATCGCGCGGGAAAGTTCCTCGCTCAGGTCGGCGAGCCGGTCTGGCAGATTGGCAACATCGACATTTCGCCCAACGGCCACTTTGCGGCGGTCGCCGTTACCGACGGCCGTGACCAAGAAGACATCTTCATCTACGAACTCGAACGCGGGGTCCCGACCAGGTTCACGTCCTTCCAAGGGCAGGACCGCAACCCGACGTGGGCGCCTGACGGGCAAACGCTCTTCTGGTCCAGCCCACGCAAGGGCGCGCCCGACATTTATCGAAAGGCGGTCTCGGGACCCGGCGACGATCTGCTGGTCTACTCCGATACCAAGCCCAAGATTCCGAACACGGTGTCTCCAGACGGGCACACACTGCTGTTCAACAGCCTCGGGCCGCTGTATGTGCTTTCGCTGGACGGCTCCGGGGCCGGCGCCCCCACGGTCACGCCATTCCTCACTCCGGTGCCTCCGGCGGCCGCGCAGCGCGCGGTGTTTTCACCCGACGGACAGTGGGTCGCATTCGCTCAGGACGACTCTGGTCGGAACGAAATTTTCGTCGCACCGTTTCCGGGTCCGGGTCGCCCGCGCCGGATCACCTCGATCGGCGCGAGCTATCCCCGCTGGCGGCGCGACGGCAAAGAGCTCTTCTACGTGACCGTTGGCGGCGAGCTGCGCTCGGTCGATGTCGCGGTCAGCGCGGCAGAGGTGAAGATTCTTGGGCGGGACAGGCTTCTGTTCGGCGGGATCGTTGTCGGCCGTGGACATCTGTACGACGTCACCAGCGACGGTCAGAAATTCCTGATCGCGCGCGAGAGTGGATCCACGACCTCGGCGCTGCCACTGACGCTGGTGCAGAACTGGACGACGCTTCTCAAGCGATGACCTTTCCGGAATCATGACGCCCTCCATCTCGCCAGCAGACGTCGTATTCAAAAGCACCACAAGTACGACGGTAGCCCTGAACCCGCCGGACGAATCACTGCCGCCAGGCCCGTATAATCCACGGCAGAAATTGTCCCTTACGATCGGGACGCGCCTCGGCCGATACGAGATCCCGTCCGCGCTTGTCGTTGAGGCAACACCTCGCGATAATGAGCGAGCTTCAACGCAGGAGGACTCATGCGTGTCGTTGCTTCGTTGCTCGTCGGTCTCGGCCTGACGGCGTTCGGTTCTGCCGCGCACGCGCAGAACGCGCGGGATCAGCCACGCGCTCCGGCGCTCGACCACCTCGGCACGCTATCCATTGAAACCGGGACCCGCACTGTGATTGAAAACGGCCCGCAGGGGACGCGAACGGTCGTCCAGGTCGTCGGCGGCCGGTTCGATGGTCCGCGTCTGAAGGCGTCGGTGGAAATACCGGCGGGCGACTGGATTACCAACCGTGCCGATGGCAGCTATCGGCTCGACGTGCGCCTCACGCTGAAGACCGACGATGGGGCCTTGATCCTGGTGACGTACAACGGCATCGGTCAAACGACGAGCACCGGCGCCTCGCTGCGCGTGGCGCCGCTCTTCGAAACCGGCGATTCGCGCTACGTGTGGCTCACACGACTTCAGGCGATCGGCGTCGGCGAACGCGTTGGCACCACGGTCAAGTACGAGCTCTACGCGTTGAAGTAGACGCGCTCACTCGGGTTCTCCAATGTCTCCAAAGCTTTCTGGGTCCGACTGCCCTCCAGCAGGTCGACCGCTCCCGCCCGTTCTGCGGCTCGCTTGAGCGCCATGGCGATGGACATTTCAGTGAACGCTTCCCACGCGTTGCACTGCGGGTTCTCGCTCTTAGATCGGTTCGTGCTTGCTATCTGCGCACCCGCGCGAGCGCAGACCCGATGATGATCCTAGAACTTGAGCTGCGTCGATAGCCGAAGCAGGCGTCCCTGCAGCACCGCCTGCGGCTGGCCGAGGGTAGAGCCGTAATTCTGGTTCTGCGAGAGAACGACATTACTGTTGAGAGTATTGAAGATCTCCAGGGCGCCGTCGATCCGCATGCCGTGCACGCGAAACAGCTTGCGCAGGCTGAGATCGAGCTGCGTCCACCGGTCCAGATAGTCGCTTCCCGGCGGGATCAGGTTGACCGTCACCGACTGCGTCCGCCCCTGTGGAAGTGGAAACAGGTTCGCAGGAACGGCCCAGTTCACGGCCAGCGGAAGACCGGCATAGCTTTGAAGACTCGCGCCGACCTGTGTATCGAACGGTAGCGGATAGCTGCCGGCCAGCTTGAAGTCCGATCGGAACGGCAGACCGTACTGGCTCTGGTCGCAGTATCGGAACGTGTTCGGGTCGTCGCCGGCGCACGTCACGTTGACCTGGCGATCCGCTGACCAGCCACCGAACGCGCTCGCGCCATGCGGAAGCCGCGCGGTGAAGCTCACTTCGAACCCGTTGTAGTTGACGCGCGCTTTCGAGCGATCCGTGGCGGTCGTGTCGAGCAGATCGACGAGGCCTTGCTTGGACCGGTTCAGGTTGTACACCGTGACCGGCGTGCCATCGAGCGGGCTCGGCGTATCGAAGGGCGTGTAGTCGTCCACGGTCACCAGCAGGTTGTCCTGCCGTTCGACATCGTACGTGTCGCGGCGGAACCAGGCTCCGGTCACCGCAATGCCCGGAAGCACCTCGCGCGTGATGGCCGCCATGTATTCAATGTCGTACGGCCGGCTGATGTCCGGGTCTGCATGGCGCGCCGGCGCCACGCCGAAGTTGCGATTGTTGCTGGGCCCAATCTCGTTGTTCTGCGCGATGTTGTCCCGATTCGTCGGCAGGGACAGCGGTGAGCACGTCGACGTGCCCGTAATGAAGTCGCAATCTGACCAGTTGCGGGTGTCGGTCTGCAGCACGAGCGGGTTGTAGCGGTTTGCGAAGTCCGTCGTATAGTTGCGATGGTACTTGTTGACGCTGACTTTCAGCGACGTCCTGGCATCGCCCGTCAGATCGTAGACGGCGCTGACGCGCGGCGCGATGTTCTTCCAGTTCGGAATGTTCGGGATCTCGCCGAACGAGCGCGCCGGAACGAAGCGCCCGCCTTCGACGGCCTTCGGCTGAGCCGACGAATTGAAGTACTCCCAACGCACGCCGGGATTCAACGTCAAGCGTCCCATCGTCCAGGCGTCCTGGACATAGATGCCCATGTCGTCGCCCATCAGCGCATACAACCGTGTCGGTGTGTTGTAGACGATGACCGAGTCGGGAACGCCATCGCGATACCGCTGCACGAGGTCCGCGTTCGCGTCAGCCGTGTTCCAGGTCTGACCGATGTGCCACTGCATGCCGGCTTTCAGCGCGTGCGAGCCGGTGACGTAGGTCATCGTCCCGATGATCATGTACCGGAAATTGTAGGTGCCGGTCTGCGGCGTGCTCGCCGTTGTCGTCGTGCTGCGGTTGATGTCCTGCCGTCCGGCGTTGGCATACCACTCGGGCGTGAAG
>JBKPSC010000135.1:0-7541 GCA_046734915.1 Acidobacteriota bacterium | reverse complement strand
GTCCTGGTGGTAGCGGGAGAGCGAGCGGATGCCGTACGGACTCAGGAACTCGTTCTCGTCGAGCAGGTAGCCTAGAACCCGCTCGAGCCGCTCTTTCGAGAGGGGCGAGAGCAGACGGCGCCCGGCGTAGCCGATGAATCCCTCCCCGGTCGGAGCAACCTGCGCCACCACGTCGGGATAGCGCTCCTTGTAGAGCTTGACGAGCTCCAGTAGCCGCGGGTGGTTGGCCAGGTCGCCCGGGCCGAATACCGTGGAGGCGCAGAGCGGGAGCAGCCCCACCATGGACCGGACCTCGAGGCGGGTCGCGGATCCATTCGGCAGCCGCAAAACGTCGTAGAAGAACCCATCGGTCTCGTCCCACATCTCGTCACGCTGATCGCCGATGCGGTCCATCGCGTAAGCGATCCACATGAAGTGCTCGAGGTATTTGAACGCGGACTCCTCGTAGATGGGATCGTGATCGGCCAGGATGAGAGCGATCTCGATCATGTTCTGGCAGTAGAACGCCATCCACGCGGTGCCGTCGGCCTGCTCGAGCGACCCGCCGGTTGGGAGCGGGGCGCTGCGATCGAAGACGCCGATGTTGTCGAGGCCGAGGAACCCGCCGGCGAAGACGTTGCGCCCTTCGGGGTCCTTGCGGTTCACCCACCAGTTGAAGTTCAGCGTGAGGCCCTGGAACGAGCGCTCCAGGAACTTGATGTCCTCCCGCCCGAGGCCTTGCTCCACCTTGAATAGAAAAAGCGTGGCCCACGCATGGACGGGTGGATTGACGTCGCTGAAGTTCCACTCGTAGGCTGGGATCTGTCCGTTGGGATGGCAGTAAAGGCTTCGCAGCATGAGCAGGAGTTGCTCTCTCGCGAAGTCGTAATCGACGAGCGAGAGCGCGAGCGTGTGGAACGCGAGGTCCCACGCGGCGTACCAAGGGTACTCCCACTTGTCGGGCATCGAGATGATGTCCCCATTGAACATGTGGAACCACTCGGCATTGCGGATCCGCCGTTTCGAGGCGCCGACGAGCGGATGCGCCTCGTGCTCCTTGAGCCAGGTATCCACATCGAACAGGTAGTACTGCTTCGACCAGAGCATCCCGGCGAGCGCCTGGCGGTGGACCCGCCGCTCGTCCTCGGTCAGCGAGCTGGGCGTGATCCGCTGGTAGAACTCGTCGGCATCCTTGATCCGTGCGGCAAGCGTCGCATCGAAGCCCTTCCCGAACGGCCCCGCGGGCTGCGTCGCTGACAATCGCACCCGAACGTGCGAGGCACCGCCTGCCGGCACGTCGAGGACGTAACGCGCCGCGGCCTTCGTGCCGGTCTTCTGCGGGTTGACCGCCGACGTGTTTCCAGAGACGACGTACTCGTGGAAGGCGTCTTTGACGAACGGGGTCGGGTTCGGCTGTCCCCACAGGCGGGAGGCGTTGCTCTCGTTCTCGGTGAAGAGAAGCTCCGGGCGCCCGTCGCACGCGAGCGTATAGTCGCCGAGCTCGGGGTGCGAGGCGTGGATCGCCCCGCCGGATTCCCGCAGGCGCGGCTTGGCCGCCCCCTTCCCCCACGACCACGTGTTGCGGAACCAGAGCGTCGGGAGGACGTGGAGCCGCGCCGCCTCGGGCCCACGGTTATGCACCGTCACCTGGATCAGGATGTCCTCCGGACCTTCCTTCGCATACTCGACGAAGACGTCGAAGTAGCGGTTGTCGTCGAAGATGCCGGTATCGAGTAATTCGTACTCGAACTCCTGTCTCGATCGGCGCCGGTTCATCTCGACGAGATCCCGGTACGGGAACTCCCGCTGGGGGTACTTGTAGAGGTATTTCATGTACGAATGGGTGGGGGTCGAGTCGATGTAGAAGTAGTACTCCTTGACGTCCTCCCCGTGATTCGACTCGCTGTTCGTGAGCCCGAACAAGTGCTCCTTCAGGATCGGATCGCGCCCGTTCCAGAGCGCGAGCGCGAAGCAGAGCCGCTGGCCATCGTCCGAGATGCCGCCGAGGCCGTCCTCGCCCCAGCGATAGGCGCGCGAGCGAGACTGGTCGTGGGTAAAGTAGTTCCACGCGTCGCCCGACTCGCTGTAGTCCTCGCGCACCGTCCCCCATTGCCTCTCGCTCAGATAGGGCCCCCACTTCTTCCACGGAGTCCCGGCCTCCCGAGCGTCGTTGTGACGTAGTTGCTCGACGACGTCGTTAGAGCGCGACGACTGGTCCGCCTGCGCGCTTCGAGGCTCAGCTCCCCCTCCTGATCCCGATGGTCTATTCGACATTGATCAGCTCTCTCCTCATCTTTCTTATCCGTCGGACAACCTCGAGACAACTTGGCCTGCCGGTATCACTATACAAGCGTGCCGACTGCCGTCGACCTTTTCCGGACCCGAGGCCCTCGTAACCGCGCGGATCAGCGGAGAGTTTCCCGGCAGCCCTGTGGAACTCCGGTACCGCTTCGCGCTCGAGGGCGACAGCATCGCCAGGCTCGAGATCAGTTCGGCGGAAACGCCAGGACTTCAGAAAAGAACCGGAACACCCGGGTTTCGAGCCGTATCCGAATCCGGCTCTCGTGCGTGCCGTCGGCATATACCTCGAACGCATGCGGAATGCCGCGGCTCGTGAGCTCGTCCGAGAACGCGCGTGTGGTGAGCCGGATGTGCGAGAACTCCTCGAGCGTACCGTAGTCCAGGTAGATGCCGCGAAGCTTCGCGAGGTTGGCGCGATATCGGTCGACGAGATACAGCGGCATGTTCTCGCGCCACTTCGAGTAGGCGTCTTCGTTCGGGACGACGACGCTGTCCTGGGCGCGGAACGGTAGATCCACATAGAGCGGCGGCTTTGCCGGATTCGGGGACAACGCGGAGGCGAGTGCGACGAACGCGATTGAGAAGAATTCCTCGAATGAATTCGGCTGCGCCCTGAGTTCGTCCGGCGACTGAATCCGCATGGCGCGCCGCCATGCCGGGTTCTCGCGATCCATGTCGCCTTCGATCCCAAGACAGCACGGACTGAGCGCATAGACGGCACCGAACACATCGGGGTGTTTCATCGCCAGCGAGATGGCGCCGAAGCCGCCCATCGAGTGACCTGCAATCCCACGGCTCTCAGGGGCGGCGACAGTACGGTAGTTCCGGTCGACCCATGCGATCAGCTCGCGCGAGAACAGGTCCTCCCACCGTCCGGTGACGGGCGAATTCAAGTAAAAGCTGCCCAGGTAGCGATTTCGTCCGCTCGGTACGACGACGATCACTTCGCGCGACAGCCCTCGCGCGATCAATTCGTCCATTGTGGTCTCGAGCCGCATGCCCTGATAGCCGCGCGTGAACGCGTCGATATCCGACGTATAGCCATGCAGCAGGTACAGGGTGGGATATCTCCTCCGCGGCGAGGTCGCGTAGCTCGGAGGGACGTAGACGGCCAGGCGCAGTTCTGCCGGATCGCCGACCAGATTGCCTGCGAGCGACGACGCAGCAACCTTCGTCTCGGTGATCGATCCAGCCGATGGGGCAGCGATCTGACCAGCGCCGCCCGGTGTCGTAAGCCCCACGAGAAGGACGGCAGCCAGGGCAGCTCGCGTCATAGCGTGTGCTCCTGCCGGAATACTATCTCGCTTGAGCGCGACCAGCGTTCGATAGTTCTTCGCGGGAACCCGGAGCACGTCCACGTTGCATCAGACTCCGTAGACGGCGTCGCGAACATCGACGGTGAAACGGCCGATCATGCCCTCGAACGCCGTATTGGTCAGCGCCACGACGGTGAGTTCATTCGCGGGGTCGATGAACCATTTGTGGCCATAGGCGCCGTTCCATTGCAGCGTCCCAGGCGCCTGCGGCGTGCCCGTCGCTTTGGGGTCAACGAGAACGGCACCGCCGAAGCCGAACTCCCAGCCCGGTCCCTCTGCTTGTGCGCGCGTAAGAGCCTGGACCTTGAACATGGCGCTCCGTGTCTGTGGTTGCAGCAGTCCGCCGGCCCGCAGGGTTTCCAAGAACTTCAGGACATCGCTCGCCGTTCCGGCCATGCCAGCTCCGCCGGATGGAAACGCGCTCCGATCCAGAAGCCGAACGGGCGAAAAGGCCACCGGTCTTCCGAAGAAATTCACCTGATCGTCGTCAGCCATGCGTTGAGGCTCGGGCTTGCCATCGGCATAGTGCACGACGAGCCGGCCGGTATCGACGACCGCAAAGCCCGTGTCGTTCATGTCGAGCGGGTTCAGGACCAGTTCGGCTACAGCTTGCGGGAGGGGTTGCAGAGTCGCCTTCTCGATCACCGCACCGAGCACATCTATCGCCATGGAGTAACCCCATCCGGCGCCCGGCTCGTAACCGAGCGGCGCGGCGGAGATCCTCCTGACAATCTCCTCGAGGTCCGCGTCAGTGGAATCAAATCCACTCGAAATCCGCAGCCGGTGATATGGGCCGTCTGTTGGTTCCATGAAGATATAGGTGAGCCCGGCAGAGTGAGTGAGAAGGTGATGAATGGTGATTTCCGGAACGCGGCCGTCGGCGAGCCGGGGCTTGAACTCGGGCAGCCAGCGGCGAACTGAATCTCCAAGGTCCATGCGGCCGTTCTCGACCAGCCGGAGCGCCGCCGCCGTGACGATCGGCTTGGCCACCGAAGAGAGCAAGAAGATGCAGTTCTCGTGCATCGAACGGCCGGCCTCCCTGTCCGCGAAACCAGCTGCTCGGCCGTAAACGACTTGGCCTCCTTTAGCGACCAGGACGACGGCTCCCACCATGCGCCGGTCGTCCAGCGCGCGTTCGATCGCCCGGTCAAGCCGAGCTCTCAGACCAACACCGCGTTCGTGGTTGCGAACGTCCGAAAGCTGTGTGTCGGTGCTCGTCACGTCCATTGCCTTTTGTTCCACCTCTGCCCTCCAGATGGAGCGAAATACTGCGCCAGCTGTTGATCCCGGGTTCCTCGGAATCTCATAGGCTGCTGTATGCAGCATTCCCGCCGGACAAGTTACTCCGATGCACGGAGGAGGAGCTTGGGACTGCGAACGGATGGGTACGCCGAGTGGCTGAATTGGCTCCTCAGGCTGGACGATTTCTGCGACCGGCCCGCGCCGAGGTCACGACCGGCGCTCGTCGGAACGATGGCAGCACGGGTATGCGATCTGCTCGTCGCCGTCGGGACGTCCGCCGGGTGTGAGATCGAAGAGCGTCCACAGCGGTTCGACGGTGCCGAGATGGCGCGGGTCCTGGCCCGGATCGCTCGGTGCGTAGATCAGCTCGCTCGCCCAATGCAGGCGAATCACGCCATCGGACCAACGCTTGAAGACCGTCAGTATTGGGATTGGCCGACCATCGGGACTGTCACCACCGTAGTCGCGGCGAAAGCTGTTGTTCGCAGCCGAGAGCAGTCTGACGTGCTTCCAGCCTTTGTCACCCGCAAACGCCGCGACCCGCTCGATGGGCGCTTTGGCGACGATCGCCAGATTGCCTCCAAGCCCTTCAAAATGCGACATCGTCCCTTCCCACCGTCGATCAGGGCAGTGCAAGACGGACAGGGACCTTCTTCGAGCGGTAGAGCCGCCGTGGCGCCACTGCTCGGACCTGGCCGCGTGTCTTCCCGATCGCGGGGAAACATGTAGTGGTACAGCATCAGGGTATCGCCACCCCTGAAGAGCTCTGACATCCGTACCGTCCCCTGCACGCCGTCGTGGCGAATGCAGTCGAATAGATAGTCCTCGGGCACGTTCCCGCCATATGGCAGGGCCCTGAGCTCAGCGGCGACACGCTCCATCTGTCGACGCAACTCGAGCTCATGTTGAAGCAGGGTCTCGCGCGCCGAGCGGTAGGCGGGTGATTCGTTGGGAAACGTGATGCTCATGCTTCTTTCTACCGCACAACCATCCGCTTTCAACCAACCACGCGAGCAAGCCGTTCCGCACCGAGCACCACGTCGATTTCCACGATCCTGCCGCCCACGACCGTGAACCCCATCACCGCGAAGGGCTGCCCTCTGTTGATCACGACGACACCCGCCGCGCCATTGACCAGCGCGGGACGAAGCACTGCGGACGGCACCGTCCGCCACGCGACGGCGCTGCGCGCCACTTCCGCTGCTCCCCGACGAACAAACGACGCGGCGCGGTGCCTGCCGCTGTCGGAGCGTATGACGACGTCCGGATCGAGCACGGCCACGAGCGCGTCGAAGTCGCCGCGGTGCGCCGCGGCGAAGAACGCGTCGACGACTTCCCGCTGACGGGCGAGGTCCGGGTCCGGAACCGGCACGGGCGCTCCATGTACACGTCGGCGCGCGCGGCTGGCGAGCTGCCGCGCGGCGGTTGAAGAACATCCCAGCATCGGAGCGATCTCGTCGAACGGCAGGTCAAACATGTCGTGAAGAACAAACGCGAGTCGCTCCGCAGGGGGCAAGGTGTCGAGCACGATTTGAAGCGCCAGGCCGACCGAGTCGGCGAGCAGCACTTCGTGCTCCAGGTCCTTCACCGAGACAGCGGAACAATGAAGGGCGGACAAGAGCGCGCAATCTGGGTACGTTCGACCGTTTGCTGCCAACGGTCAAATCACAGGTGGTTGATTACGCACGAACACATCTCGCTTCCTGTTGATTTCCAGAGCGGGAGAGCGACCACGGACCTTGTACCCTGACTCGACGCGGCGCAAGCGACTGGAGCAATTTCAGGGACAAGCCGGCGCGACATCACCATAGCCGAGGCGCGCGGCTGAGCGACGTTCCGATCAGCTTGTCATCATCGAGCGGGCACGTGACAATCGGAGTCTTGCTACCGACATTCGGAGGAGGCTACGGCATGGCAAAAGCAACGCGTCCAGTTCCCGCGGGTCATCACAGCGTCACCCCCCAGCTCACACTCGACGATGCCGTTCGCGCGATCGATTGGTACAAGAAAGCGTTCGGGGCAGAGGAAGTCAGCCGGGCGACCGGACCGGATGGAAAGATCATGCACGCCGAGCTGCGCATCGGCGACTCGCCCATCATGCTGAATGACGCGATGATGGGTGGGAAGGGCCCGAAGGCCCTCGGCGGGTCGCCGGCGTCGCTCTGGATCTATGTCGAGGACTGCGACGCGCTGTTCAAACGCGCCGTGTCGGCCGGTGCGACGGTCATGAGCGGACCGATGGGACAGATGCAGGATCAATTCTGGGGCGATCGCAGCGGCACGCTTACCGACCCCCACGGCTACACGTGGACGATTGCGACGCACAAGGAAGACCTGACCCGCGAGGAGCTTCAGCAGCGGCAGGATGAGTTCATGAGGCGGTTCGCTGCGCAGCCGAGTCACAATTAAGGGTGTCGATGGAGGGGCGCCGCGCGACGCGTCGCGCGTGGACACCAGATGCGCGGCGCGCCCCTCACTCGACGTCCGTCCTATTTTCTCTGCGGCCGGGCGTTCAAGAAGTCGTTGACCATCGCAGCAATGACATTCACGTTGTCCATCAACGTGACGTGTGTTGTATCGGGCAAGATCGCCAGCCTCGATTTCGAGCGCGGCCGCAGATCGCCGTGAATTTCGCCGCCTTTCGAGCGGAACATTTGCGAGAGGTGGTCGAGCCGCACGCCGTCGGCATCGCCGTGGATGAAC
>JBKPSC010000134.1:0-13231 GCA_046734915.1 Acidobacteriota bacterium | reverse complement strand
GCGAGACGCTCGACTCCGGCCGCCCGTGCGATGTCTTCGAAGCGGCCGCCCTTGTTCAGAAACAGCTGGGAAGCCCGGTCCTCGTTCCCGACGAACAAATCCAGGCGGCCATCGTTGTCGATATCGGTCCAGACGGCGGTCTGTGTGCTGGTCGCTGGCCTGGCGAGACCGCTTTCCGCCGTGACGTCTGTAAACGTGCCGTTGCAGTTGTTGCGCAACAGTGAGTTGCGCTGCGGCGTCTCCCAGCCGCCCCGGAGCACCAGAATGTCCACGCAACCGTCGTTGTTGTAGTCGGCTTGCACGATATTCAAGCCGCCGACCTGGCTCGTCAGACCGGCCGCGGCGGTCCGGTCGCTGAACGTGCCGTCGCCGTTGTTGCTGAAGTAGTGAAGCGGACCGCAGCTGTAGAAATTCGAGGTCACGACGTCGAAACGGCCGCTGCCCGACAGGTCGTCAACGATCACACCTCCCGCCGTCGCGAAGACGTTCAAGCCAGCCTGGGGTGCCACATCGCGGAACCGTCCGACGTCTTCCGCGGATTCGAACGCCGCCGGCGGAATCAAGTACTGCGGCGGCACGTCGCCGGGGTACTTCCCAACCATCATGTAGGCCAGGTTGAGCAGCCAGCGGACTTCCAACTCGTTCGGCTTGAGCTGAAGGTAGTTGCGAAAGTGTTCGATGGCCAACGCCGAGTCGGCGGTGCGGGCGAAAGACCCGCGGAAGGCTGGAATCAGGCATAGGTCGGAGGCGCGGTAGGCGCCGTTGTCCATCTCAGCCTTGTGCAGCCGCGCCACACCGAGTGTTTCTTCGGCCGGCGCGATGGCGTCCGGCACGTCGCTTCGCGCGATCCGGTGCGCTTGCTCGTAGTGGGCAATCGCGCGATCCATGTCGCCTTCGTAGGCGAGCAGCTGCGCGAGCCCGAGATGGGCTTGCATTACTTCGAACGGTCGGCGTGTGTTCCTGATGCCCTCGCGGTCAGCAGAAAAGAACTCTTCGAAGATTTGCCGCGCGGAATCGAGCGACGCGCGCCGCACACGGCAGATCGTGCCCGGATCTTGATTCCAGTCGGCCGCCTTGGAGAAATCGCGCAGGACCGCCTCGGCTTCCGGAAGACCACCTACGTCGAGGACGTATTTGACGGCGCCCGTCGCAATCAGGGCAGGGTGTGGAGCCGCGGCTGGAGTTTCCGGCCGGTCCTCGACAACCTGCAGGAATGCAAACCCAGTCGGGATTTGCACGACGGGGGTGAGCTGGCCTGGCCTGAGGCCTCGCAGAGCGTCGCGCAGTTCTGGGCGCAGCGACGACAGCTCGACTCTGCCGAGGAGGCCACCCTGACTCGCGCTCGGGTCTGTCGATTGGCTTCGAGCCAGCGTTTCGAAGTCCTCTCCTGCGGACACGCGGGCGAGCAGACCCCGTGCGTCCTCAGCCGACGCTGCGACGATAATTCGCAGTGCCAGCGCAGAGGTGCGCGACGCAGTCGGATCTGAAGACTGGGACAGGAGTTGGGTCGTGGCCGCAGTCGCGGCGATGAGGACTGGCGCGAGCAGCCTGCGCATTCTTGGGCGAAGTATAGAACAACCGATTGGGCCATACCGAGGCACGCTAATCGCCAGCCTGTTCGTACTATTGTGAAGCGTCCTTCTGCCCGGCTACACTGCGGCCGTGTCTCAAGGTGTCGAATGAGGTGGTTTTTTCTGGCCGGCGCCGTCGCGCTGCTTCTTAATTCCGCCTACCTCTGGGGATTTCCGCAGCCGACGCTTTTCTATTACGTGCAGGTGGCGGCACATCCGCTGCTGGGACTGGGCCTGACCTTCGGGGTGCTTTATGGCCTATGGCGGCGGCCGGAGGTCATGCGCCTGAAGGTCGATCTGACTGGAGCCCTCGTACTCGTTGGCGCGGTCGTCGGCGCGTCAGCCGTTATCCTGGGCATCCGGATCCTCTTCGTGGGTGCAACGCGCGCGCAAGCGACGCTGGTCAGCGCGCACGTGGCCCTCGGTGCCGCCGGAGCCGTCCTCATATGCTTGGCGCTGTGGCGGTTCGTGAACACGCCCAGGACTGTCTGGCTGGCGAGTACGAGCGTCGCGGCTGTCCTTCTCCTGTCAGTGGCCGCGGTCACGGCACGGGCTGGTCGCGAAGAGCGTCGGCGGGACGCCTACCGTATTGAGAATCCCCTCGAGCCGCCTCTGTCGATGGAACACGAGGGACGAGGTCCGGGCTCGCCGTTCTTTCCCTCCTCGGCAGACACCAACGTTCGCGGGATCATCCCGGCCACCTTTTTCATGACGAGCGAGATGTGCGGCCGGTGCCACAAGGACATCTACGATCAGTGGAACTCGTCGGCCCACCATTTCTCATCGTTCAACAATCAGTGGTACCGGAAATCAATCGAGTACATGCAGGACGTCGTCGGCACGCGGCCCTCGAAATGGTGTGCGGGGTGCCACGACCACGCCGTTTTCTTCAACGGCCGGTTCGATCGTCCGATCAAGGAACAGGTCAACACGCCGGAAGCGCAAGCCGGACTCGGATGTACTTCGTGTCACTCGATCACCAAAGTCGGCAGCAGCATGGGGCAAGGCGACTTCGAGGTGGAGTACCCGCCGCTTCATGATCTCGCGGTGAGCGACACGCCGGTGCTGCAGCAGACGCATGACCTGTTGACCTACCTCGCGCCGGGCCCCCATCGAGACACATTCATCAAGCCGTTCCACCGGGAGCAGACCGCTGAGTTCTGCTCAGCGTGTCACAAGGTCCATCTGGACGTGCCAGTCAACGACTATCGCTGGTTCCGCGGGTTCAACGATTACGACAACTGGCAGGCCTCGGGCGTTTCAGGGCAGGGGGCGCGATCGTTCTACTATCCGGCCACGCCGCAGAGCTGCGGCGGCTGCCACATGCCGCTCGTGACATCGAACGATCCGGCGGCGAAGAACGGGTTCGTGAAGTCGCACCGCTTCCCGGCAGCGAACACCGCTCTGCCTTATGTCAACAAAGACGACGTGCAGTTGAAGGCGGTGCAGGACTTCCTCCAGGACGGCCAGATTTCAGTCGATGTGTTCGGTGTCACGCGGGCGCTGCCGTCTCCGCCACCGGCGGGCGACGGTGGCCGCGCCGCGGAGCCCACCCTGTCCAGCACCTTCGCCGTCGGCGAAGAGTCGGCGCAGTTCGGGACGGGCGGACGCCGTTCGTCGGCGCCGCCAGCCGAAGTGCTCGCGCCGCTCGACAGAATCCCGGTGAGCGTCCGACGCGGCGAATCAGTGCTGGTCGAGGTCGTCGTGCGCACGCGTAAGGTCGGGCATTTCTTTCCAGGCGGGACAGTCGACGCCTTCGACGTGTGGGTCGAGTTCGAAGCGGTCGACGATCGAGGCCGCGTGATTCGGCACAGCGGGGCGGTTGCCGACGACGGCCGCGGGCTGGTCGATCCGGCGGCCCACCTGTATCGCAGCCTTCAACTCGATGAGCATGGGAATCCGATCAACAAACGGAATGCGTGGATGACGCGATCGGTGGCTTACGTCCGGCTGATACCACCCGGAGCGGCGGATACCGTCCACTTCCGCCTGGACGTTCCCCCGGACGCCGGCGATCGGGTGTTCCTGCGCGCGAAGGTGAACTACCGCAAGTTCGCCTGGTGGAACACGCAGTGGGCATTCGCCGGCGTGCGATCACCGTCCGCGACGCCGCCTCCGGTGACCAAGTCCCACGACGATGGTGAGTGGTCATTCACTGGCGACACGTCGACCGTGTCCGGCGGGATGAAGCACGTTCCGAATCTTCCGATCACGGTCATGGCAAGAGCCGAGGCGTCGGTCGCCGTTCTCGGCAAAGACGCGGCGCTCCCGACGGTGCAGCCGCTGCTCGATGCGGCTGTTCGCGAGCGCTGGAACGACTACGGCATCGGGTTGCTGCTGCAGGGTGATCTCTCGGGAGCAGAGGCCGCCTTTAGGAAGGTGACGGCCATGGATCCCGGCTACGCCGACGGACCGGTGAACGTGGCTCGCGTGCTCGTCCAGGAGGGCGACGTCCAGGCCGCCATTCCGTTGCTCGAGCAGGCGCTGAACATCTCGCCGAAGCTGGCCAAGGCCCACTATTTCATGGGGCTGGCGCTCAAAGCGGATGGTCGCTACGACGAAGCGCTGACGCATTTCGAAGCGGCGGCAGCCGAATATCCGCGCGACCGCGTCGTGCTCGGTCAGATCGGACGCGTCCAGTTCCTTCAGCGTCGGTACGATGAGGCGATCGCGTCACTTGAACGCGTACTCCGCGTCGATCCTGAAGACCTGATGGCCCACTATAACCTCATGCTGTCGTACCAAGGTTTGGGCAAGGCGGAACTCGCGGAGCGCGAGCGTGTGTTATATGAACGGTTCAAGGCCGATGAAGCCGCGCAGAACATCACAGGACCGTTCCGGCTGCGTTCGCCTCACGACAACAACGAACGCCAGCAGATCCACGCGCACTAGCGTGCGTCCGGCATGACACGCGCCCTGGCCGCCGCTGGACTGATTGCCCTCGCACTGCTGGCCCCCGCCCCGCGCGCGGCAGGTCCGACTTTTACGGACGTGACATCGCAGTCGGGCATTCGCTTCACGCACGTCAACGGCGCGTTTGGCCGCAAGTATCTGCCCGAAACCCTCGGCTCGGGCGTCGTGGTCTTCGACGCGAATGGCGACGGGCGGCAAGACGTCTTCCTCATCAACTCGAAACGCTGGCCAGGGCAGAGCAGTGGTGCGTCGCTGCCGGCGTTGTATCGCAACGATGGCGGCGGTCGCTTCATCGACGTCACGCGCGGATCTGGCCTGGATGTCGAGTTGTACGGCATGGGGGGCGCGGCGGCGGACTTCGACAACGACGGTCAGTCAGACCTCTATGTGACGGCGCTCGGTGGGAACCGCCTTTTCAAAGGCCTCGGCGGTGGCAAGTTCGCGGACATCACGGCGAAGGCCGGCGTCGGCGATTCGGGCTTCTCGACGAGCGCGTTGTGGTTCGACTACGACAAGGACGGCCGGCTCGATCTGTTCGTCGTGCACTACGTCGAGTGGACGGAGAAGACCGACCTGCACTGCACGCTCGACGGCAAGACCAAGTCGTACTGCACGCCGGAATCGTACAAGGGTCAGAGCGGTACCTTGTTCAAGAATCGCGGCGACGGCACGTTCGAGAACGCCACGAAGCGCGCCGGTCTGTTCGATCCGGCCGCCAAGGGCCTCGGCGTCGCGATGGTCGACTACGATGGCGACGGCTGGATGGATCTGTTCGTGTCGAACGACACTCAGCCCAATCGCTTGTATCGGAACCGGCGCGACGGCACGTTCTCCGATGTGGCGGTCGCGGCGGGCGTGGCGTTCAGCGAGGCCGGTGTCGCGCGCGCCGGCATGGGGGTTGACGCCGCGGACTACGACGGGTCGGGGCGACCGAGCTTCATCATCGGGAACTTCTCGAACGAGATGATGGCGCTCTACCACAACGAGGGCAAAGGGCTGTTCATCGACGACGCACCGCGTTCGGCAATTGGCCGGGCGACGCTGCTGACCTTGACGTTCGGCTGCTTCTTCTTCGATTACGATCTGGACGGTCGTCCCGACATCTTCGCCGTCAATGGCCATGTGGCCGACGACATCGAGAAGGTGCAGTCACGCGTGACGTACCGGCAGCGCTCGCACCTGTTCCACAATCTCGGACAGGGACGATTCGAGCCCGTCACGGGGGCCACGGAGGCCGCGCTGAGCGCGGCCGCTGTCGGGAGGGGTGCCGCGTACGGGGACTTCGACAACGATGGCGACCTCGACGTCGTGGTCACCGCGAACAACGGCCCGGCCCGGCTGCTTCGCAACGACGCATCGCCGTCGGGCAACGCGCTTCGGATTCGGGCGATTGGCGCGGCGTCGAACCGAGAGGGCATCGGCGCGCACGTGCAGCTGTCGCTCGGAGGACAGAAGCTGTGGCAGATCGTCAAGACGGGTTCGAGCTATCTGTCGCAGAGCGAGCTGCCCGTCACATTCGGGCTGGGCAATGCGACATCGGTCGATGAGGTACGCATCACGTGGCCGAGCGGGCGAGTGGACCTGACGGGCCGGCAGAATGCCAACCAGGCGATCACGGTTCGCGAGGGTGGCGGTGTCGTCGAGACCACGCCGCTGTCGCGTCAGGCGGGTGGAGGATCGTCCGGCCGGTGACCCGACGGACTTCGCGGGCCGCAGCCGCGCTCCTGCTGGCCGGCGGCCTCGCGTCGTGCGGCCCGGCGTCCGACAACAGCGTTCGGGAACGTGCGTATCGGGTCAACA
Organism: Acidobacteriota bacterium; assembly: GCA_046734915.1. GTDB lineage: Bacteria > Acidobacteriota > Vicinamibacteria > Vicinamibacterales > CAVVIG01 > VFZL01. Next base: position 6,947 of record JBKPSC010000134.1, on the reverse strand, counting down.
ACCGCGGTGTCGCGCTTCTCGAACAGCTCAAATATCCCGAAGCCGCCACGGCATTCCGCGAGGCGCTCGGTATCGACCCATCTGTCTCGATGGCGCGACTCAATCTGGCCCTGGCGCTCTTCTACGCGCAGGACCTCGACGCCGCACAGCACGAGGCTGAAGCCGCTGCCCAGGCATTACCCGCGGCGCTCGAGCCACCATACCTCTTGGGTCTTATTGCCCGAGCTCAGAATCGCCCCGACGCCGCGCGCGCTTTCTTCGATCGCGTCCATCAGGCAGACGCTGGTGATGTCGGTGCCAGCGTCAACGCCGCGCAGATCGCGCTCGAAGAGCGGCGTTACGACGAGGCGATTGCGCTGCTCCGGCCTATCGTGGCCGCAGAGCCGTATCACATCACCGCCAGCTACGTTCTGGGCCTCGCGTTGACTCGGTCCGGCGACGCCGCCGACGGCCAGCGGTACCTCGATAGGGCGCAGGGGCTTCGGCAGACCGGCTACGCGGTTACGTTCGGCACGGGCTATCTCGAGCAGGGCCGATATGCGGAGGCGATCGCGTCGACGGGCGCGGAGGCCGATCTGATCGATCGAGAGGTGTCCACCGCGCGGTTTGTTCGTGAAGCGCTGGGCTCCGGGGCAGCGGCGTCTTCGAGCCTGACACCGTTTGGAGCCACGTTCTCTCGTGAGGATCTGAGCGAGTCGGGCCAGCGGGCGCTGGCTGCGCGACTCGGCGGCGGAATGACGCTCCTGGACGTCGACAGTGATGGCGATCTGGACCTGCTCACGATGTCGTCCAATGGACAGCGTCTCCTGAGAAACGACGGCGGTACGTGGGCAGACATCATCGCCGGCTCAGGCCTTGAGGCACCCCCTCCAGGATCGGTTGCTCTCGGAGCCGTCAGCGCGGACTACGACAACGACGGCCGTCCGGACGTGTTCGTCATGCGGTTTGGCGACAGCACGCTGTATCGCAACGAAGGCAATGGCCGTTTCACTGATGTGACCAGGACCGCCGAACTGCCGGCATATCCCTATCTGCCTGGCGCGGCGGCGTTCACCGACGTCGATCACGATGGCGACGTCGATCTGGTCATTGCCGGCCTTGTCGACCTGGATGCGACGCGGAAGAACACCACGACGTCGGCGTTGGTGTTTCCCCGTGATTTCGCCCCGGCGCCGCTCCTGCTGTACCGCAACAACGGGAACGGTACGTTCACGGACGTGACTCGGGAAGCGCACCTCGATCGCAGCGGCCATGTGATCGCGATCGTGCCGACAGACTTCGACAACCATCGCGACACCGACCTGCTCGTCGTCAATCGCGACAGTCCGCCGGTGTTGTTCGCAAACCAGCGTGATGGAACGTTTCGCGACGTGGCGGGTGAAATGGGTCTGGCGGCGGCGCTGCCGGGCACCGACGAGATCACCGCCGTCACCGCTGGAGATGTGAACAAGGACGACTCGCCCGACTTTCTGTTCGCCCGCGCGTCCGGAGGCGTCTTGGCGCTGAGCGACGGGCGCGGCGGGTTCACCGCGAAACCAGGGCCCGAGGTGACGGCCGTTGCATCTCAGTTCTTGGACTACGACAACGACGGCCTGCTCGACGTGATCATGTGGACCTCGTACGAGCCGGAGATCTTCCGAAATCTCGGTCACTCGGCCGCGTCCGGCATCGAATGGCAGCAGGTCAGTGCGCAGGTTCTTCCAACTGAGCAATCGCAGGCAAACCGTCTTTCGTCTTCGAGAGCACTCGGTGCCGCGGACGTCGACCGGAACGGGACGACGGACTTCGTCATCGGCGACGGCAGCGCAGTCTGGCTGTGGCAGAACGGCGGTGACAGTCGTCGCAAGTCACTGCGCATCGATCTCGACGGACGCGTCAGTAACCGCTCGGGGATCGGGTCCAAAGTGCAGGTACGCGCCGGGAGTCTGTCGTCGCGCCTCGAGGTTTCGGCCGCGACGCCAGCCGTTGCCCCTGCGGATCTGGTATTCGGACTTGGCGCACGAGGCGGCGCCGATATGGCGCGCGTGCTCTGGCCATCCGGCATCCTCCAGGCCGAGGTTCCGCCAGAGTCGTCTCCCGATGCCGTGCTGTCATCGCCGTTTCGCGTCGTCGAGCTCGATCGCAAGCCATCGTCGTGCCCGTTTCTCTTTACGTGGAACGGCGACCGCTTCGAGTTCGTGACCGACTTTCTCGGCGGCGGCGAGATGGGCGACTGGATCGCCCCACGGACGTTCAACCGCCCCGACCCTGTGGAGTACGTCCGCATCCGCGGCGAGCAACTGCGCCCGCGTGAGGGCCGGCTGGAGCTGCGCATCACTAACGAGCTCGAGGAGACGCTGTTCCTCGATCAGGTCGAGCTGCGTGCCATCGCCCATCCGCGCAGCATCGACATCTATCCGAATGAGGGCATGACCGATCCACCAAAGCCATTTCGTCTCCACGCGGTGACCGCGGCGCGGACACCGGTCCGAGTGACCGACGATGACGGACATGATGTAACCGTGCAAGTGGCTCGCGTGGATCGGCAGGCCCCCGACGACTTCGCCCTGGAGCGAATACGCGGGTACGCGCGGCGCCACGATCTCTTGATCGATATCGGATCCGCCGCCGCGCCGGTGCTGCTGCTGACCGGATCGACCGACTACGCCTTCTCGAGTGACAACGTCGCTGCGCATCAAGCTGGGCTGCGCTCCGATCCGCCGGCGTTGGCGGTTCGTGAGGCCGACGGCCGCTGGCGCGGACTCGATGTCGCCGTCGGCATTCCGGTTGGGCGTCCTCAAACGATCGCGGTCGATCTCAGCGGCTGGCTGAAGCCGGGCGAGCACGAGTTGCGGCTGACGACCAGCATGCGGATCTACTGGGATCGCATCGAGGTGGGTGAGGCGGGCCCACCGGCCCAGTTCCGCATGTCCACCCTTGTTCCGCGAGCGGCGATTTTACGCTCACGTGGATTCTCGGCCGAGGCCTCTCTCGACGGAAGCGGTCCGCCTGGGTACGACTACGCGCATGTCGGCGTAGAGTCGCCGTGGAAGGCAGTGCGAGGGTCGTACACGCGCGAAGGCGACGTCCGGGTGCTGCTCGACGCCGCGGACGATCGATTCGTGATTGCGAAATCCGGAGACGAGATCGCGCTGCAGTTCGATGCCACGGCACTGACGGCGATTCCCGATGACTGGACGTGGACGTACCTGCTGCGAGCCGACGGGTTCAGCAAGGAGATGGACATCAATTCGGCGAGCCCGCACACGGTCGAACCGCTGCCGTTCCACGCCATGTCGCAGTATCCATATCCAAGCTCCGAGCGGTATCCAGACTCGCCTGAGCACCGGCAGTATCGGGAGACGTACAACACCCGCCGCGTCAGCCGGCCACTGCCGCTGCTTGCGGGATCGGAGCAGCCATGAGTCACCTTCGCTTCGCAGCGGCGGCCTGTCAGACCGATTTCCCCAACCCCGTCGACCGTCACGGCATGGCGACCAACACCGACCGGATGCTCGCGATGATCGACGCCGCGGTCACAGGGAGCGCTCCGTTCCTGCCGGTCAGGCTGATTGCCTTTCCGGAATTCGCCCATGCCGCGCCCGTGTTTCCGACGGTCGCCGAGCTCCGACAACGGCTGACCGTTCCGATTCCCAACGAACACACCGAACGGCTCGTTTGGAAAGCGCGCGAGCATGACGTATTCATCCAGAGCGGGACGATGCTCGAGGAAGATTCGAGGTGGCCGGACGCGGTCTTCAATACGACCTGCCTCATCGGGCCAGACGGCATCCTCTTCAAATACCGCAAGGTCAATCCCTGGATTCCGTACGAGGTCCACGCGAGCCCTCACGATCTTCCTGGCTACGATGAGCCGCTGTTCCCCGTCGCGGACACTCCGATCGGCCGCATCGGCTGCGCCATCTGTTACGACTGGCTCTTTCCCGAAGTGCTGCGCCAGCTGACTGCAAACGGCGCTGAGATACTGGTGCGGGTCTCGGCGTATATGGATCCGTGGGGCGCGACGGAACCCATGAACTGGTGGACTCTCATCAACCGCACGCGCGCCATCGAAAACGTCGCGTACGTCGTGGCGGCCAACCAGGGCGCGAGCCTGCGGCACTATCCGCCCTACTCGTGGCCCGGCGGATCGCAGGTCGTCGATTTCGACGGCCGGATGCTGGCCGAGGCCTCGCCTGGTCCCGGCGAGCGTATCGTGGTCGCGCCCATCGACGTGTCGGCAGTGCGCCATGAGCGAGCCACGCGGATAGGCCACCACATGGCGTCGCATTTGCGGACGGAGGCGTTCGACATCTACAAAACAACGGTCTATCCGCCGCGCGCCACGCCGGAGTTGCCGCTGTCTTACGACGAGAACGTGAGGCGCATCGTCGATGCGAAGCATCGACTGGAGCACGCCAGACACGCCGGGTCGTTGGGTATGCTATCCAGCGAATGATGCGCAGGGTTGCGTGCGTGGGGCTTTCGCTGACCCTGATGAGTGGCTGCGGCGGCGGCGAGACGCCGCCGGCCGGGACACGTTCGAGCTCGGCTGACGCGGCGCCGATCTCGGCGGCCGACTGGTTCACCGAACGCGCCGCCGCCGTCGGGCTGAACTTCACGCACGTCAACGGCGCCACGGGACGCTTGTTCTACCCTGAAATCCTGCCGCCGGGCGTCGCGCTGTTCGACTACGACAGCGACGGCGACCTCGACGTCTACGTCGCTCAAGGCCATGCGCTCGGTCAGGCGGTTGAGCAATCGGCAACGCCGGCATCTGCCACGCATGCACAGACGGGCCGCCTGTACCGGAATGATCTTCAGGTCAGCAGCGATGGCACGCGACAGCTGCGCTTCACGGACGTGACCGAGATGAGCGGCATCAAGACGCGTGGCTTCGGGATGGGCGCGGCAACGGGCGATGTCGATAACGACGGCTTCGTCGACCTGTATCTGACGAACTTCGAGTCGTGCCAGATGTACCGCAACAACGGTGACGGCACGTTCGCCGACGTGACCCGCGAGAGCGGCACCGGCAACCAGCCCGGGTTCGCCGTCTCGGCCGCGTTCGTCGACTACGATCGCGACGGGTGGCTTGATCTGTACGTCGGCAACAACGTCAACTACCGCTTGGACAACGCCACGGTGTGTCCGAATCCGGCGGGCGCACCCGACTATTGTCCGCCGCAGATCTATGGCGGCCGTCCCGACCGTCTGTATCACAACCTCGGACGCGGCCGTTTTGAAGACGTCACCGCCAAAGCTCTTCTCGGCGGCAGGTTCGGTCCCGCGCTCGGCGTGTCGACTGCGGACTTCGATGGCGACGGATGGATCGATGTTTACGTGGCGAATGACGGGGAGGACAATCTTCTCTGGATGAACCAGCGGAACGGCACGTTCAAAGAGACCGCTTTGCAATCGGGCGTGGCGGTAACCGCCGAAGGACGAGCAGAGGCCAGCATGGGCCTCGATGCCGGAGACTTCGACAACGACGGCGACGAGGATGTCATCGTTGCCGAATTGACGAGCCAGGGAACGAATCTCTACGTGAACGACGGCTCGGCCCGGTTCAGAGATGCCAGTGCGGCTTCCGGCGTGGGCCCGCAGACGTTGCCGTACACGGGGTGGGGTACGGCATGGTTCGACTACGACAACGACGGGTGGCTCGATTTCCTGACCGTCAACGGAACGATCATCGTGCAGGAGGGCCATCCGCCACCGTTTCCCTATGACCAGCGCAAGGTGCTCTTCCGGAACATGGGCAACGGCCGGTTCGAAGACGTGACGGCGAAGGCTGGTGCGGTCTTCGCGTTGTCAGAGTCGGGACGCGGCGCCGCCTTCGGCGATGTCGACAACGACGGCGACCTCGACGTGGTCGTGGGCAATGACGCCGGGCCGATCCGGCTGCTGATCAACAACGTCGGCAACCGTCAACACTGGCTCGGCCTGCGCCTCGTGGGCACCTCGGGCTCGCGCGACATGGTGGGGGCTCGTGTTGCCGTGGTCAGGAAGAACGCTCCAGTTCTGTGGCGCCGGGCGCGCGCGGATGGCAGCTATGCGTCTGCCAACGATCCACGTGTGCTCGTCGGCCTCGGCCCTTCGGACGAGCGGCCGACCCTTCGCGTTCGCTGGCCCGACGGACGCGAGGAAGAGTGGCCGGACGCTCCCATTGATCAGTGGACGACCCTTCGCCAGGGGAGCGCGCGTTGAGAGAGTCGAAGGCGCCCGCCTCGCCGGACACCGTGGACCATCGAGGAGATGCCATGAGGCGCGCGGCGCGCAGCTTTCTTCTCTTGATGCTGGCGGCGACATCCGCCCGTGGGCAATCAGGTGGGCGCGTCATCATCAGCGACGCCGTGGCCGACGCCGGAAGCGGGACGATCACTATCGCCGGCAGTGGATTCACCGCGCGTCCGCTGGTGACGCTCGACCTCGTTCCCCTCGACCTGCAGCTGGCCATCGAGTCGAGAGTGGTCGCCCTTGCGCCAATCGCCAACATGCCGGCGGGGAAGTATCTGCTGACGGTCAGCCAGGGGCCCGAAGCCCGCGACAGTGCGTCGGTTCAGGTTTCTTTGGGCGCGGTCGCGATACCGAATCCACCGAACGGCCCGGCGGTTGGCGTGTCAGGCACCCTGCCAGCGGGCAGCGATAGAGCGGCCACCCTCGGCGACCGTGTCATCAGCGTCGGCGACGTCGATAAAGAGTGGCAACGGACCGATCCCGCCGGCTACCTGGCGATCATGCGCGAGGTCGACGATCAACGCCGCCGTGTTGCCAACACGATGATTGCCGACGAGCTCTTGTCGCGCGAGGCGGCGGCTCGAGGCGTGACCGTCGACGCGTTGCTCGCGGAAGAAATTCCCAAGCGCACCATCGCCATGCCGGACGGGGCGGTCACCTCCCTCTATCTGAGCTTGGGCGATCGAACGCGCGGCGCGACGATCGATCAGATGCGGCCAGCCCTGAGA
>JBKPSC010000133.1:0-3652 GCA_046734915.1 Acidobacteriota bacterium | reverse complement strand
GAGCGGCGCCGTCGGCATCGACGCCGCAAGACTCTTCCGGTAGCTCGGTCCCGGTGAAAGCGGAGGCGCCGCCGGCGCTCTCCGCGGTCACGACGACACCCGCTCCAGACAAGGTGGCGGGCGCCAGGGTGGGGACGCTTGGAAGCGAAGCAGCGAAGACCGACGCCAGCCCGCTCAAGCGGGGGAAGGGCGATGCCGCTCCTGCGCAGAAAGCGCCGAGATCCGCCGTCGTCAGCCAGCGTGCAAGTGTTCCGCCCCCGTCACAGCGCCGACGTCATTCAATCGTTCCTGCCGCTGTCGCGGTGGTCGGTGCAGCCATCGGCTTTGGTGCCTACTGGCTCAGCGTGCAAAAGAGAGCGGTCACCGCTCCTGCGCAGTCGCCGTCGGCGCTCGTCGCGAAGGCCGCCGCCAAGCAGGCCAGTGACGGCGCCGATCAACCGTTATCAAGACAGCGTCCGGAGGCCACGACCACATCGACGCAGGAGGCCATGTCCACCAAAGCGGCTTCGCCGAGGGCGTCGACACCCAGCCGGCCACGATCAGCGATGCCGCGCGGCGCCGCGGTGCGAGCTGCGATCCCTGCTGATTCGCCAAGTCCGATTCATGAGGAGGCAGCCGCTCTCCCTGTGACCGCGCTACCCGTACCAGTGGTCGTCGAGGCGGCGCCAGCACCCGCAGCATCGGTGGCGCCCATTGGTCCGTTCTTCGAGGCCAAGGACGTCAACGAGTCACCGCGGATTGCGGCTCGAGTCGAGCCGAGAGTACCCGAAGCGCTGAAGGCTCGTTCGAAGAACGAGATCCTCATCGTGCGCGCCCTGGTGTCGCAGAGCGGCCACCCGTCGCGCGTCAGTCTGCTGCGCCGATCAAAGGCCGGGCCGGAACTGGACGCGGTCGTCGTCGAGGCAGTGAATCAATGGACGTTCGCCCCCGCGCGGAAGAAAGGCGAGGCCGTCAGCTGCTGGCTGAATTTTGGTGTGCAACTGGGTGGTGCCGACTAGCCGACAAATTCCACAACATCCCCGAAAATTCCCCAGTGGGACTTTGCGATCGCACAATCAATTTCTCCAGCCCGATCGCCATCGACGTCTCGCCCGGCGCGGTTGAAGGCGCATTGCTGAAGGTGCCACCTCACCTGGTCGCAGGCTTTGCGCTCCCGGTCGTTTGGCACACCTGTTGATTCCGAAAGCGACTGCGAGCCTGCCGCGAATTTTTGGAGTTCTCACGGAGCCGCGGCGGAAGCGATACGGCTCACTGAGACCGAAGGGGGCAGTATGAAGTTTGCTGTCATCGGCGGCGTTGGTCTGTCGATCGTTCTCCGCGGGTCTTCAGGCACAAGATCGTTCTGCGAATCGTGGGCAAGGGTTCGAACGCGAGCATCTGCAGCGTGTCGAATATCGGTCGACGGCCGCAATTCAGGAACCCAGCGGTTTTACGGCCGCTTGCTTTGCTTCGAACCTAGATTCCGAGGCTCGTGTTCTCACTGCGACGATCATCGACTGGAGAGGCAACAACGTGACAGCGACGAGTTCGTGTGGAACGAATCAAGGGCCGGGAATCACATGCCAGTCAACCGCGACTTTCACTGACTCGGCGTTGCGTTGCGTGGTCAGCACGACCGGCAGCGCAGCGCGGCTGCGAGGGTCGCTTGGCACGTCTGCCGGACCTTATCCGTTCACGCTCGGTCAACCGACGAACGCGACACTCGCGGCTGAGTAGGCAGGCGGCAGCGGCATGCGATTCTCGTAGATCATCGTGATGACGTCGCCGCACGCGTCTGAGCGGCAAGCGGACCGAAGGCGGGCGGCGGCGTCCGGTGATGGGTCGCCGACTCATAGGCCGTGCCGATCTTGATGAGCGTCGGCTCGTCACCTTGGCCCGCAAAGAACGTGATCGCGATCGGCATCGGGTGTGGAAGCTTCGTCTGCGGTGTATTCGCCGTGATGGTCGCGACGTAATCCGTCCTCGCCTCATTCAGCGCGTACTGCGGCTCGACGACAACGTCGGTCATGCCAGCGGGAACAACCACACGCGGAATCTGCAGGAACGGCGTGATGCCGTCCAGGCTGATGTCGCCGACGTTTGGTCCCTGAATCTTCGGAGTGGGAACGGTATTCTCCGGATGCACGAACGCCGCGATGCCGTTTTCCGCCATCACGCGCTGCAGCGCCAGGCGTCCGATGTAGCTCCGCGCCAGGCGGTCGGCCTTCCCAGGCGCGAGATGATCTTTCAGCGCCACCCAGTTCTCGGCTCCAGCCCGCGACGCGTCGTCGCGGAACCGCGCATGGGAAGCCCAGTCGGCGAATGTCTTGATGGTCGCGTCGTTGCGGGCCGCTAGATAGCGGTCGATATCGAAGGCGACGTCATTGCATTGGACGATATAGCAAGGCTCCGATGCGTAGGTCGCAAAGTTGATGATTGTGATCTTGTCCGTCAGCGGCGCTTCGCGGCGGCTCAGCTTCCGGAGATAGTCGTAGGACGTGACGTCGTAGCCGGGTATGGCAAAGAGAAGCTGTCCCTTGTCGTCGCGGCGCTTGAAGATTTCCGGCATCAGCCGCGGCAGCAGTTCAGAGAGCGCGTCGGAGAAGGTGTACTTCACGTTCGGCACGTCCCGATCATCCGGGTATGCCGGCGTGATGGTTTCGACGAGCTCGGCGCCAAGCGTGTCTCGCACGACCGTCTTGATCTCGCGATCCACCTGATCGGAAATCGCCTCGTGGTTCGGCGTCCGCTTCACCATGTGCTCCCGCAAGATGGCAATCCGCATCCCCAGCAGCGGCTTGGGTCGGCTGGCGAGCGCCCTGTCGTCCAGGGCGAAGCTGGCATAAGGCTGGTCGGATATCAGCGCCTGGGGTAAAGCGGTGTACGGATCGCGCGGGTCGTAGTAACCGGTCGACGGGTCCTTGACTGCGTCGAGCACCTTGGCCGCGTCGGCAAGCGTGCGGGCGTGGATGCCGGCACGGTCGATGAACCACTGGTTCCCGATGCCACCGCTGTCGGGGAGGATTCCCTTCGTGGTCAACAGCGTCGTGATGCCGTTCCGCGACGCCGGTCCCTGGCACGACGCACCCGTCTGCTCGCAGATGCCGATGGTCGCGAGATTCGCGGACACCGCGACCCCCGATCCACTGCTCGATCCGCGCGGCACACGCTCGGTGTCGTACGGATTGCATGCCTGGCCCGCCCACGCGCTGATCGCTTGCCCGCCGGCCACCGCATTCGTGCGGCTTTGCGCCTTTCCGCCTGGATCGCCCGGTCCTGCGTTGAACTCGTGCGCGTTTGACTTCGCGTAGATGATCGCGCCCTTGGTGCGTAGCCGGGCGACGACGGTCGAGTCGAACGGCGGGACGTCCATGGCGAATGCCACGTCGCTATTGGCCGTCGTTCGCATGTCCTTGGTGTCGAACGGATCCTTGACCGCGGCAACGACGCAGTACATTGGGAGCGCGGCCAGATCGGGATTGCGCCCGTACTGTACGTCGAGTTCGGCGGCGCGTTCGAGGGCATCAGGCTGCTGGCGAAACGCCTCGCAGGCGGCAGGCGCACCCGGCGGCAAGGGGCCGGCGGATGGGTGGGCGTCGAACGGACCTTTGCAGGTGACCGACCGTTCGCCGCGGATGTTGAGCGTCGCAAGCGCGTTCAGCTGCCCGGCGTC
>JBKPSC010000132.1:0-9352 GCA_046734915.1 Acidobacteriota bacterium | reverse complement strand
ATGCACCGGGCTGCTCAGGCGGGCGATTGGCGCACAGTGCATGAACTGTACGCACGCTTCGCAGCGCTCATCGTGTTTGAGCAGCAGCCGGGCGTGGCGATTCGGAAGGAGTTGCTGCGACGGCGCGGCCTCCTGGCATCGCCGCGCGCGCGTCATCCAGGCGCTTCGGTCACCGCATCAGCGGCGACGCAACTCGACGCACTCCTGGAGCACACGCTCCCTGGGGTTGACATTACCAAGCCACTCATCGTGGGGAGCGCAGCGGCCGCCCATTCGTAGAAACGCGAGGACACCATGACGGGAAGCGACATCCAGGCAACCGAGTTGTCCGTTCGAACGCGCAGCAAGATCGCGCGCCGTCTCCTGCCCTTCCTCTTTGGACTCTACGTCCTGAACTATGTCGATCGGGTAAACATTAGCTTCGCATCGCTCCAGATGACCGGCGACCTGGGTTTTTCCAACGCCGTCTTCGGCCTTGGTGCTGGCATCTTTTTCATCGGCTACTTCTTGTTCCAAGTCCCGTCCGCGATGCTGGTTGAACAATGGAGCGCCAGGAAGTTCATCGGGGTCAGCCTGATCGTGTGGGGCGCACTGGCCACGCTGACGGGTTTTGTCTCAAGCGCCGGAGAGTTCTACGGCATTCGCTTCCTGCTGGGCATCGCCGAAGCGGGATTCTTCCCCGGCGTCATCGTCTATATGACTCGCTGGTTCCACGTTACCGACCGGGGCAAGGCCGTGGCCATGTTCATGGCGGCCATTCCGATGTCGAACATGCTGGGCGCAACTGTGGCCGCGGGATTGATGAGGCTTGATTGGCTAGGGTACGCCGGTTGGCGCTGGCTGCTCATCCTCGAGGGATTTCCGTCACTCCTGGCCGGTGTGGCGACCTTCTACTGGCTGACGGATCGGCCGGAGTCTGCTCACTGGCTGGCCGGCGACGAACGGCAGTGGATCGCGGAGCAGCTGAGGGTCGAGCGTGAAGGCAAGAAATCGCTGGGCAAACTGAGTGTCTGGGCTGCGGCGCGCCACCCCCAAGTCCTCTTGCTGTGCCTCGCGTACTTTTGCTACATCACCAACAGTGTTGGATTGGGAACATGGCTCCCGAAAATCCTCAAAGGCGTCTCAGGCCTGAGCACGACCCAGGTTATTCTCCTCTCCGGCATCCCATGGCTGGCGGCCATCCCGGCGATGCTTCTCACGGCCGCGCACTCAGATCGTTCCGGAGAACGACGCTGGCATTCGGCTGTCCCCCTGATGATCGTCGGCCTCGCGCTCTGGTTGAGCGTCCTGGCTGGTAGAAATCTCCCACTCGCGATCGGTGCGTTTTCGCTGGCGACGATGGCGCTCTACTCGTTTCCGTCTCCCTTCTGGACCTTGCCAACAATGTTTCTCAGCGGACCTGCTGCTGCCGCCAGCATCGCTTTGATTAACTCGGTGGGCAATCTCGGTGGCTTTCTTGGGCCCTACGTTGTCGGCTATCTGACTGATCGGACAGGCAACTATGTCGCCGGCATCTATTACCTTATGGCCGCTGGCATTCTTGGCGGCATCACTGTCCTGTGCCTGAAGTCCGCGGGGGCTGAGCGTCCCCGTTCCAGCGAGACATCGGCGACTAGCCACCGTGCTCTGCGTAAGCCCACACCCGCATAGTGTCGAGCCCGCTCACCAATACGCTGAAGAGGCTGATGGAACAACGGCGAGTTGTCCTCGGCCTCAATGTGCGGCTGGCTCGCTCCGGCGACATCGTTCGCATCGCGAGGCGGGAGCAGCAGGCTTGGTGTTTCCCGATGTGAACACCTATGAGGATGCCAAGGCCACTGTTAGTGCCAAGTTTGTCCCCCTCGGAAACCGTTTCACTCAGCGGCGGATACGACGCCCTTGACTTCCAACCGCCGACATTTTGCGACCGATCGACTTATGGGACAGTACGGGGTCGATCAGCGCGGGACGTTCTGCAGACCTTCGCCCTTCATCAGCAACGCCATATGTGTCTGCGCCTGCTGCAGTCCGCCCTCGCCGCTCTGCCAGTCCACCTGTCCATCATCGTTCGCGTCTCTACCGTCGGTGATGGCAGTAGTCAGCGCAACGAGCTCGGCGACGAGGCGCGCGGCGTCGCTCGTCGATTCAGAGGATCGAATCTGCTGCGCGATGGCGACCGCCCGATCCGTCCACTGCAAAACGTCGTTGAGAGACGCGGACACGTGTGTGGCGTGCGTCTTGATGTTCGCCGTCGATCCCTCGCCTTGGACCGCAAGGTCGAGATGCTGGAGCGCGCCGGTCGCGGCCCTTTTCACTCCATATCCGGAGGCTGGTCCGCGCGGCTCGATACCGGGGTCGAGTGCGTGCACGACGTGACCGGCATGCAGTTTCATCTCGGCGAGATTGTCGGCGGCGGCCAGGGCGAGTTTTGCATGAATCGCCGCGACATTCGCGTCGCTGATCGCCGCAGTCAGCAAGCCGACGCTCTGCGGCGTATCTCGCCAGTTCGTCATCAGGTGCCCGAGATGCAGGTGGGCGGCGATCGGTTCGACACTCGAAACGGCGAGCGCGCTGCCGTTCGTCTCTCCGACGATTCGCACCGGGCGGCCGAGATATAGCGGGAATCCCGCAAAGTCCTGGTTCGCAATCGGAATGACCTGACCCTTGCCGTCGACGAGCACGTACCGGGCGAGTGCCTTGTAGATGCACTCGAACATGCACTGCCGATCGGTCAGCCCTCGCGGCGAGGCAACCACTTGATGCGAGTTCGCGCAGCGGCTGTCAGACAACACGCCGGTCCACGATTGCTGTTGACTGTGTGGAGCGGCTTCGCCGAAGCAGCCGACGGTGAGCAGGGCGGCGAGCGCTTTTTTCATCAGATCGCCTGCGGTCAGTCGCTCGCGCCAAGTTTGCGCAGCAGATCGATGGTCGTCTGACGTTCCGCGGGACCGTCGGAAACGTCGGCGCTGGCGGCGCTCCTCCGCCGTCCGGCACCGCGCGCGAGCGCCAGCGGGGTGAAGCCGCGCTTGTTCTTCGCGTTGATCTCGGCACCGTGTGCGACGAGCAGCCGAACGGCCTCATCGCTTCCGATCGCCGCCGCCCCATGCAGCGCCGTATCGCCGGCCTGATTGGCGGCGTTCAGGTCTGCGCCGAGCTCAATTGCGGCCTTCAGCGCGCCGATGACCTGTCGTTCGTCGTCGGGCTTGCCGCCGTCGACGATCGCGTTGTCGCGGCGGTTCGAGCCGGCGACCACGCCGATGCCGGCGGCGAGCATCGCTGCCGTCGTACCGTCGTTCATGGCAATTTTCGGGTCGGCGCCGCCGGCGACGAGCGCGCGCATGATATCGGGCTCGCCAAACTTCGCGGCGAGCAGGTACGGCGTCGCGCCGATCAGCGTCGCGGCAAGGTTGAAGTCGGTGGTGTTGCGGCGGATCGGCGTGCCCTTGGTGATTTTCGCGTTCGGATTGGCACCGTGCGCGAGCAGTGACTTCACCAGATCGAGTTCGCTCTTCAGGACTGCTGCGTGCAGCGCCGTGTAGCCGATGGCGTCGTTGTTGACGTCGGCGCCGTGCTCGACGAAGAAAATCGCGGCGGCCTCATGGCCGCTGTGTGCGGCCAGCGTCAACGCAGTGATGCCGGTGGGCAGCGCCTCGTCGGGATGCGCGCCCGCGGCGAGCAGCAGACGCACCGACTCGACATCGCCCGATCGGGCAGCGAACAGCAGCGGAGTACTGCCGCCTTTCAGCACCGTGTAGTTCAGCTCTTCGCGTCCAGCCCGCTGCGTTTGCTCGCCGGTCACCGTCTGCGAGTAGATGCGCGATCGCGCGCCGATCTCGGCTCCGGCCTCGATGAGCACTCTCACTGCATCCGCGTGCGCCTCGGCGGCAGCCCACATCAACGCCGTCTGATCGTGCGCCGATTCCTTCGTATCGACGCTGGCACCTGCGGTGACGAGCGCCTTGACGGCCGCGCCATCACCGGTGCGCGCGCAGTTCATCAGAACGGTCTCTCCGTTCAGCAACGTCGCGTTAGGGTTGGCGCCGGCGGCGAGCAGTTTCTGTACCAGCTGGGCGTTACGATTCGTGCACGCCAGATACAGAGCCGTGATCCCCGTGTCGTCGGCCGCGTTGACCTTCGCGCCGGCGCGAAGCAGGAGATCGATCGTCGCGGCGTCATCGAAATGGACCGCCCAATGGAGCGGCGTCGTTCCATCACGATCGGCGACGTTGATTTCGGCGCGCTGCTTGACGAGTGTGCGGACCGCCGCGGCATCTCTATTTCTGATCGCGTCGATCAGCCGAACTTCCGCGGCGGCAGATTGCACCGTCACCGCGAGCAGCAGTCCGCAGCCGGCGACGGCGAGGTGTTGACGTGCCGAGCGCATGTTCAGATCTCCGGCTACGCGATGTTGAGCGGTCCGGTGCTGTCGCCGATCCGATCGACCCGCACCCCGAGGTTGTCGAGTAGCGAGATGTGCAGGTTCGCAAGCGGAGTGTCCTTGAAGCGCAAGTGCCGTCCGCCCTTGATCGTGCCGACGCCGCCGCCGGCGAGCACGAGCGGGATGTCGTACGGCGAATGGCTGTTGCTGTCGGCCATTCCATACCCGTACATCATCGTCATGTGATCGAGGAGCGTGCCGTCGCCATCGGGCGTCGACCGCAGCCTGTCGAGCAGGTAGGCGAACAGCGTCATGTGGTAGCGGTTGATTTTCGCCATCTTGGCGATCTTTTCCGCCTCGCCTGCGTGATGCGAAATAGGATGATGCGCATCCGGCACGCCGATCTGCGGGTAAGTCATACCGCTGAACTCGCGGCCGAGCATCATCGTAATGACGCGAGTCATGTCGGTTTGATAGGCGAGCACCATCAAGTCGAACATCAGCTTGACGTGATCATCGTAGTTGCCGGGAATGCCCGCCGGATGCGCGACGAGCGGCAGCGCGTCGCCGCTCTGTTCTTCTGCGACCTGGATCCGCCGCTCGACGTCGCGAATCGCCTCCAGATACTCGCCGAGCTTGGTTCGGTCGCCGGTGCCGAGCGATCGCTCGAGCCGGGCAATTTCCTGGCTGACCGAATCGAGCACGCTTTTCTGTTCGCGGATGCGCGCTGCGCGCAGCGCCGCATCGGTGCTCGCGCTATCGCCGAACAGCCGCTCGAACACCGCGCGCGGATTGTTCTGCGTCGGCAGCGGTGTGTTGCCGCTCTTCCATGAAATCGTGTTGGTGTACGCGCAGGCGAAGCCGACGTCGCATGCCCCGGCCGTCTCGGTCGACTCGATCGCGAGCTCAAGCGATGCCAACTGCGTCTGCTTTCCGAGTTCGGCGGCAACCATCTGGTCCATTGACACGCCGACGTCGAGGACCGTTTCGCTCGTCGGCGGCGATACGTCGGTGAGGAATCGCGTACTCGCCTTGGCGTGCGAGCCGCCTGGCCGTCCGGGGGAAGGCACGCAGTTCAAGCCGCTCACGACCAGCGTCTGATTCCTGAACGGCGCCAGCGGACTGAGCGTCGGCGACATTTCATACGCCGCCCCGTCGCTCGCCGGCAGGTACGACTTCATGATCACGCCGTTGGGGACGTAGACGACGCCCAGCCGGTTCACCGGCTTTCCGCCCGTCTTCGCCAGCGCGGACAAGGCCGGCACCATGCTGTCGAGGAAGGGCAACGCCAGCATCGCGCCGAACCCGCGCAGGACTTGACGGCGTGGAATAGCCATTTTGGTGATAATCATTCGGCACTCCTCTTCGATCGACGACACTTATCGATCAACCGGTCGGTCGGCGGCGGTGATTGCAGGCGGCGCGCTCTTCACGATTCCCATCGTGAATGGTGTGCTCCTGGCGATCGACAGAATCAGCGATTCCCACCGGTAATCGCCAGCCGCAGCATCGCGGGCGATCTTGCGAACTGTCGGCAGGTCGGACGATTCGATGCCCCGGCCCACCGCGTAGGCGAGCATCTTCTCGCTCAATGTGCGGACGAAGTCCTCTTTATGGTCGATGAGCAAGCCACGCAGTCCGGCGATTCCACTGAATCGTGTTCCGTCGGGGAGCGACGCCGAGGCGTCGACCGTTTCGCCATCGGCGATCGTCCGCCACTTGCCGAGCGCGTCGAAGTTCTCGAGCGAGAACCCCAGCGGATCCATGCGTCGATGGCAACCCGCACAAGCGGGATTCTTTCGGTGCTGCTCCATGCGATCGCGAAGCGAACGCGGCTGGCCGTCCTGCCCGGGATCTTTGAGCGACGGCACATCGGCCGGCGGCGGTGGCGGCGGTCCGCCGAGAAAGGTGTTAAGCAGCCACTTTCCGCGGAGGACGACCGACGTGCGATTCGGATACGAAGTGACCGTCAGGACGCTCGCCTGGCCGAGCAAACCTCCGCGCGTGTCGTCGTTGAACGTGACCTTGCGGAACCGCTCGCCGTACACGTTGTGGACGCCGTAGTGGCGGGCGAGGCGTTCGTTGAGGAATGAGTAGTTCGCGCTGAGCATTTCGAGGACGCTGCGATTACCGCGCAGTTGATCGGCGACGAACTCCTCCGTCTCGCGGCGCATCGCGTCACGAAGATTCTCGTCGAACTCGGGATAGCGTTCGGCATCCGGTACGATGCTCTTCAGCTTTCCGAGCTGCAGCCACTGCGCAACGAAACCGTCGACGAGCGATTTTGCTTTCGGATCGGCGAGCATGCGGCGAACCTGCTGCTCCAGTCCCGCCGGTTGACGCAGCCGACCGGCGATCGCCGCATTCAGCAACTCCTCGTCCGGAACACTGCCCCACAAGAAAAACGACAGACGTGACGCAAGGTCGAGATCGCTGAGGCGATAGACGGTACCGGGCGCAGCGTTCGGCGGCTCACCTTCAATCCGCAAAATAAAGCTCGGCGCGGCGAGGATCCTTTCGACTCCGCGCTGGATGCCTTTGTCGAAGCTGCCCGTCGCGCAACCTTCTTTATAGAAGGCCATCAGCGTGTTCGCCTCGTCCTCGGTGACCGGACGTCGGTATGCACGCTTCGCAAGAGTGACGAGGATATTTCTCGCGCATGGTTCTTCGTCGGCGGCGTTTTTCGGCCGACACGCGAACAGCTTCCTGCGGCTCGGCGAATCAGTCGTCGCTACCGCGTTGTACGGTCCGCCGATCGACACGCTGTCGACGGCAGGATAACCGTGATAGAGCTCATTGGTCGTGCGAGCGAAGCCGCGCTGCGGGGGCTGCAGCACGCCCTCCGGCTGCCAGAATCGGCGCACGAACGACACCGACACTTCGTGCCGCCCTGCCTCGACCGGAATCCGCACCTCGAGACCATCGTCGGCGGTGTGCATGTATTCTTCGAATTCCGGATCGCCCTGCGTGTTGCCGGCGAAGCTCTCCGGGTTCGTCATGCCGAACGCCTGGCCGCCAATGGTGAATCGCTTGACGAGCGCGCGGTCGAGGCGAATCTCGAGTTGATGCGGCTCGCCCATTCCCATGATGTAGAGGTAAAGCTGCCGCTTCAAACGAACCTTGATTTGATATTCACCGTCGAGCGGGAACAAGTACGGGATCGACGTGCCGCCCTGCGAGCCGAACGGCAGGTCGTCTCCCATGCGGTCATCCTGCACGACGGCCGTGAGGATCTTGAATTCGTCAGTGACCGGATTGATAGTGGGATCGCCGATCGCGAGTCGGCTCACCCGCCGCGCCGACGAAATGTACCCTTCGAGAAGCGCAGGCGATATCGAGAGCACGCTGGCTACATTATCGAATCCTTCCTGATCGGGTTCGTCGGCCCACAACAAGGACTTCCCATCGAGCTCGAGTGCCAGCAGATCGCGGACCGCGTTCGTGTATTCGGTACGATTGAGTCGATGCACCGGAACCCGACCCGGGTTCGGATTAGCGAGCGCTGCCGCGTCGAGCGCATTTTCGAGGTACGCGCTGACGATGGTCGATGTCGCGCTGTCCGGCCGCGGCATGCCGGGCGGCGGCATTTCGCCGGTCCGCAGCTTGCGCGCAACTTTTTCCCACTCCGCGGAAGACCGCGACACGTGGTCCACGTCCAGGCCGTCGAGCATCAGCCCCGCAGTTTTCAGGCGCTGGTTATGACAGGTGACACAGTACCGATCGAGGACGGCACGCGCGGTTTGCGCACCGCCTCCGGTCTGTGCGCTGCGCGTTTCAACCGTCTGGCTCGCCGCGCCGTGCGAACCGAAGTAGACGGCAGCGATCAGCAGGGAACCGGAGTAGGCCGCGATCGCGCGAGAGATTCGCGTCATCCTTAGTTGCTTGTCTCTTGCCTTGAACATCATCCGCCTATCGCGCCTAGAAGTCGATCTGCGTACTGAACTTCACGTATCGCGATCCCTGAATGCGCGTCGGTCGCAGCCAGCTCGGCCCGTAATTGATATTAACGGCGTCGATACCGGCGAGATTCAACACATTAAAGATGTCCACGCTGCCCAGAATGCGCATCCGTTGCACGCGGAACCGCTTGCTCAATCGCATGTCGAGCTGGGTCTGACGATCCTCGTACATGGTTCCCGGTTGAATGATCGGCAGGGCCACCGTTCCGTTCGTGCCCGACGAGAGGTTGCGGCCGAGCGACGGAGCGACCTCGGCGTTCGTCGCGGTGTAGGTCGCGGTGATCTGTGCGCCGGGGACGTTCTGAATGGCTGCCGCGACCTGCACGCCGTACCACGGCAGCACGTAAACACCCTGGGCCTTGATATTCGGTTGGAACGGCGGCGTCACCTCGCAGAACAATGCCTCCTGCGGCGAATCGACGACACCGCACGTGTTGGTCGCCGTGCGTCCGAGGCTCACGCCGCCGGACACCTGCGAACCGGACGGCAGGCGCGCATTCGCAGTCAGGTCGAAGCCGTTGTAGATCTCGGTCGACAGTCCGAAATTATCTTCGCCGCGCAGCGTGATGTAGTTGTGGACCTGGCCGAACTTCGCGACGCTGACGTTCGCGTACCCGCACTGCCGGTTGCCGCCGCCGTCCGGCAGCCGCGAATCCTTTGGCACGGTAATGCAGAACGGATCGTAATCCGCCGGCGTGACGTCGAGATTGTCCGTAGCGGTCACGTTGCCGTACCAGCGGCGGTAGTAACCGAACGTTGCCGAGACGCGGTCTGTCAGCGCGCGCTGGATCGCCGCTGAAACCTCCCAGTTGTAATTGCGCTTGCCCCATCCCTGCAGCACATCCTGATCGTAGCGGGTCGCGTTCGGGTTGTTCTTTCCAAAATTCAGGTTCGATACCTGCGCGCATTCGCCGTTCAACAGCGGATTCGCCAGATCGCAGTCGGGGAAGAAATTTCCATTCGAGTCGGTCCAGTTTCTGGTCACCGTCTGCACCGACGTCGAAACGGGATGGTTGTCCTGGGTGAGGCCCATTCC
>JBKPSC010000131.1:0-6286 GCA_046734915.1 Acidobacteriota bacterium | reverse complement strand
GGAGACGGCATCCCACGGCCGCATCCATTCGAGCTCGCCGGCGACTTCGGCCCAGAACTCGTCAGGACGCTCCCGCGATTTCAGCAGCAGCGCTTCGTACGCCTCCAGGCTGCCGCAGTGCGTCGTCCGAGCGCGTACCGGATCGGGTTCGTACAGCCGGCTTGCCTGAATAAGGCCGAGCGCTTCGCTCATGGCAGCGCGGTCTCCCGGCGAGATTCTAGCCGAACGACCCCTGAGCCCACAGTCTTGAGCCCGAGCCCTGAGCCCTGAGCCGACAAGATTCAGGAGAGCGGCGCCGCCAGATCAGACCTGCCCATCAAATAGGCATCAACGCCGCGTGCGGCCGATCGTCCCTCGGCGATGGCCCACACGATGAGCGACTGGCCGCGCTGCATGTCGCCGGCGGCGAAGACCCCCGGAACGCTCGTCATCCACTGACGGTCGCGCCAGACGTTGCCGCGCTCGGTCATCTTGACGCCGAGCTGCTGCAGCATGCCGTTGGTCTCGGGGCCAAGGAAGCCCATCGCCAGCAGGACGAGGTCGGCTCTGAGCTTCTGATCGCTCCCAGGCAGGGGCTCGAACTCGGTACGTCCGTTGCGGTTCACCATCGCGACCTGGTTCATATGGAGCGTGGTCACATGGCCGGCTTCGTCGCCGCTGAAACGTTCGGTGGCGATGGAGTACAACCGCTCGCCGCCTTCTTCATGCGCCGTAGAGATGCGGAAGATATTCGGCCAGAGCGGCCAAGGGTTGTTGGCAGCCCGCTCGGCGGGCGGTTGTGGCAACAGCTCGAGCTGCACGACTGACGCCGCGCCCTGGCGATGAGCGGTGCCGAGACAGTCGGCACCGGTGTCGCCCCCACCGATGATGATGACGTGCCTGTCCTTGGCAGTGATGAACGAGGTGTCGGCAATCTGTTCGCCTTCGTTGCGGCGGTTCTGGAGCGTGAGGTACTCCATCGCGAAATGGATGCCCTTCAGCTCGCGGCCGGGGACCGGCAAATCACGCGGCCGCGTGGAGCCGCCGGCCAGAACAATCGCGTCGAAGTCGCGGCGCAGTTCGTCGACGGGAATGTCAATTCCGATGTTCGCCCGGGTCTTGAACATCACGCCTTCGGCTTCGAGCAGCGCGACGCGCCGATCCAGCACGCGCTTTTCGAGCTTGAACTCCGGGATGCCGTAACGCAGTAGGCCGCCGATGCGGTCGGCCCGTTCAAAGACGGTCACCCAGTGACCGGCCTTGTTCAATTGCGCGGCGGCGGCGAGACCGGCCGGGCCGGAACCGATGACCGCCACCCGTTTGCCGGTCCGGACCTCGGGCGGGTCGGCCGTCACCCAGCCTTCGCTGAACGCCCGGTCGATGATCGAGACCTCGACTGCCTTGATGGTCACCGGGTCGCCGTTGATGCCCAGCACGCACGAGCCCTCGCACGGCGCGGGGCACAGCCGTCCCGTGAACTCGGGGAAGTTGTTGGTGGCGTGCAGCCGCTCGATCGCCGCCTTCCAGCGATCGCGGTAGACGAGGTCGTTCCAATCGGGAATGAGGTTCCCCAGCGGACAGCCCTGATGGCAGAAGGGGATACCGCAGTCCATGCAACGCGCCGCCTGATCCTTCAGAGCGCCGTCGGGATAGGGCAGGTAGACCTCGTGCCAGTCCCGGACGCGTTCGACGACGGGACGCGTCGGCATCTTCTTCCGTGCGATCTCGATGAAACCAGTGGGCTTACCCATGAGCGGCCGCCACTCCCACGAGCTCCTCGAGCGATGCCACGCGGCCCGCCGCGGCGGCGTTGGCCTGCGCGGTGAGCACCCGCTTGTATTCGCGCGGCATGACCTTCACGAATTGCCGCACCGACGAATTCCATTCGGCCAGCACCCGTGCGCCCAGTGTGCTGCTCGTGTACTCCACATGGCGGCGGATCAGTCGCTGCACCAGATCGATGTCCTCGCCGTCATCGAGGCGTTCGGCATCGACCATCGACATATTGCAGAGACGCGAGAACGCGCCTTGCTCGTCGAGCACATACGCGATGCCGCCGCTCATGCCGGCGGCGAAATTCCGTCCGGTCGAACCGAGCACGACGACGCGTCCGCCAGTCATGTACTCGCAGCCGTGATCGCCGACGCCCTCGACGACGGCAAAGGCGCCGCTGTTCCGGACGGCGAATCGTTCGCCGGCCACGCCGCGGAAGTAGGCCTCACCGCTCGTCGCACCATACAGCGCGACGTTGCCGACGACGATGTTGTCTTCGGCGACGAGACGGGACTCTGTCGGCGGATACACGACGATCTTGCCGCCTGAGAGCCCCTTGGCGATGTAGTCGTTCGAGTCGCCTTCGAGCGTGAGCGAGATGCCGCGCGGCAGGAACGCGCCGAAGCTCTGGCCCGCCGAGCCCTTGAAGTGGAGCTGAATCGTGTCTTCCGGCAATCCTTCGGCGCCCCATCGCCGCGTCACCTCGGAGCCGAGCATCGTGCCGACGGTGCGGTTGACGTTGCGGATCGGGAAGTCGAGCGACACCGGACGTCGCGTCTGGATGCTGTCGCGGCATTGCGCGATGAGCTCGTTGTCGAGCGCCGTGGCGAGACCATGATCCTGCGCCACGATCTTCCGGCGCGTCGCCCCCTCGGCCACCGGCGGCTGGTACAGGATGGCGGAGTAATCGAGACCCTTTGCCTTCCAGTGATCGACCGCCTTGCGGAAGTTCAGACGGTCGGCCCGGCCGATCATCTCGTCGAGCGTCCGGAAGCCGAGCTGCGCCATGTACTCGCGCACTTCCTCGGCAATGAAGCGGAAGAAGTTGACGACGAACTCAGGCTTGCCGGTGAACTGCTTCCTCAGCTCGGGATCCTGCGTGGCGACACCGACCGGGCAGGTGTTCAGGTGGCACACCCGCATCATGATGCAGCCCGAGACGACGAGCGGCGCGGTCGCGAAACCGAACTCCTCGGCGCCGAGCAGGGCGGCAATCACGACGTCGCGCCCGGTCTTCAGCTGACCGTCGACCTGCACGGTGATGCGATCGCGCAGCTTGTTCATCATCAGTACTTGCTGCGTCTCGGCCAGACCAAGCTCCCAGGGCACGCCGCCGTGCTTGATGGACGTGAGCGGCGAGGCGCCGGTCCCGCCGTCGTGTCCCGAGATGAGCACGACGTCGGCGTGCGCTTTGGCCACGCCCGCCGCGACGGTGCCGACGCCGGCCAGCGCCACGAGCTTCACGTGGATGCGGGCGCGCGGGTTCGAGTTCTTCAGGTCATAGATGAGCTGCGCCAGGTCCTCGATCGAGTAGATGTCGTGGTGCGGCGGCGGCGAGATGAGCCCGACGCCGGGCGTCGCGTAGCGGACCTTCGCAATCCACGGATAGACCTTGTGCCCCGGCAGCTGGCCGCCCTCGCCGGGCTTCGCGCCCTGCGCCATCTTGATCTGCAGATCGTCGGCGTTGACGAGATATTCGCTGGTGACGCCGAAGCGAGCCGACGCCACCTGCTTGATGGCGCTTCGGCGTGAATCGCCGTTGGCGTCGCGAACGTAGCGGGCCGAATCTTCGCCGCCTTCGCCGGTGTTCGACTTGCCGCCGATGCGATTCATGGCGATCGCCAGCGTCTCGTGCGCTTCCTGGCTGATCGAGCCGTACGACATCGCCCCGGTCGAGAACCGCTTGACGATGGCCTCGACCGGCTCGACCTCGTCGATCGGAATCGGCGTCCCGCCGCCCTTGAGTTCGAGCAGCCCGCGGAGGGTGGCGAGATTCTGATTCTGATCGTCGACGAGCCGCGTGTACTCCTTGAAGATCGCGTACTGGCCGGAGCGAGTGGCGTGCTGCAGCTTGAACACGGTGTCGGGGTTGAACAGGTGGTACTCCCCGTCACGCCGCCACTGATACTCGCCGCCCCACTCGAGATCGTGCTCGCCGACGGGCCGTGTCGGAAACGCCCGCGCGTGGCGGCGGAGCACTTCCTGCGCGATCACGTCGAGGCCGACTCCACCGATGCGTGACGCCGTTCGCGTGAAGTACTTGTCGACGAAGGCGCGGTCGAGGCCGACCGCTTCGAACACCTGCGCGCCGCAGTAGCTCTGCAGGGTCGAGATGCCCATTTTGGACATCACTTTCAAAATGCCTTTGTTGAGCGCCTTGATGTAGTTCTTGATCGCCGTCTCGAGATTCACGCCGACGAGAATCCGCTGACGGACCATGTCGTCGAGCGTCTCGAACGCCAGATACGGGTTGACCGCGCCGGCGCCGTAGCCGAGCAGCAGCGCGCAGTGGTGCACTTCGCGCGCGTCGCCCGACTCGACGATCATCGCGCACCGCGTCCGCTTCCCGAGCCGGACCAGGTGATGGTGAACGCTGGCCGTGGCCAACAAGCTGGGGATCGGCGCGCGCGTGCGATCGGCATCGCGATCCGAGAGGATGAGGATCGTGTAGCCGGCATCGACGGCTGCGGCAGCGCGGCGGTTCAACTCGTCCAGCGCTTTTTCGAGGCCCCACCCGTCCTGAGCCGGGTCGAAGAGCGTCGGAATCCGCGTCGTCCGAAACCCCGGATCGTAGACGTGACGCAGACGCGCGACCTGGTCGTTGTCGATCACCGGGTACTTGATCTTGATCTGCCGGCACGACTCGGGACGCGGGTCGAGCAGGTTGCCTTCGGGGCCGATCGTCGACTCCATCGAGGTGACGAGCTCCTCGCGGATGGCGTCGAGCGGTGGGTTCGTGACCTGCGCGAAGACCTGCTTGAAGTAGTCGTACAAGGGCCGCGGCCGGTTCGACAGCGCCGCCAAAGACGTGTCGGTGCCCATCGATCCGATGGCTTCCTCGCCGTTGGTCGCCATCGGTGCGAGCAGCAGCCGAAGGTCCTCGTGCGTATAGCCGAACAGCTGCTGGCGCCGCATCACGGTCTCGTGGCTGGGCGGCGGCAGGTACGGCGCCGGATCCAGATCGTCGATGTCGATCAGATTCTTCAGCCACTCCTGGTACGGCTGAGCGGAAGCCAGCTCGCGCTTAATCTCCTCATCCGAGACGATGCGTCCACGCGACGTATCGACGAGGAACATGCGGCCTGGGTGCAGCCGCTCCTTGAGCACGATGTCTTCGGCCGGGATGTCGAGCACTCCGACTTCCGACGCGAGAACGACCAGACCGTCCTTGGTGACGTAGTAGCGCGACGGCCGAAGGCCGTTGCGATCGAGGATGGCACCGATGATCGTGCCGTCCGAGAACGCGATCGACGCCGGTCCGTCCCACGGTTCCATGAGCGACGAGTGGTACTCGTAGAACGCCTTGAGCTCGGGCGACATCGACTCGTGCCCCGCCCACGGCTCGGGGATCATCATCAAAATGGCGTGCGGCAGCGACCGCCCCGACATCACGAGGAACTCGAGCACGTTGTCGAAAATCGCCGTATCGCTGCCGCCTTCGCGGATGATCGGCAGAATCTTCTGCAGGTCGTCGCCGAGAACGTCCGACTTGAGCAGCCCTTCGCGGGCGCGCATCCAGTTGATGTTGCCGGTGAGCGTGTTGATCTCGCCGTTGTGCGCGATATAGCGGTAGGGATGCGCGAGCGGCCACGCCGGGAACGTGTTCGTGCTGAACCGCTGGTGGACCAGCGCCAGCGCTGACTCGAAGTCCGGATCGGCCAGATCGGGGAACATCGGCTCGATCTGGCTGGCGGTCAGCATGCCCTTGTAGATGAGCGTGTTGCACGACAGGCTCGGAATGTAGAACGACTTGCGGGCCGCTTCCGGCAGCGGCAGCAGATCGGCCGCGCGCTCGACCCGCTTCCTGATGACGTAGAGCTTGCGCTCGAACAGCACCCGTGCGCTCGTCGTGCTCGCGGCGGGATCAATCGTCTCCGTCGCGCGGCGCAGATCGCCGCGGGCGATGAAAATCTGGCGGAACACGGGCTCGACCGCGACCGCGCTCGGCCCCACCAGGCGGTCGTCGGTCGGCACGTCGCGCCAGCCGAGCAGGGTTTGCCCTTCCTCGGCGATGATCGCAGCGAACAACTGTTCGCACAGCAGGCGGAACTCGGGATCCTTCGGCAGGAAGACCAGGCCGACTCCATACTCGCCGACCGGCGGCAGCCGCGCCGGCGCCACCTTGCGCAGAAACGCGTCCGGAATCTGAACCAGGATGCCGGCGCCGTCACCCGTGTTCGTCTCGCAGCCGCAGGCGCCGCGATGCGCCAGGTTCATGAGCACCTGCAGAGCCTGGCTGACAATCCGGTGCGACTTGCGACCCTTCATGTCGACGACGAACCCGACGCCGCAGGCGTCGTGCTCGTCTTGCGGG
>JBKPSC010000130.1:0-13628 GCA_046734915.1 Acidobacteriota bacterium | reverse complement strand
CGCCAGAACGGCGTGACGCGACGGGAGCTCGTGGAGCACGAACCCTGATAGAGTCAGCGTGATGGAGCCGTCGAACCGCGACATCGGCGAACTGATCGACCGCGTTCGAGCGCGGTGGCGCCGCCTGATTGTTCTGAAGGCCAGCGTGGTCGCCACGGTGACGGCGACCAGTGTCCTGCTGGGCGCCCTGATGGTCGCGCGTTTTACCGGACATTCGGCCGCGGCGCTGGCCGTCACCGGAGCCGTGGCGCTGATGCTGATGCTGGCTGCCGCGATCCGCCCGCTGTGGCCGGCTCGGCGGGTGCCGACGGATGCCCAGGTCGCGCGGTTCATCGAGGAGCGCGAGCCCTCGCTCGACGACCGGCTCGTCAGCGCCGTTCACGTCGCCGAGATGGCGCGGTCCGGCACGGCGCCTGGCCTCGGCGCTATCATGCTCGCTGACGCCGGTCAGCGCGCGGCGCGCGTCGATCCCCAGGCAATTGTTGACGGCCATCTGATTCGCCGTTCGGCATTTCAAGCCGGCGCGGCGCTGCTCGCGTTTCTCGCGGTCCTCTTCGTTGGTCGCGGCACCGTGCGGCGGTCGTTCGACGCACTGTCGCTTGCGCTCCTCCCGTCTCACCTTCGGCTGGACGTCACGCCCGGGCACGCGCGGCTGCAGGCCGGCGCGGATCTCACGATTGAGGCGCGGCTCGCCGGCAACACCGCGCCGGTAGCCGCGCAGTTTCAGCGCGCTGACGGTGACACCTGGGTGACGACCGACATGCCCCCGGATGCCTCCGGCGCATTCCGGCTCCAGCTCGAGTCGCTCGGCGAGTCGTTCATCTATCGCGTCGTGGCCGGCACGATCACCTCGCCGAGCTTCGAAGTCTCCGTCGTTCGCCCACCGCGCGTCACCCGCATCGATGTCGAATACCGGTACCCGCCGTCGTTGGGCCTCGAGGCGCGGACGGAAGAGGACAGCGGCGACATCTACGCTCCGTCCGGCACCGACGTCGTGCTGAAGATTCACACCGATCGGCAGGCCTCGTCCGGCCAGATGAATCTCGGCGGAGGCGTGAGCGTCCCGCTCGCCGCAGTCGCAGGTGATGAGCCGCAGCTGCAGGCGGCGCTGCGCATCGAGAAGGACGATTCCTATCGTGTCCGCGTGGCTGATCGCGAAGGCATGAGCAGTCCGGGTGAGACCGAATACTTCATCCGTATGCTGGACGACCGGCCGCCCGAGGTGCGGGTGTTGAAGCCCGCCCGAGACCGCAGCGTCACGCGGCTGGAGGAAGTGGACATCGAGGCGGAGGCGCAGGACGACTTCGGGATCGCGCAACTCGATCTGGTGTACAGCGTGCGCGGCGGAGCGGAGAAAGTGGTGCCGCTCGAGATCCCGCGCCGAAGTGCGTCGGTCAATGCGGCGCACACGCTGTACCTCGAAGACCTCGCGGTCCAACCGGGCGACTTCATTTCGTACTACGTGCGCGCGCGGGACCTGCCACGCGGCCGCCGTTCGATCGAAGCCCGCAGCGACATCTTTTTCCTGGAGGTCAAGCCCTTCGAGCAGGAGTTCACGCTGGCTCAGAGCCAGGCTGGCGGAGGCGGCGGGACCGGCAATCCGCAGCTGGATGATCTCGTGAACGCACAGAAGGAAGTCATCGTCGCCACGTGGAAGCTCGATCGACGTACCGAGGCCAGCGGCGGCGCAAAGTCCGAGGCGGACATCAGGTCCGTTGCCAAAGCCGAGTCCGAGCTCAAGACTCGCGTCGAAGAGACCGCAAGCTCGTTGCGCGAGTCGACGATGAGAGATCCACGGCGTCGCCAGCCGGCGCCGGGCACCCTTCGCGCCGGCCAGACGCTCCCTGAAGAAGACGCCAAGACGGCCGCCTCGAAGGCGATGGAGAAGGCGGTTGCGTCGCTCGAGGCGCTCAAGACGAAGACGGCGATGCCGCCGGAGCTCGAGGCGTTGAATCATCTGCTGAAAGCGCAGTCGGAGGTGAAGGATCGGCAGATTTCGCGCCAGGCCGGCACCGGCGGCAATGGTCAGAATCGTCAGTCGCAGGACCTCTCGTCGCTTTTCGACAAGGAGCTCACCCGGAATCAGCAGACCAACTACGAGACGCCGAATAGCGCCGAGCAGAAGGACAAGAACTCGACTGAAAGCATGCTCGACAAGATTCGTGAGCTGGCCCAGCGCCAGGACGACTTGCTCCGACGGCAGCAGGAACTGGCGCGCCAGCGGCAGCAGATGTCTCAAGAGGAGCTCAAGCGCGCGCTCGAGACTCTGACGCGCGAGCAGCAGGAGCTGCGACAGCGCGCCGACGAGATGGCCCGACAGATGTCACGCGGCGGGCCGTCGAACGCGCAGCAGCAGAATCAGGAAGGACAGCAACAGGGCCAACAGAGTCAGAGCGGTCAATCGAATCAGTCCGGACAGCAGAGTCAGGGTGGTCAGCAGAGTCAGCCCGGTCAACAGAGCGCTGGTCAGTCCGGCCAGCCAGGGTCATCTGGTCAGCGTCGAGACGGGCAGCAGCAGCCCGGCAACGGCAGCACCGCCGGCAACACTGGCAACCGCATGCGCGAGGTCAGCGAGGAAATGCGCAACGCGGCGAGCGATCTCCGGCGCGAGGATCCGAGCCAGGCCAGCGCGCGGGGCAGCCGTGCGCTCGACAAGCTCCGCGAGCTCGAGCAGCAGATGCGGGCGTCGATGCCCGACGAACAGCGGCGTGCTGTCGGCGACCTGCAGCTCGAAGCGCGCCAGCTGGCCGACGCTCAGCGGCAAGTGGCGTCCGAGCTCGGGCGCACGGGCGACGGCGACAACGCCACCGACGCGCTGCGGCGCCTTGCCGGCGAAGAAGAACGCCTGGCCGACCGTGTGCAGCGGCTGCAGGAAAATCTCGAGCGTCAGGCCGGGAACGCCGAGCCATCGTCGGATCGTTCCGGCGCGCCCCGGCCGGGCGGCCAGGACTCGAGTGCCTCGCGCCAGGCGGCCGCGGATGGTTCGCGAGATCTGAAGCAGCAGCGACTCTCCGAGCGGATGCGTCAGTCCGCCGACCAGATGCGCGCGTCCGCTGGCGGTGACGGCAAGCAGGGATCCTCTCAGCGCTCGACAGCGTCGGCCACATCGACCCAGCAGGAGCTCGCACGTTCTCTCGATCGCCTGGCCGACCGTCTGGGTGCGGCCAACGGCTCCCGGGACTCCGAGTCGAAGAAGCTGACCGACCAGCTCGCGCGAGCCCAGGAGCTGCGCGATCAGATGGAGGCCACCAGCCGCCAGCTCGACGCGCTGGGCCAACAAGCCGGCTCCCGCGGCACGGGCCAGGCTCCGGGGACGGGCGGCAACGACGAGGCGGCCAGGCTGCGCGACGAATACGCCCGTCAGATGAAGGAAACGCAGAACCTGCTCGACGAGCTCCGCCGCGATGAACGGACCACAGGGCGTGGCGATGGCGGCTTCACGTTCGAAGGGCAGGGTATGGTGCTGTCGGCGCCCGGCACGGAGGCCTTCAAGCAGGACTTCGCGAAGTGGGAGGAGCTTCGCCGACAGGCGACACAGGCGCTAGAGCAGGCGGAGACGAACCTGTCGCAAAAGCTACAGGCGAAAGCCGCCAAAGACCGCCTCGCAGCCGGCGTCGACGATCGGCCGCCGGCCGCTTACAGCCAGCAGGTCGACAGCTACTTCAAGGCGCTGGCGGGGAAGCGCTCACGATAGGCTTAAGTCTTAGGTCTTAAGTCTTAAGTCCGGAGCAGCTTCCTGAGACTTGAGACCTGAAACTTAAGACAGAGCCCAAGGCCTCACGCCTCTATGCATTTCGCGTCTCCCCTCCCGGCGTGGCTGGTCATCCTCGCTCTCCTGGGCATTGCTGGCGTCGCGTTCGCTTCGTATCGACGTACGCTCGTTCCGCTCTCTCGCCAGCGGCGCATCGGGCTGGCCGTGCTGCGGGCATCCTCGATAGCGGTACTGGTGCTCATGCTCGCCAGACCGACCATCGACGCTCCGCCGGGTGCCTCCGATGTCGCCGTTCCAGTGCTCGTCGATGTCTCTCGCAGCATGCGAGTGCCGGACGGGGCCGGCGGCCGTCCGCGGATCGAGGAGGCGGCCGATCGCCTTCGAAGTGACGTGCTGCCAGGGCTCAGCCGGCAATTCAAGCCAGAGCTGTACGCCTTCGGCGACACCGTCACGGCGGCCTCAGCCGATGGCCTGACGGCAGACGCACGCCGTTCAGATCTCGGCGCGGCCATCGCCAACATCCGCGAGCGATATCGAGGACGTCCGGTTGCCGGCGTGGTCGTGCTGACCGACGGTGCCGAGACCGACGCGACACGCGATTTCGGGGCCGATGCGCCCCTACCGATTTACACCGTCGGTATCGGATCGGCGGCAGGGCCCGCCGATCGCGAAGTGCTGGGTGTTTCGGCCGGCGACCCGCGATTGGACGCCGCCACAGTTGATCTGAAGGTCACGGCCGTGAGCCGCGGCTTCGGGCGAGAGCCTTTCCAACTGCGCGTGCTGGCCGACGGCCGAGCAATCGACTCGCGTCGCGTCGAGCCGAGTGCGGACGGTTCGCCGGTGGACGTTCAGTTCACGGTGCTTCCCGATCCGGTGACGGCGACCGTCTACACCGCGGAAATCGTCGCGGCGCCCGGTGAAGCGATTGTCGAGAACAACCAGCGGAGCGTGCTGGTCAGTCCGGCGTCGAGAAAGCGGCGGATTCTCGCGTTGGAAGGCGCTCCGGGATTCGACCACAGCTTCCTGGCGCGAGCGCTCTCCGCCGATCCTGGCCTCGAGCTGGACATCATTGTGCGCAAGGGCAAGAACGATGTGGGCGAGGACACATACTTCGTTCAAGCCGGGGGCGGCCGGGCCGCCAGGCTCGCAAAGGGGTTTCCTGCGACGCGTGACGCGCTCTTCGTCTACGACGCGATCATCATCGCCAACCTGGAGAGCGATTTCTTCACGCGCGCCCAGATGCAGCTCGCGGCCGACTTCGTCTCGGAGCGCGGCGGCGGCCTGCTGGTGATGGGGGGCAAATCGTTCGCGCAGCGAGGGCTCATCGGCACGCCGCTCGAAGAGGTGCTGCCGGTCGAGTTGAACGATCGGCGCGGCGGTCTCGCCCGTGCGTCGCTCGATCCCGACCGCATCCCGCGTCATCACATGGTGACGCTTACGTCGGACGGCGCCAGCCACTCCGTGATGCGGATTGGCGCGTCCAGCACCGAGACGATGCGCTTGTGGTCGGCGATGCCGGAGCTCGCCTCGGCCGCCCAGTTGGGCGGCCCACGTCCAGGTGCCCAGGTCCTGGCCGTTACGTCTACGGCCGGCGGTATGGTCGTCCCGCTGGTCGCCGTCCAGCGATATGGGCGCGGGCGCTCGATGGTGTTTGCCGGAGAGGGGGCGTGGCGCTGGAAGATGATGTTGCCCGCGCCCGATCGCTCCTACGAGTTCTTCTGGCGTCAGGCAGGTCGATGGCTGGCGGCCGCCGCGCCGGACCCCGTGTCGATCGTCACGCCGGAGGCGCCGGAAGCCGGCGACGCGACCGCCCTCGTCATCGACGTCCGGGATGCCAGCTTCGCACCGGTGCCCGACGCCACGGTCTCGGCGACTCTGACGTTGCCAGGCGGGGACTCGCAGCCCCTGGCGTTGAAACGTGACGGGAGCTCCGCCGGACGTCTATCTGCGGCCTTTCAGCCCGAGCGGCCCGGACTTTACCGCGTCCGCACGGAGGCCCGCCGCGGCACCGAGGCCCTGGGCACGGCCGACCGCTGGTTCTATGTGGGCGGCAGCGATCGCGAGCTGACGGACCCGCGCCTCAACGAAGGGGTTCTGCAGCGGCTCTCTCGTGGCTCGGGCGGCCGGTACACCCGGCCGGACGACCTGGGCCAACTCGGGTCGTGGCTCGAGGCATCGGCTCCGGGGCCCGCGGCGCCGGAGCGCCGCGACCTCTGGCATCGCCCGTGGGCGTTTGCCCTCCTCCTTGCGGTACTCTCTTCGGAGTGGATTCTTCGCCGTCGTTGGGGACTTCGGTGATGCGGCGCGCCCTGGGCCGTGTCGTGCTGTCGGCCGTTCTGTGCTGGCTCACGACATCGTCGGCGTTCGCCGGCGACCGGTTCGCGCTAATTGTGACCGGCGCCTCAGGCGGTCCCGAGTACGCGAAGAAATATCAGGCCTGGCGCGAGTCGTTTCTCGCCACGCTGAAAGAGAAGTTTGGCTATCCGGACGACCACCTCAAAGTGCTGTCCGAGGAGGGTGACGGCGCCGCGAAGGCGACGGCGGCGAACGTCCGCGCGGCTTTCACCGACCTCCGCCGGCGCGTCGTCGAAGGCGATGTGACGCTCGTGTTGCTCATCGGGCACGGGACAGCGGACTCGGACGAAGCCAAGTTCAATCTCGTCGGGCCGGATTTGACGGTCGACGAATGGGCGGGTCTGGTGAAGCCGCTGCCCGGCCGCGTCGCGTTCGTCAATGCCTCGAGCGGGAGCTTTCCGTTCATGGCTGCCCTTGCCGGCAAGGGACGCGTCGTTCTGACGGCGAACGACTCGGCGGCGCAGCAGTTCGAGACCGTCTTTCCCGGATTTTTCATCAGGGCGTTCGCCGAAGATGCCGCCGACCGCGACAAGAATGGCAAGGTGTCGCTGCTCGAAGCATTTGCCTACGCAAGCGCTCAGGTGAAGGATTCATTCGAGCAGAAAGGACAGCTCGCCACCGAGCGCGCACTGCTCGACGACACTGGCGCCGGCATCGGACGCGATCTCGAGACGCCAGGAAAGGATGGGCAGCTGGCGCAAATCACCTACTTGCAGCCAGACGTTCCGCCGGACATGGCCGGCAATCCCGAACGCGCCAACCTGATGCGCCGCCGCGCCGAAGTCGAGGATCGTCTGAGCCTCCTCAAGTCGAACAAGGAGACGATGCCGGCCGATCGCTATGAAGAGGAGCTCGAACGGCTCCTCCTCGAGCTCGCCCGCATCGACCGTCAGCTCAGGGCGAAAACCTGAACAGGGTGCTTGGTCCTAGGTGTTTGGTTCTTGGTGCTGGTTCTTGGTGCTTGGTGCTTGATGCCGGGCTTCATCCCCGACGTTGGTGCATTTAGCACGAAGCACCCGCACGAAGAACGAAGCCCGTAGCACCTTAGCATTCTGGTCTAGTAATACCATTCTACCGGCGCCTGTCGTTTCTTGAAGACCATCACCCCGGCTGCGCCGATGACGAAGCCGGCGATGTGCGCCACGAAGGCCACGCCGCCGCCCGCGGTGTTAGCCGTGACCGCGACCGCGCCAGCGCTGAACAGCTGCATCACGAACCAGAAACCGAGCAGGAAGATGGCAGGAATCTCGACGATTTCCCAGATGATGATCAGCGGGATCAGCGTCAGCACGCGCGACCGCGGGTAGAGCACGAAGTACGCGCCCATCACTCCGGCGATCGCACCGCTGGCCCCGATGGTCGGGAGCAGCGAGGTGCTTTCGGCGGCGACGTGCGCCAGCGCCGCGCCGATGCCGCACAGCAAATAGAACACGACGAAACGGCCGTGGCCGACGCGATCCTCGACGTTGTCCCCGAAGATCCACAGGTACCACATGTTGCCGATCACGTGCGACCAGCTGCCGTGAAGGAACATGGACGTGATGAGCGTGCTGGTCTCGAACCGCGCCGGCACTACACCGTAGATGGACAGGAAGCTCTGGAGCGTGCGCTCGGGCATCGAGATCTCGTAAAACCAGGCGAGCGCGTTGATGGTGACGAGCGCGATCGTGACGTAGGGAGTTGTACGGGACGGGATGATGTCCCGGAGCGGGATCATCTCGTCATTTTACCGTCGGTGAGCGGCCGCTCCATTCAGTGGGCAGGCTGCGGCGTCGCCTGCCCGGTCCGCACGCGCCCGACGATGCGGCGAAGATCGTTGTCGCCGATGCTCTTGCGATGCTCGCCGAGCGTCACCACTTCGTGATACACGCGCGCGAGCTCGTCACTGGTCAACTCGAGACCGAGCGTCTCGCACCGCTTGCTGACGGCATGTCGTCCAGAATGACGGCCGAGCACGAGCTGATCGGGGACCTGCCCGACGTCCTGCGGCCGCATGATTTCGTAGGTGCGGGCGTCCTTCAACATGCCGTCCTGATGGATGCCGGCTTCATGCGCGAACGCGTTGCGTCCGACGATGGCCTTGTTGGCCTGGACCGGCTCGCTGGTCAGCTCGGACAGCAGTTGGCTGCTGGCGTAGAGCCGTTCGGTCTGGATGGCGGTCTGGAAGGGCAGGCGATCGCTGCGCACCCGAAGCGCCATGACGATCTCTTCGAGCGAGGCGTTCCCTGCGCGCTCGCCGATGCCGTTGATTGTGCACTCGACCTGGCGTACTCCGCCTTGAATCGCCGACAGGCTGTTGGCCACTGCCAAGCCGAGGTCGTCGTGGCAGTGGGCGCTGAAGATCGCCTTGTCGGAGTTGGGGACGCGCCGGCGAATCTCCTCGAAGAAGTCGCGGAGGTCCTCGGGCGTCGCGTAGCCAACGGTGTCGGGCAGGTTGATTGTCGTTGCCCCGGCGGTGATGACGCCCTCGACCACCCGGCACAGGAAATCGCGATCGCTCCTGGTCGCGTCCTCAGCGGAGAACTCCACGTCGTCGGTAAACTGGCGTGCGCGCTGGACCGCGGCGATCGTGGCTTCGAGGCAGGCGTCACGCGTGATGCGCAGCTTGCGTTCGAGGTGGAGGTCAGAGGTCGCGAGGAACGTGTGAATGCGTCGACGCTCGGCCGGTTCGAGCGCGCGGGCGGCTTCGTCGATGTCCTGCGGACGACACCGGGCCAGCGCCGCGATCACCGGCCGTCGAACCTGGAGGGCGACCTGCCGCGTCGCCTCCGAGTCGGCCGGCGAGGCGATGGGGAATCCCGCCTCTATGATGTCGACGCCCAGAGCGTCGAGCGCCAGGGCCATCTTCAGCTTGGCCGGCACGTCCATCGAAAACCCCGGGGCCTGCTCGCCGTCGCGGAGGGTCGTGTCGAAGATGATGACGGTGTCCTGTGCGCTCATGGCGTCAGTGTGGCGAGGCGCAGGCTAGAAGTCAAAGCGATAATTATTACGTTACAATAATTCACACTTATGGACCTCGCCGCCCTCCGCATCTTCCTGGCCGTCGCCGAGGAGCGCAGTTTTTCACGCGCCGCCGCCAAGGTACATCGCACCCAGCCGGCTGTGAGTCAGGCCGTCCGCCGGCTCGAGGACGACCTGGGTGAGACGCTGTTCGATCGCTCGTCGAAGAGCGGCACGCTCACGGACGCGGGACGCACGCTGCAGAACTACGGACAGCGTTTGGTGCGGCTGGCGGAGGAGACCGAGTCGGCGATGCGCGAATTGCGCGATCTGCGGCGCGGACGCGTGCTGATTGGCGCCAACGAAGCCGCGGTGCACACGCTTCTGCCGCTGATGGCGCGCTTCCGTGAGCGCGTGCCAGACGTGTCAATCGACGTCCGCCGCGTCCCCGCCCGGCAGATTGCTGTCGAGGTCCAGCAGGGAAGCCTGGATTTCGGAGCGCTGACCTTCCGCCCGTCTGAATCGGGACTGCTCGAGGTGGCAGTCGGCACGGACGAACTCGTCTTGCTCGTGTCGCCAGCGCATCCATTGGCGAAACGTAAGCAGGTGACCATGGACGACGTGGCCAAGGAACCGGTCGTGGCCCACAACGATCCGTCCCCGGCGCGCGAGCGTGTGCTGCGTCTCTTCGAGCAGCGGCACGTCGTCCTCAACATGGTCATCTCGCTGCCGAGTCTGGATGGCATCAAGCGCGCCGTCGAGATGAAGCTCGGAGTGGCGCTGCTGCCGGCGCGCTGCGCGCTGACCGAAATCGCCAACGGCAGTCTGGTGGCGATTCCAGTCGCGGGCATCTCGCGGAAGCGCCAGGTGACGCTCATCTGCCGCAGCGCGCACCGCTCCCATGCGGCGAACGCGTTCCTCGCGGTGGCGCAGGAGAAGGCGAAGTCAGCTGCGGAGGCTCGTTAGCTGCCACCCAGATTTCAGCCATAAGACACAAAGACACGAAGACGCGAGTCATTAAGAAAAGACTTCGTGTCCTCGTGACTTCGTGGCTGCTTAGAACCCGGCGACGTACGGCAGGCGATCGGCGACCTTCCGAACGTCGTCGAAGCGATCCAGAAGCATGGCCGTCGGATTCCACTGGCCGCTGAGGAACGAATCGCGGAATGCCGGCGGCACCTGTGCGGCGATCTTCAGATCCCCAGCGGTGACAACACCAGTCGCGACCTCGGCGGTCACGATGGTGTCTGGCGCCTGCTCGATCAGTATCTGCAGTCGATCCACCGAGGAACGGTCGGCGGCGAAGCACGGAATGCCGAGCATCACGGAATTCCCCTGGAAGATCTCTGAAAACGATTCGCCGACGATGGCCTTGAAGCCTGCGCGCGCAATGCCCTGCGGAGCATGCTCGCGGGACGATCCGCAGCCAAAGTTGCTGTTGACGACGAGGACTGTCGCGCCGCGATAGCGCGGGCTATTGAACGGATGCGAGGGATCGGCGGCGCGATCGTCTTCGAAGAGGTGCCGTTCCAGACCTTCGAACGTCACCGCACGCAGGAAGCGCGCCGGCATGATGCGGTCGGTGTCGAGGTCGTCACCGCGCAACGGCAGCGCACGACCGGAGATCTCAGAAATGATGGACATGATCTGTGTGTTTAGCCACGAAAACACGAGGACACAAAAGCCAACCAGGAATGCGGCGGTGTCCTACCGCCCTACCTGCCTCACCCGCCCTACCTGCCCCTTTAAGCGTGAACTTCCTCGAGCATTTCGCGCACGTCGGTGACTTCGCCGGCGATGGCCGCGGCGGCCACCATCGCCGGGCTCATCAGAAGCGTCCGCCCTGTCGGGCTGCCTTGCCGGCCCTTGAAGTTGCGGTTCGACGATGATGCGCACACCTGACGGCCTTCGAGCCGATCCGGATTCATCGCCAGGCACATCGAGCAGCCGGCGCCGCGCCATTCGAAGCCGGCTTTCGAGAAGATCTCGTGCAAACCCTTGGCCTCGGCGGCGCGTCGCACCGCCTGAGACCCGGGCACGACCAGCGCCTTCACGTGCGGCGCAACCCGGCGGCCTTGAACCAGCCGCGCAGCTTCTTCCAGGTCCGACAGGCGGCCGTTCGTGCACGAGCCGATGAAGGCGACATCGATTTTCGTGCCGGCCATCTTCTGTCCGCGCTCGAAGCCCATGAACGCGAGCGCTTCATCATCTGCCGAGTCGGCAATTGCCTCGCCGATGGCGACCGACTGGCCGGGGTTGATACCCCAGGTCACCGTCGGCTCGATGCCTGCCGCGTCGATGGTGACGCGATCGTCGTACTCGGCGTCGGGGTCAGAGGCGATCTGCCGCCACCAGGCGACGGCGCGATCGAAGGCCTGACCCTGTGGAGCAAAGCGGCGCCCTTTGATGTAGGCGAAGGTGGTGTCGTCCGGATTGACATAGCCGACGCGGGCGCCACCCTCGATCGACATGTTGCACATCGTCATGCGCTCGTCGATGGTCATGCCATCGACGGTCGTGCCGCCGTATTCATAGGCGTAACCGACGCCCCCGTTGACGCCCAGGCGACGGATGATGGTCAGGATCACATCCTTCGCGTAGACGCCTTTCTTCAGCCGGCCGTTCACGTCGATGCGGCGCACCTTGAGGGGTTCGAGCGCGAGGCACTGTGACGCGAGCACATCGCGAACCTGGGATGTGCCGATCCCGAATGCGATGGCACCGAGCGCCCCGTGCGTCGATGTGTGGCTGTCGCCGCAGGCAATCACAATGCCTGGCTGGGTGAGGCCCAGCTCGGGGCCGATGACGTGGACGATGCCCTGGTTCTCGCCACCTGGAGCGCCGGGCGCGTAAAGCGGGATGCCGTTGTCGCGGCAATTGCGCTCGAGCGCGCTGGTCATTTCCTCGGCCGTCACGTCGAGGAACGGACGCTGCTGCGTGCTGGTCGGCACGATGTGATCGACGGTGGCAAACGTCCGCTCGGGAAAGGCCACTTTCCAGCCCTGCTGGCGCAGCATGTCGAACGCCTGCGGGCTGGTCACTTCGTGGATCAGGTGCAGGCCGACGAAAAGCTGCGTCTGCCCGCTGGGCAGCGTGCGCACGGCGTGAGCATTCCAGACTTTGTGAAACAGGGTAGGCATGGTCGCACCGGATAGAATACCGTGTATTTCCGGCCCACGCACCTGCGCGGGCGTCAACCATCATGGGTTTCGAACAGTTCCGACAGGGGCTCGCGGAGTTTTTTCGCGGGGCGGCATTCGGCAGCTACGAGGCGGCGCTGCGGCAGCAGACCGCGGAGCTGAACGATCTGTTTCTGTTGCTGTGCTTCATGGAGGCCACGGCGCTGCCGAACCCCGCGACGCTCTACCTGCTGGAGATCTATCCCTATCTGCTGGAGCAGTTCCACATCTGGCACAAGCGGATGGGCATCGATCACTCGCCCCTCGGAAGCCTCCCGTGTTGCTGAACCCGCTGCTCGACCATCAGGTCGTGTTCTTCGGCGGCAAGGGCGGCGTGGGGAAGACCACCTGCTCGGCCGCGTTCGCGCTGGCGGCGAGCCAACGGGGTCGGAAGGTACTCTTGGTGTCGACCGATCCAGCGCATTCGACGGCCGACATCTTCGAGCGGCCGATTGGCGGTTCCGAGCGAGGCCTCGAGCCTGGTTTGAGCGCCATCGAGATCGACAGCGAAGCCGAGGCCTCGCGCTACATCGATGCGGTCAAGCGCGACATCCAGAAGATGTTCAGCGCCAACGTGATCAAGCAGGCTTTGCGGCAGATCGAGGCAGCAGCGGCGTCACCGGGCCTCCTCGAGGTGGCGCTGCTCGACCGCATCATCGACCTGATCGTCGACCGGCAGGGTACCTATGACCTGATCGTGTTCGACACCGCACCGACGGGGCACACACTCCAACTGCTGCGGATGCCCGACGCCATCACCACCTGGATTCAGGCGCTGGTGCGGCATCGGCGGGCGCTGCTCGAGATCGATCACGGCAAAGAGCAATCGGCAGAGAACGCCGCGGCCTCCGATCCCGTGCTCGGCGCCCTCGAGCGTCGCCACGAACGTCTCGGCAAGTTGCGCGCGATCATCACTGATCGCGCACGTACGTCGTTCGTGCTCGTCGGTGTGCCCGAGCGGCTGGTCATCGAGGAAACGAGTCGCGCTGCGGAGATGCTCAGCGACACCGGCGTCGACGTCGGCGGACTGGTCGTCAATCGCGTGCTCCCGGACAACCTCGAGGGGGCGTTTTACACATCACGGAAGGCGCAGGAACTGACGTATCTGCAGGAAATCGATCAACGGTTCGATCGGCTGCGGCGCGTCCGTGTTCGGCAACTGCCTCGCGACGTGTACGGGCTGCAGTCATTGGCGTTGATCAGCCAGCAGCTCGTGGGTTAGGGCTGGGCACCAGGAGCTGGGGGCTGGGACTGATGATTTGCCGCCAATGCGGAGCCGAGATCGCCGACAAGGCGCTGATTTGCTACCGGTGCGGAACCGCGACGACCGAAGCGAAATACAAGCCTGTCGATTTGAAAGCCAGCCGTCGCACGTCCAGTCTGACGGCACTCATTGTCTTTCTGGTGCTGGCGCTCGCCGGTGCCTACCTGGCGACGACATC
>JBKPSC010000129.1:0-6618 GCA_046734915.1 Acidobacteriota bacterium | reverse complement strand
CTGCAGTCCAACAAAGTGTCGGTCCCGGGCATCTTTCCCAGTCCCGCTGCGTATTCTTTTTCGAGCCCGAACACCGGGGCGGAAGCCATCGCCGAGCGCAATGCCGCCGGGCGGATCAACTCGCACGTCCCGGTCGATCGTCCGGAGCTGGCCTTCGTCTACACCAGTGCCCAGGCGGCGATGAACACGCTCGATCGCGTAGCCAGCGTCACGTCCTACAACGGCACGGTCGTTTATCCCGCGAACAGCGCGTTTGCACAGGCGCTCAGAGCAGTTGCGGGAGCCATCGTTCGCGGCATCGGCACGCGAGTGTTCTACGTGACGACCGGCGGTTTCGATACGCATGCCAACCAGAACCCGAACGCCGTGAACGGCACGTACTACGGCCTCATGGGCACGCTCAACGACGGCCTGATCGCTTTCTACAACGACTTGCGCAACCAGGGGCTGCTCGAGGACACGCTGGTGATGTCGTTCTCCGAGTTCGGCCGCCGGATCAACGAAAATGGCAGCCAGGGCACCGATCATGGTGCTGCCGCGATGATGATGGTGATGGGTGGCCGGGTGAACGGCGGTCTCTTCGGTACTGCCCCGAATCTGAATCCGGATCCGAACAACCCGACCCTCGAGAACGGCGGCGCCGACGTCCGCTTCGAGACCGACTTTCGGTCGGTCTACGCCCGCATCATCGACAACTGGCTGGGTGGGAATTCGACCACGATCCTGAGCGGCGACTTCCGCAATGCCTCGCTGACGTTCGTCTAGCTCCCTTCCTGACGATTCCGGCTTGACGCTGCGCATCGCCGCGGTATCCTCTCGCCGCACACCTGGACTCCTTCGGTAGACTCGATTTGATATGCCACCAATCAAGCGTACGAAGTTCAAGCTGGCACCCGAGCAACTGCTCGACATGTACTTCTGGTTGAAGCTCATCCGAGCCTTCGACCTCCAGTTGAGCACCCTCGTCAAGCAAGGCAAAGTGCGCAGCGGCGTCTATACCGGCATCGGACAGGAAGCCATCATCGTCGGTACCTGCTTTGGCCTGCGCAAGGACGACTGGATCTGTCCGCTGCACCGCGACCTCGGCGCGTTCCTGATGAAGGGCGTCGAGCCCCGCGTGATGATGGCGCAGATGTTCGCCAAGGCCACGGGTCTCTCGAAAGGCCGCGACTCGGCGCTTCATAGCGGCGTCTCCGAGCTGGGCATTTTCGGCAACACGAGCATGCTCGGCGCCAACCTGCCGATCGCCGCCGGCCTCGGCCTGACCTTCAAGATGGAGAAGCGCGACAACGTCGTCGTTGCGTACTTCGGTGAGGGCGCGAGCAACGTCGGCGACTTTCACGAGGCCCTCAACATCGCCGGCGTGCAGCGGCTGCCCGTGCTCTTCATCTGCGAGAACAACCAGTACGCCTACTCGGTGCCGCTGGAGAAGAGCATGGCTATCGACGATGTGGCCGACCGAGCCGAGGGGTACGGCTTCGACGGCGTGGCAATCAACGGCAACGACGTGCTGGCCGTGTACCAGGCCACCCAGGGCGCGCTGGCCCGCGCGCGCAGCGGCGAGGGTCCGACGCTCATTGAATGCAAAACATACCGGTGGCACGGCCACTCGGAGCACGACAAGGCCTTCTATCGCACCAACGAAGAGCTCGCGATGTGGAAGAGCCGCGATCCCATCCCGACGTTCACGAACTATCTCCAAGGCTTGAACGTCCTGACCGACGATCACGTGAATGAAACCGAGGCGCGCGTCAAGGCGACCATAGACGACGCGGTTGAATTTGCGATGAACTCACCGGATCCGGATCTGCAGGACGCGGTGACCGATCTGTACACGGACTAGGAAAGTAGCTTGTTGCTCGTAGCTCGTAGCATCGAAGCACTAAGCACGAATCACCAACACCAAGAACTAAGAACGAAGCACAAAGCACCGGCAGAACCATGGCTGATCTTACTTATATTGAAGCGATCCGAGAAGCGCTCATCGAAGAGATGCGCCGTGACACGAATGTATTCGTGCTTGGCGAAGACGTCGGCGCCTACGGCGGCGCATTTGGCGTCACGCAGGGCATCTTCGAGGAATTCGGCGAGATGCGCGTGATCGACACGCCGATCTCCGAATCGGCGATCATCGGAGTGAGCATCGGCGCGGCGCTGCGAGGCTACCGGCCCGTCGCCGAGATGCAGTTCGCGGATTTCATCTCCTGCGGCTTCGACCAGATCGTCAATCAGGCCGCAACGTTGCGCTATCGATACGGCGGCCGGGTGTCTGTGCCGATCGTCGTGCGCGCGCCGAGCGGCGGCAACGTCGGCGGCGGCCTCTACCACTCGCAGAATCCGGAAGCGTGGTTCATCCACCGGCCGGGCCTCAAGGTCGTCGCGCCGTCGACTGCTTACGATGCGAAGGGATTGCTCAAGTCCGCGATTCGAGACAACGATCCGGTGATTTACTTCGAGCACAAATATCTGTATCGCCGCGCGAAGGGTCCCGTGCCTCAAGGCGACGAGGTCGTCCCCATCGGCGTGGCCGCCGTTCGCCGAGAGGGCAGCGACGCGACGTTGCTCACGTACGGCGCGATGGTCGCCCCCTCGCTCGAGGCTGCCGATCGGCTCGCGAAAGAGGGGGTGGAGGTCGAGGTCCTCGATCTCCGGACGCTGTTGCCGTTCGATCGTGCCGCTATCTTTGCCTCAGTCGAGAAGACCAGCCGTGT
Organism: Acidobacteriota bacterium; assembly: GCA_046734915.1. GTDB lineage: Bacteria > Acidobacteriota > Vicinamibacteria > Vicinamibacterales > CAVVIG01 > VFZL01. The sequence goes on along the minus strand of JBKPSC010000129.1, from coordinate 3,907 downwards.
GCTCATCGTCCACGAGGACGTGAAAACGCTTGGCCTCGGGGCAGAGCTGTCTGCCGTGCTCATGGAAGAGCGGTTCGAGCATCTGGACGCGCCCGTCCAACGGCTGACCTATCCCGATACGCATTGCCCGTTTTCCCACGTGCTCGAGGCGGCGAACCTGCCGAGCGCAGACAAGATCACCGAGGCGCTGCGCCGGCTCGTCGCCTATTGATCGAGGACTGAGACAGGCAGACATCCAATCGGCCTCGGGAGCCGTTGAATCCCAGAACGGACCTCGTCGAATGACCGCAGATGTCGAACGCGCCTCGGCGGCCGCGGGCCCGTACGGTAGAATTTTGCGCAACGGCGTCATGCAGACGGGCGACAGGCCGCGGGTCGATCTCGAACTCCTGCAACGCATTGGCGCCCGGGACCCGGACGCGCTTGGTGAGTTGTACGACCGCCACGCGCGCCTGCTGTTCGGGCTGATCCTGCGGATCCTCCGCAGCCGGCCGGAAGCCGAAGAAGTGCTGCAGGAGGTTTTCGTCCAAATCTGGACCAAGGTGGACGCGTACAGCCCGACCATTGGCGCCCCGCTGGCTTGGCTCGTACGCATTGCGCGCAACCGCGCCATTGACCGCCTCCGAGCCAACCAGGTCCGCGACCGAACGCTCCAGGCGTTTACACCTCAACCTTCGCCGCCCGTCGCGACTCGTGCCGGCGCCCAATCGGTCGAACAGCTCGCCGTCCTTCGGGCCCTTTCATCGCTGTCGCCCGAGCAGCGCGACCTGATCGAGCACGCGTACTTCGAGGGTCTCACACACGCGGAGCTGGCTGAGCGCTTCGGGCTGCCGCTCGGCACCGTGAAAACACGCGTCCGAAACGGCCTGCTCGCGCTCCGCCGCGACCTGGGCGCGCCAGCGCAGACGCTCGAAGCTCAGGGGCGCCTGTCATGATCGAGTTCGACGATCTCGAGCTCGCGCTGGCGCAATCGGTCCCGGAGGCCGAGCCCGGCGCCCATGTCAAAGAGCGATTGCTGGCCGCCATCCGGCGCGAGCCCTCGCCGCTGCCTCCGGGGTTCTCATTCACTCTGGATTCACAGGCCGAGTGGCTGCCCCATCCGGTGCCCGGCATCCGGATGAAGATTCTGGCGCTCAACAAGGAGCGCGGCTATGCGACGCTCCTGCTCGATGTGGCGCCCGGCACACGCTTCCCGGCCCACCATCATTCCGGGGCCGAGGAGTGCTACGTGATCTCCGGCACGCTGACGGCTTGTGGGCGCACGATTGGCGCCGGGGACTTCCACCACGCGGACGGGGAGACCGACCACGGCGAGCTGTCTACCGAAACCGGGTGCCGCGTGCTGCTGGTCGTGGCGCCAGACGATTACATTCCTGACGATTCGCGCTGAATTTCCAGCCAGACCATCCCGATCGAGACCGACAGCGTAGATCTTATGTGGCTCATCTGGGCGATCCTCGACAGCCGGCGTGAGCGCGCTGACGAAGATCGGTCGGCCGACCAGCTGGCGCTGGCCGGGCTGGCCCGAGGGGACGAAACCGCGCTGGCGAGCCTGTACGACCGCCATGCGACCGGTGTCTACTCGCTGGCGTTGCGCATCCTTCAGGATGTCGGCGACGCCGAGGATATCGTGCAGGAGGTCTTCACGCAGGCGTGGCGGCAGGCGTCCCGCTACGACGCGCGCCGCGGCGCCGTTGTCGCCTGGCTGTTGACCATGGCGCGTACCCGGGCCATCGATCGGCTCCGTGCCCGCCGGACGCGCACGCAGGACGTCATCGACGATGACGTGGCGGAGGTGAGCGATCCGGTGGCGCTGCAGGACGCCATGCTTCTGTCCGGCGAGCAGGTGAGCCGGGTACGCGCGGCGTTGTCCCAGCTCCCGGTGCTGCAGCGAGTAGCGCTCGAGCTGGCATACTACGACGGGCTGACTCACGCGGAGATCGCGGCGCGGCTGGAGGAGCCGCTTGGTACGGTGAAGACGAGAATCCGGTCGGCGATGCTGAAGCTGCGCGACGCGCTCGAAGGAGCCCGGTGATGGCCGGTCCGACCGACCACAACGCGCTGCACGAGATGAGCGGCCTGTACGTTCTGGGGTCGCTGTCGCGAGAGGACCGCGCGATCTTCGAAACGCACCTGGCGGGATGCCCCGCCTGCGCCGACGAAGTGCGATCGCTGACGCGTGTCTCCGGGTCGCTGGCGCAACTCCCGCCGCAGATCCCGCCGTCGCCGGCCCTGCGGGCGCGGGTGCTTGCCGCCGTCGGCCGTCTCGAGGCATCTGCCGAGCCCGCCCCGCTCGCGGCTTCTGCCGCGGGCGCTTTTGGAAGCCTGTCCTGGCTCGCCGCTGCGGCGTCCATCGTGCTCGCTGCCGGGCTTGGCGTCTACGCCAGCCAGCTGCGTGGACGCATCGGGGCCCTGGAAGATCAACTGCGCGAGGCGACGCTGCGCGCCGATGCCAACGAACGGCAGATGGCCGACCTTCGCCGCGTCTCGGCGGAGGCGCAGTCGCAGGTCGCCGTGCTGGCCTCGCCCGATCTCGCTCGGGTCGATCTCGCGGGGCAGCCGGCGGCGCCGTCGGCGAGCGCGCGCGCCTTCTGGAGTCGATCTCGTGGACTCGTGTTCACCGCGTCCGACCTGCCGGCGCTTCCACCTGGCCGCATCTACCAGCTCTGGGTCGTGACGGCTCAGGCGCCGATCAGCGCCGGTCTGGTGCGGCCCGATCAGACCGGGCGGGTGAATGCCGTCTTCCAGACGCCGCCCGACATCCCGCAGCCGGTCGCGATGGCCGTGACGATCGAACCCGATGGCGGTGTGCCGGCGCCGACGGGCGATCGCTACCTGATCGGAACGGTTGCATCCCGCCCGGTCAGTTGAGTACTGCTGGCAGCGCCTGGTCGATCCGCGGATAGGAGAAGACAAATCCCAATCGTTCGGCCTTCGCGGGAACGGCGCGCTGTCCAGACAGGACCAGCGCGTCGGCCATCTCACCGAGCGCGAGACGCAGCGCGAAGCCCGGCGCCGGCATGAATGCCGGCCGATGCATGGCTCGGCCGAGGACCTTGGTGAACTCCGCGTTGGTGACAGGATTCGGCCCGGTTGCGTTGATGGCTCCCGATGCCGCCGGTGTGGCGATGACGAAGCGCACCAGATCGACCCAGTCCTTCAGGTGAATCCACGGCCAGTACTGCCGGCCCGAACCGAGCGGACCACCCAGACCCAAGCGGAACGGCATCAACAGCGGTGGCAGGGCGCCGCCGTCCTTCGACAACACGAGTCCGGTCCGGATGCGCGCCACTCGCGCGCGAGACTCCGCGCGCGTCGCCTCTTCCTCCCATCGCGCGCAGACACCGGCCAGAAAATCGGACCCGGCGGCCTGATCCTCCGTCACGATCTCATCGCCACGCGGACCGTAGTAGCCGACCGCGGAGCCGCTGACGAACGTTGGGGGTGGCGAGGCCGCATCGATGATGGCCGTGACCAGGCTGCGCGTCGCGAGGACCCGGCTGTCGAGAATCCGCTGCTTCTTGGTTGCCGTCCACCGGCCCTCGGCGATTGAGTCACCGGCGAGATTGATCACCGCCGCTGCGCTGTCGAGGGCCCTGGCCCACTCACCGCTCTGGCCGTTCGGGTTCCACCGGACGGCGCGGCGGCCGTCGCCGGCGCCGCGGGTGAGGAGAACGATCTCGTGGCCGTCTCGGGTCAGGGCCGGGCCGAGCGCGCGTCCCAGACCCCCCGTGCCGCCGGCGATGACGAAGCGCACCAGATCGACCCAGTCCTTCAAGTGAATCCACGGCCAGTACTGCCGGCCCGAACCGAGCGGACCACCCAGACCGAAGCGGAACGGCATTAACAGCGGTGGCAGGGCGCCGCCGTCCTTCGACAACACGAGTCCGGTCCGGATGCGCGCCAC
>JBKPSC010000128.1:0-11363 GCA_046734915.1 Acidobacteriota bacterium | reverse complement strand
CGGTTTGGCTGGAAGGCGCAACACGCGACGCTGCTGGCCTTTGCCGCGGACGCCTACCGCAACGAGATGGGCATCACGAACGACCTCTTTCCGGACGAGCTCGCGCTCGGCGTGACCGCCGATCGAATGCGCGTCTGCGATCCCATCCCGGATCCCGAAGACATTCGTGACCCGCGGACCAGGCGTCGTGGCATCGACAACTTCGAAAGCTTCATGCGCTTCCTCGCTCCGGTCACTCCGGCCGCGACCGATAACGCCGGCCAACGAGTGTTCGCCGCCATCGGATGCACGGCGTGTCACGTGCCGACGCTCACGACCGGAGCACATGCGAGCGCACAGCTGCACCGGCGGCCAGTGCCGCTCTACTCTGATCTTCTTCTGCACGATGTGGGCACTGAAGATGGCATCCGCCAGGGTGCGGCCGACCCGGACGAAATTCGCACGCCGGCGCTCTGGGGCGTTCGCTTCAGGCGTCCGCTGCTGCACGATGGCTCGGCTTCGACGATTATCGACGCCATCCTGCGCCATGCCAATGAGGCCGAGCTCGCGAGGCAGGGCTTCGAACGGTTGAGAGACGAAGACCGGGCAGCCTTGCTGCGGTTTCTTTTCTCGCTCTAGCCGTGTAGCCGTCGGCCAGACCTTACTTGGTGCAGTCGCCCAGGCGTTTACCGGAGTAGGTGATGGTCATCGTCTTCGAGGCGCGGACGAAGGTGATGACGCCGTTGTAGGAGCTCTCGTCCGCATAAACGATCTCGCCTGTTCCGGAAATCGGGTTCGGCAGATCGCATTTGAACGACCAGCTCACCTTGTTCCCCTCGACTTTGTGGTCGGTCGCCGAGCACTTGTCGGGCACAGCGAGCCCGTCGGGCATGGGCTTCGTGTTGGCGGCCTCTTCGGCCGTGATGCACTGAGTGGTCACGCGCGGCGGTAGCCTGGGCGCAGCCCCATCGACCGCGATTTGCATCGTGATCTCCCAGTTGCCGTCCTTTCGGGGAGGCTGGGCCGCGGCGGGTAGGTGAAGGCCGAACAGCAGCGACAGAGCGACGTAGCGCTGAATCATGTCGTCTCGTAGGGCGCCCCGCGGTGGCCGCTGGTACTGCACATGGTGCGCGATGGCCATCCTGGATGCAAGCCTCGAGAATGTCAATCGCCGCCGCGGTCGCCCTGCAGGGCTTCTCGCGCTCGAAGCACGAGAGCGCTGGCTTTGGCCGCGGTGTCGGCCATTGCGGTGAGATGCCCCATTTTGCGTCCGGGCCGCGGCGACGCCTTGCCGTAGAGATGAAGCTTGACGTCAGAACACCGCAAGGCCGCAGCCCAGTCGGGCGTTCCGTTCGACCAGAGGTCGCCCAGAAGATTGGCCATCGCGGCCGGCATCAGCAGCTCGGATGATCCGAGCGGCAGACCGCAGATCGCGCGAAGCTGCTGCTCGAACTGGCTCGTGCGGCACGCGTCGAACGTCAAGTGCCCCGAGTTGTGCGGCCGCGGCGCGAGCTCGTTGATGAGCAGCTCGCCGTTGCACGTCACGAAGAACTCGATGCAGAGAATGCCAATGTACTCGAGCGCATCCATCACCGCCCGCGTCGCGGCGACTGCGTCACGGGCGATGTCCGGCGAGACGTCGGATGGCGCGACCGAGACGTCGAGAATGTGATGACGATGGAGGTTGTCGAACGGTCCGAAGTGTGACCAGTCGCCGGTGACGCCGCGGGCGCCAATGACCGAGATCTCGCGTTCGAGATCCAGAAAGCGCTCGAGCACGGCTTCTCGCTTGCCAAGAGACGCCCAGGCGGCATGTGCGTCGGTGTCGGGATCGAGGCGGGCCTGGCCCTTGCCGTCGTACCCGAGGGCGGCGGTCTTCAGCACCGAGGGCCGGCCGACTCGTGAGACGGCCGCATCTAGGTCGGCGTCGGCCGTGACGACCGCATACGGCGCAACCGGCAGACCACACGAGGTCAGGAAGGACTTCTCGCGGACGCGGTGTTGGGCAATCTCGAGGGCGCGGCCGCTCGGCCGCACGAGCGCATGGTCGGCGGCGGCGGCCGCGGCCTGCGCGGGAACGTTCTCGAACTCGAAGGTGACGACGTCGACGCCGCGGGCGAACTCGCGAATGCGGTCCAGCTCGTCGTACGACGCCGACATCTCGACATCGGCGATCTGGCCGGTCGGTGTGTCGTGCTCGGGCGCGAATGTGTGGACCCGATAGCCCAGTCGACGGGCGGCCATCGCGAACATGCGACCGAGTTGGCCGCCGCCGAGCACGCCAATCGTGGCGCCTGGAAGAATCGGAGCTGTCACAGCGTCAGCCGAGGGAAGCGCTGCGAACGGCCGCTGCCATCTCGTCACGATAAGCGGCGAGGCGCGCTCGCAGATCCGGCCGTGACGTTCCAAGAATGGCGACCGCGAGCAGCCCGGCGTTGACGGCGCCGGCAGCTCCGATAGCGACGGTCGCAACCGGAACACCCTTCGGCATCTGCACGATCGAGAGCAGCGAGTCGAGCCCGTTCAGAGCGGCGCTGGTGATGGGAACGCCGATGACCGGCAGCACGGTGTGCGCTGCGACCATCCCGGGCAGATGCGCGGCGCCGCCCGCGCCGGCGACGATTACCTCGAGCCCCCGCGAGGCCGCGTTCGAGGCATATTCCGCCATCCAGGCCGGCGTCCGATGCGCGGACACGACGCGGCTCTCGTGCGGCACTCCAAACCGCTCCAGAATCTCGGCGGCCTGCTTCATCGTGTCCCAGTCCGACTGGCTGCCCATGATGACCCCGACGAGCGGTCGCAGCTCTGCCATCGGTCTATTTCATCACAGGAGCTCGGTTGCTCAGTAGCTCGGTTGCTCAGTAGCTCGGTTGCTCAGTAGTCGGTTCGTCGGTAGCGACCAAGTCACTGAGCGACCAAGTCACTGAGCGACTGAGCTACTAAGTAACTGAGCTACCTAAGTTACTGAGCCACTGAGCTACCGAGTGACGCTATGATCGCCCTATGAACCGCGCTGCGATTGCGCTGACGATGCTCACCCTCGCATGGCCCGCGGCGGCCCAGTCACCGGCTGCGCAACCAGCCACTGCGGCGAAGCCGCTCGAGCTGCCGTACACGCACTTCACGCTTCCGAACGGCCTCAACGTCGTCCTGCACGAAGACCATAGCGTGCCGGTCGTGTCGGTCAACGTCTGGTATCACGTCGGCTCGGCGCGCGAGCGCACCGGGCGCACCGGGTTCGCGCATCTCTTCGAGCATCTGATGTTCATGGGCTCGGGCCACGTGAAGCCGGGCGAGTTCGATACCCTGCTCGAGGGGGCCGGCGGCACGAACAACGGCTCGACGGCCAACGATCGCACGAACTACTGGATCAACGTGCCGTCCAACGCCCTCGAGCTCGCGCTCTTTCTCGAATCCGACCGCATGGGCTACCTGCTCGACTCGATGACTCCGCAGGTGGTCGATGCTCAACGTGACGTGGTCAAGAACGAGCGGCGCCAGAGCGTCGAGAACGAGCCCTACGGCATGGCCGACGTCGTCCTCGGCGAGACACTCTATCCCGAGGGCCATCCTTATCACTGGCCGACCATCGGCTACATGGAGGATCTCACGGCGGCGAGCTACGACGACGTCGTGGCGTTCTTCAAGACGTTTTACGCGCCGTCGAACGCCAGCCTGGTCGTGGCCGGCGACATCAATCCCCAGGCGGCGCGAGCTCTGATCGAGAAGTGGTTCAGCGACGTCAAACCTGGCACCACGGTCGACCCGCCCGCGATCCCTGGCGTTGCGCTGAAAGGCGTGACGAAGAAAACGATCACGGACCGCGTGCAGCTGCCGCGTCTATACGTCGCCTGGCTGACGCCCCTGCACTACGCGCCCGGCGACGCCGCGCTCGACATCGTCGCAGATGTACTGGCCGGGGGAAAGAATTCGCGTCTCTACAAACGGCTGGTCTACGACATGCAGATTGCGCAGAGCGTCCAGGCCTTCCAGAATTCACAGGCACTCTCGTCGTCGTTCATCATCGACGCGATGCCGCAGCCTGGCCATACCGTCGCCGAGCTGCTGACAGTTATCGACGAGGAAATCGCGCGGTTGCAAAAGGAGCCGCCGACGGACCACGAGGTCCAGCGCGCGCTCAACCAGATCGAGTCGTCGTTCTACAGCCGGATGGAGCGAGTCGGCGGCTTTGGCGGCAAGGCTGATCAGCTGAATGGCTACTTCGTGAGCACGGGCGATCCCGACTGGTTCAACGAGGACCTCGCGCGCTATCGTGCTCTTTCACCATCGGACATCCGCGCAGCAGCCGAGCAGTTTCTGCCAGCGGGCCGTCGCGTCGAGCTGACCGTCATGCCCGAGGGAAAGGCGGGTCAGCCGTGACTTCGTGGGCGATAACTCTCATCAACCGTCGTGCGTTCGCGATCGTCGCTGCGGCGCTTCTTTTCACGGCGAACCCGCTGGTCGCGCAGGCACCCGACCGATCGAAGCCGCCGGCCGTGGGGCCTGCACCCGCGCTGAATCTGCCGGCTATCCAGAAGCGACAACTGTCGAACGGCGTACCAGTCTGGATCGTCGAGCTGCACGAGGTACCGGTTGCCCAGGTCAACCTCGTCGTTCTGAGCGGCACCGGCGACGACCCGGTCGGCAAGTTCGGCATCGCCAGCCTGACAGCGGCCATGCTCGCCGAAGGCGCAGGTTCGCGATCGTCTCTCGAGCTTGCGGACGCGATCGAATTTCTCGGCGCCGACTTTGGGGCATCGAGCGCTGTCGATTCGGTGGCCCTGCGCCTCCACGTACCAGTGGCGCGGTTGTCGGAAGCGCTGCCGATCATGGCCGACGTGGCGCTGCGGCCAACGTTTCCGGCCGATGAGCTCGAGCGTCTTCGACAGCAACGGCTGACCGGACTCATTCAGGCGCGCGACGATCCCGCGTCGGTCGCGGCGCTCGCCTTTTCGCGCGTGCTCTTCGGGCCGACGCATCGCTACGGGACGGCCACGATGGGCATGGCGGCGACGCTCCAGGCGTTCACCGTCGACGATGTGCGCAGCTTCTACCTGAGCACCTACCGGCCCGACAACGCCGCGCTCATCGTCGTCGGCGACGTCACCCCCGACAGAGTGTTGCCCCTGCTCGAATCGAGCTTCGGCAGCTGGAAGGCGCCGGGTCCGGCCCCGACGCGGAGCCGGCTGCCCGACGTTTCGCAGCCAAAGACGCGGCGGATCTATTTGATCGACAAGCCGGGCGCTCCGCAGTCGCAGATTCGCATCGGGTGGATCGGCGTCGCAAGGTCGACGACCGATTACTTCCCCCTCCAGGTGCTGAATACGATTCTCGGCGGCTCGTTCACGTCGCGCCTCAACATGAACCTGCGTGAGAAGCACGGCTACAGCTACGGCGCGGCCTCATCGTTCGACATGCGGGCCACGGCCGGGCCGTTTTCAGCGATGGCCGGCGTGCAGACGGACAAGACGAAAGAGGCGCTCGAGGAGTTTTTCAACGAGCTGAACGGCATTTTGAAGCCGATTCCGCCCGACGAACTGGCGCGCGCGAAGAACTTCGTCGCCCTCCGCTTCCCGGGCGGCTTCGAGACGACAGCGGACATCTCCCGGCGATTGGAAGAAGCCCTTACCTACAAGCTGGCCGACGACTACTTCTCGAGCTACGTCCAGCGAATCCAGGCGGTGACTGCCGAGGACGTGCAGCGCGTAGCCAAACAGTACCTCGATCCCTCACGCTTCGCGGTGGTGGCGGTCGGCGACCTCAAGACCATCGACGCCGGCGTCAGGTCGCTGAAGCTGGGTACGGTGGAGACGCTGACCGTCGACGATGTGTTCGGTCCGGCGCCGCGGGCGATGCGATAATCGGCGCCTGCGAATTCTTCACGCGATTCACGATTTCCTGCCGCGCCATCAGGCCGGGTCCGAGATCTACGCGCTGGATCTCTGCCGCGAGCTGTCGTCGCGGCACTCGGTTTCGATCCTGTGCGCCGAATACGACCCCACGCGCCGGCACGGCGACGTGGTATGGCGCGTTTTCGACGGACTGACGGTCGTCGAGATCATCAACAACTGGATCGGCGACACCTTCGAAGACACGTATCGGCCACCGCTCATTGCAGACCGGATCCGCCGCGTCCTGCACGCCATCCAGCCCGACGTGCTGCACGTGCACAACCTGATGAACCTCACGTTCGACCTGCCGTCGATCGCGAGAGCGCTCCACATTCCCGTCGTCGCCACTCTGCACGACTACTCGCTCGTGTGTGCGTCAGGCGGTCAGCGCGTTCACGCCGCCGAGTCGCATCTGTGCGACGTCATCGACAGCAGCCGCTGTGTCCGCTGCTTCCGCGAGTCCCCGTACTTCAGACAGCTCGCCTTCGGCAAGGTGGCGGGTGTGACGCACGGGCCCGGCTGGATGTCGCGTGCCGTCGTCGCAACCGCTCGACGGCTTCCGAAGGTTGCCGCACAGGCGATGCGATCAATCCGCTGCTCGCCCATCGTCTCGATCACGCCGGAGGACCTCGAGCGCCGCACGGCAGCTGCAAAGGCGGCATTCGACTGCATCGACCTCGTGGTGGCGCCCAGCCCGTCAATCGCGCGCGAGTTCGCGCGGCTCGGTTTCGACCTGGCGAAGATCCGCATCTCCGACTACGGGTTCGTCCCCCTCGAGCGCGCGCGCCGTCCCGCGGCTCGACACCCGTTACGGCTGGGATTCGTCGGGACGCTCGTATGGCACAAAGGCGTCCACGTGCTGCTCGACGCGCTGCGCGATCTTCCATCTGACGGCTACGCGCTGAGCATCTTCGGCGACACGCGCACATTTCCCGATTACGTCGCCTCGCTTCGTCAACAGGCGGCCGGTCTCCCGGTGACATTCAAGGGAGCTTTCGCGAGGCACGAAACAGCCGCGGTCTACGCCGCCATCGACGTGCTCGTCGTGCCGTCGATCTGGATGGAAAACTCGCCGCTCGTCGTCCACGAGGCGTTCATGGCCGGCATCCCGGTCGTCGGCGCCCGGATCGGCGGCATCGTCGATCTCGTCGCGGACGGCGTCAATGGCGTTCTCTACGACGCCCGCTCAGCGGCCGACCTGCGGCGGATTCTGCGCACGCTGATCGCGCGGCCGACCGAGGTCAGCGCGCTTTCAGCACGGGTTTCTACCGTAAAGTCGATGCCCGTCGAGGCCAACGAGTGGGAGCGGGCGTATGCGGACATCTGCAACGGCGGCACTCGCGAGCGTCGCGCATGACGACTCCGTTGGTCTCGATCGTGATGCCTACGTTGGACGGCGCGGCGACCCTGTCCCGCGTGCTGCCGGCCATCAAGCGTCAGCGGGTACCTTTTGCCTTTGAAATCGTGGCCGTCGACTCAGGATCGACCGACGGCACCGTCGCGTTGCTTCATCGCTTCGCTGACTCGGTCGTCTCGATCGCTCCGGAAGACTTCGACCACGGACTGACGCGGAATCTCGGCGTCGAACGTTCGCGAGGAGCGCTCGTCGTGTTGATGGTGCAGGACGCCGAGCCCGCATCGGACGGCTGGCTGGCGGCGCTCACGGCGCCGCTTCTGCGCGACCCCTGTGTGGCTGGTTCGTTCGCCCGTCAGGTTCCCAGAGCGGACGCCAGCCCGCTGACGCGCCACTACCTGTCGTTGTGGGCCGCCGCATCGGACTCACCGCGTGCCTCGGCCATCTCGGACGCCGCAGAGTTCGACCTCCTGGACCCCATGCGGCGGTTCGATCGGTGCGTCTTCGACAACGTGTGCGCCTGTATCCGGCGGTCGGTCTGGTCACGGCGCCCGTTCCGGACGACGCCCATCGCCGAAGATCTGGCGTGGGCCAAAGACGTACTCCTCGATGGGCACCGCCTGGTGTTCGCACCAGACGCCGAGGTGATTCACTCGCACGATCGATCGGCGTCTTACGAGCTCGCGCGAACCTATGTGCTTCACCGCCGGCTCTATGAGCTGTTCGAGCTGCGAACCATCCCATCGCTGAATTGCCTCGCGCGTGCCATCGCGTCGTCTTTACGGCTGCACGTGCGATACGAGCGCAGCGGCCGTTCGTTGGCGTTGGCATTCGCGTGGCCGCTCGGCCAGTACCTGGGTGGCCGGGCCGCCGTTCGCGGTTGGAAAACCGCTCGCGTGAAGGGCGTGTGATGCGCGTCCTCGTCGTCGTCCACGGATTTCCGCCGGACGCCTTGGGAGGCAGCGAGCTGTACGCGCAGGCGACGTCTCTCGAGCTCCAGCGGTGCTTTGGCGACGAGATTCTGGTCGTGACGCGGGAAGCCAGTCGTGAACGGTCCGAGTACTCGATCAGGCGTGAGGATCGCGACGGCCTTCAGATTGTCTGGATGAACAACACCTTCAGCACGACGCGGTCATTCGAGGAGACGTATCGGAACGACACTATCACCGCGGCCACCGAGCGATTGATCGACGAGTTCCGGCCTGATGTCGCACATATCCACCACTTGACCTGCCTGTCGACGACGATCGTGCCCGCCCTCGCGCGGCGTGGTGTTCCGGTGGTGCTGACGCTGCATGACTACTGGCTGATGTGCCATCGCGGACAGCTGCTCGACACGAGCTACCGACTCTGCGACGGACCCGACTCAGGCTGTCAGGCGTGCGTCGGGCTCGCCGGTAACGTGGGAGTGGCGGGTTTCATGGGCGCGGGCCTGGTCCGATCGATCGAGCGCCGATGGCCTCTGAATCCAGGACTGCGCCGCGCGGCTGAACGGGCGGGACGGCTGCTCGCAAGCGACTCGGCTGGCGACGCCGAAGCGCGTAAGCGAGTCGCGCACATGCGGACCATCTGCGCGGACGTGACGCGGTTCTTCGCGCCTTCGCGAACCGTCCGCGATCGATTCGTCGCCTTCGGCATCAATCCAGGCAAGATCGTGGTCTCACCGTACGGCGTCGACGCAGCGCCTTTTCAGTCTGTCTCAAGAGAGCCGCGCCGCCCGCTCCGGGTTGGTTTTCTGGGCAGCCTCATGATCTCCAAGGGTCCTGATGTGTTGCTCCGGGCCATCGCGCGGCTTCCGCAGGGATCGGCTGCCGTCGACGTCTTTGGCGGCTTCGCGCCGTACCACGGCGACGATTCCTACCGACGGACGCTCGAGCCGCTGTTACGCCATCCCGACGTCACCGCCCACGGAGCGCTCCCACACGAACTGGTGCCGCGAGCCCTCGCATCGCTCGACGTGCTGGTCGTACCCTCGATCTGGCCGGAAACGAGCTCCTTCGTCATCAAGGAGGCACAGCTCGCCGGCGTGCCGGTCATCGCGTCACGAATCGGCGGATTTGTCGAGCTGATCGAGCACGGCCGCAACGGCCTCATGTTCGAGCCGGGAAACGTGCAGGAGCTGCAGTCCCTCTTGCAGCAGCTGCTCGACGATCCGGAAACCCTGCTGCGGCTCAGACGCAGCCCAAACGAGGTCCGCCGTCTCGCGGACGATGTGCGAGCCACTCGAGAGGTATACGAGCAGCTCGCCGGAGCACATCGGCCAGCGGCCGCGACTCGACAAGGACCGTCGAGCCGCCGGTTGGCGGCCGTCGTGCTGAACTATCGTGCGCCCGACGACACGCTGCTGGCTGTTCGATCGCTACTCACCTCGAATCGGAGGATCGACCGGATCATCGTGATCGACAACGATACGAACGGTGCTGCCCACCAGGCGCTCGGACCCCTGCAGCCGCACTTCACGTATCAGGCGACCGGAGCGAACCTCGGGTTCTCCGGCGGCATGAACGTCGGCATTCGCTTGGCGCTGGCCGATGGCGCCGAGCGCGTGCTCCTGGTCAACAGCGATGTCATCGTTCCTCCGGATTGCGTCGCGGCGCTCGAGGACGCGCTGGAGTCGGCGCCAGGTGCCGGCATCGTCGGCCCCGTGATTTTGTCTCGATCCCAGCCGGATCAGATCGCGACTGCCGGGATGACCTACGATGCGGGAACCGGCAGGATGCGGCATCGCTTGCACGGGCATCGAGCCGCGGAACCGTTCGTCGCCAACGAAAGCGTAGCGGGCGTCAGTGGCTGCTGCATGCTCGTGACGCAAGCGGTCTGGGAAGGCGTTGGCCTGTTGGACGAGGAGTACTTCTTCGGGTTCGAAGATCTCGACCTGTGTCTGCGGGCCGGAGGCGCGGGGTTCAGCACGATCGTTGCGGGTGCCGCCCTGGCGTATCACGAAGGCAGCCGATCGATTGGCGCGGACTCGCCACGGCGACTGTACTTCGCCGCGCGAAATCACCTCCGGCTGGCCAGCCGCCTGGCGCCTCGCACCTCCATCGGCTCACTGAGCCGTTCGGCGGCTATCGTGGCGCTGAATCTGGCTCATGCGGCGCGGGCGCGCGGCTCCTCCTTACCCGTTCGCCTCACAGCGGTGCTGCGCGGCGCTGGGGACTACGCGCTCGGCCGCTTTGGCGCCGGCCGCGAATCCTCCTGATCGAGCGCCGCCCACGGTTCCCGGTCTTCCTGGAGCGCCTTCAGGTCGCGAAGCTCCGCCGCGAGGACTGCGGTGTCCTCGATGAGGCGTTCGATCTGCTGCCGCTGCTTCGACACGATCACGGAGAACCACAACGACGCGGCAAAGACGATGAGGATGAGCATCATGACGAGGATGATCGGCGGATAGAACACGCCGAGCCAGCGGGCCGCGACGTCCAGCGAGTATCGGGACGCCGACAACGCGACCAGGACCAGCGCCGACCCAATCCAGAGAAACGAATACTCCTCGACGAGCTTCCGGCGCCTCACGAGTTCGAAGACGACCAGCAGCAGGACAACGCTGATCGTCAGCGCGACGATTTGAACGCGGTCAATCGCCACTCGTTTCCACCATTCGGCGACGCAAGGGCACGATGGCCATGGCGAGCACCACGCGAGCGGCCGCCCCAGCCATGCGACCAGGCGTCAATGACGTGCGGCCGCTCAGTCTCGAGCGCTCGCCAACCGGCGCTTCGATCACCTCGAGCTGATTACGGCTGAGAAAGAGGCGCAGCTCCGCTTCCGCGTAGCCTGATGGATGGTGCTCGGCCAGCAGACGAATCGCGCGCGGCCCCAGCGCGTAGAACCCCGACGTCGGATCGGTGATGCGGCTGCGCGTCAGAGACGAAAGACAGGCCGCCAGGAACCGCTGGGTGAGCGAGGTCATGGAGACCCGACCCGGCCCGGCGCCGGCATACCGCGATCCAAGCACGACGTCGGCTCTGCTTTCGAGGATCGGACCGAGCAGCCGCTGGAGATCCTCGGCTCGATGCTGTCCATCACCGTCCATGCGGACCGCGACGTCATAACCGGATCGGTCCGCATACCGGAGCGCTGCCCTGACCGCGCTGCCGACGCCGAGCCGTTCGGGAAAGCGCAGCCATCGAACCTCGAGCCGC
>JBKPSC010000127.1:0-11160 GCA_046734915.1 Acidobacteriota bacterium | reverse complement strand
TGATGCGGACCGCCGAAGCCTGCCGCGTGCCGGCTGGCGCGGCGCTCGCCGTGGATCGTGAGCGCTTTGCCTGCGCCATCACCGCGGCGCTCGAATCGCATCCGCGCATCAGGATCGTCCGCGAAGAGATCACTGCAATTCCCGAGTCGAGCGAGAGGGCTCCGGTCATCCTGTCGACCGGTCCCCTCACCTCCGCGGCGCTGGCCGCGGATCTGTCGGCGCTGGTCGGCGGCGACCAGCTTTACTTCTACGACGCCATCAGTCCGATCGTCCTCGCCGACAGCATCGATCGCTCGAAGGTCTTCCGCGCGTCGCGGTGGGATCGCAGCATCAGGAATGCCGAAGGCGCCTCCACCGAACCAAGCGCCGGCGACGTTGGCGGCGGGCGAACCTGTGGCTCCGAGCCCGGGGACGGCGACTATCTGAACTGTCCGTTTACCCGTGACGAGTACGAGCGGTTCTACGATGCGGTCACCCACGCCGAGTCAGCGACGGTCCACGACTTCGACAAGGAGAAGTTCTTCGAAGGGTGTCTGCCGATCGAGGTCATGGCCAGCCGCGGCGTCGACACGCTGCGATTCGGTCCGATGAAGCCGGTCGGGCTCGTCGACCCGCGCACCGGTCGCGAGCCGTATGCCGCGGTGCAGCTACGGCAGGACAATCTCGCCGGCGACCATTTCAGCCTGGTCGGCTTCCAGACGCAGCTCAAATGGGGAGAACAGGCGCGCGTGCTGAAGATGATTCCGGGACTCGAGCAGGCCGAATTCGTCCGCTTCGGCATGGTGCACCGGAATACGTACGTCAATGGCCCGACGGTTCTCCACGACACCTGGCAGGTGCGGCGGAGACCGACACTCTTTCTCGCCGGACAGATGTCGGGTGTCGAGGGGTACGTCGAGTCCGCCGCCTCGGGGCTCGTGGCTGGCCTGAATGCGGTGGACCTGGCGAGAGGCATCCCCCTCGCCTCGCCGCCGCGCACCACGGCGATCGGCGCGCTGGGCTTCTATGTGTCGCACGCCGACCCGGCGCACTACGATCCGACCAACATCACCTTTGGCATCATGGAACCGTTGGCAGGGCCGCGGCGAGGTAAGATGCAGCGAAAACTGGCGCAGTCGGAGCGGGCGCTGGCCGCGCTCGCCGCCTGGAGGACCGACCGGTCCATCCGGGCGAATCCTGACCGTGCCCCGGTTCGATGACTGGACACCTCAAAGACTTCCTGCAGTACCTGCGCCTCAATCGCAATCTTTCCCCGCACACGATCCGCGCCTACGAAAGCGACCTGACCCAGTTCATCGATCACGCGGCGGTGTCGCTCGGCGTCAAGCGCGTCGATCTCGACCCCACATCGCTCGATCGGGTGGCGATCCGGGGCTATCTCGCCGAGCTCCACGCACACGGTCAGTCGCGCGCCACGGCCGCGCGCAAGCTCGCCGCGGTCCGCACCTTCCTGCGCTACCTACGTCGGGAAGCGCTCATCGAGGACGATCCGGGTGCGGTGGTGGCGACGCCAAAGCGCGAGGTGCGGATGCCCGCGCATCTCAGCGAAGAGGAGATGCTGCAGTTGCTGGCCGCTCCCTCGACTGACGACGCGCTTGGCCGGCGCGATCGGGCGATCCTGGAGCTGTTCTATGCCTCGGGACTGCGGCTCAGCGAGCTCGCCGGCCTCGGTATCGACGATGTGAACGTGAGCGCGAAGATGGTGCGGGTCCTGGGCAAGGGCGGGAAGCAGCGGTTGGTGCCCTTCAACAACAGCACCGCCGCGGCGCTGCGCGTGTATCTCCGCGACCGGGTTCAATTGACCCGGCCCACGGCACCCCGAGACCCACGGCGTCGGCCGCTGGGTGGACGTCAGGCGTCACCGCGAGGCCGCCGCGAAGCCGATCCTCTGTTCGTGAACTATCGCGGCACGCGCCTGAGCAGCCGCAGCATCGATCGGCTCGTCCGCCGGTACGTGGCCGTGTGCGCCGAGCGCGCCGGCATCAGCCCGCATGCCCTTCGGCACTCATTCGCGACTCATCTTCTTCAACGGGGAGCCGACCTGCGGGCGATTCAGGAACTGCTGGGCCACGCCCGCCTGAGCACGACGCAGCGGTACACGCACGTGAACGCGGCGCAGCTTCTCGACGTGTATCAGAAGAGCCATCCTCGCGCGGCGAAAACGTAAGCGGCGCGAATCGGAAGCCGCATCGTCAGTTCCGGGTTCTGCGGTTTTGGGTCCTGGGTTCGAAGTTCTCCAGGGCCCAGAACCGAACCAAGAACCTAGAACCAAGAACCACGGAACCCAGAACCACGGAACTGGGAACCCAGCACCCAGAACCGCAGAACCCGGAACCGACAAGAATCAGGCTTGGCTCAGCTAGCAGCAGCGATTGGCGGCGGCGGAGCCGCGACCAGCGGCGCGGCTCTGCGCCCCCGCGGGAACTCGATACCCAGCGTCTTGATTTTGTAGTTCATGACGCGCGGGCTGATCGACAGCAACTCCGCGGCATCCTTCTGAACCCAGTTCGACATCTTGAGCGCCTCGATCAGCGCATGGCGCTCGATGTCCTCGAGCGGAATGCCTGCCGGCGGAATCTTCACGACCGCCGCGTGCTCGCGGCCGCTGTTGCCGGCGGTAGGCGTCTCCCCGAGTCGGAGATCGTCGGTGGCAATGGCCCGGCCCTCGGCCAGCAGCATCGCCCGCTCGATCGTGTTCTCGAGTTCGCGGATGTTACCCGGCCAGTTGTAGCGCATGAGCAGCTTCTGGGCGTCGGGCTCCAGCGCCTCGATCTTCTTCTTCAGCTCACCGGCGAATCGCTGGATGAACGAATTAGCGAGGGGGACGATGTCCTCCTTGCGCTCCCGCAGCGGCGGCATCTCGATCGCCACGACGTTCAACCGGTAGTACAAGTCTTCACGGAACTGCCCGCTCTCGACCATCGCCGGCAGGTCTCGATTGGTTGCCGCGATCAGGCGCACGTCCACGCGCAAGGTCCGCGTGCCGCCCAGCCGCTCGAACTCGTGCTCCTGCAGCACACGCAGGATTTTGGCCTGCGTGCTCGGGCTCATGTCGCCGATTTCGTCGAGGAAGAGCGTGCCGCCATCCGCCTGCTCGAAGCGGCCGATGCGCTGCTTGTCCGCGCCGGTGAACGCACCCTTCTCGTGACCGAACAGCTCCGACTCGAGCAGGTTCTCCTGCAGCGCCGCGCAGTTCACCTTGACGAAGTTGCGCGTGTTGCGGAGCGAATTGTGATGGATGGCGCCGGCGATGAGCTCCTTGCCGGTGCCCGTTTCGCCGCGGATGAGCACCGTCGTATTGCTCTTGGCCACTTTCTTGACGATGTCGAGCACCTTGCCGAGGGCCGGGCTCGACCCGACGATGCGGTCGAATTCGTAGATGTCCTGCTGGGTGCCGCGGAGGTACTCGAGCTCGTGCTTCAGGCGCTTCACTTCGAGCGCCTTCTCGATCTTGACCTCCATTTCCTCGATCTCGAACGGTTTCTGGACGTAATCGAACGCGCCGATCTTCATCGCCTCGACGGCAGTGTTCACCGATCCGAAGGCCGTCATCAGAATCACGGCCGTCGTCGGGTGCAGCGCGCGCGTCGTGCGGAGCACGTCCATGCCATCGCTGCCGCCCATCCGCAGATCGCTCAGCACCACGTCGAAATAGCTGTCGTGCAGCCGTTCGATGGCGGCATTGCCGTTCGACGCCTCGTCCACTTCGTGCCCGGCTTCGGTCAGACCTCGCGCCAATCCCCGCCGGAGCGCGTCGTGATCGTCAGCTATGAGAATTCGACCCATCGTTTACGCTTGCCTTTCGTATCCGTCACTCGGCCCGTGAAGTTGCGCTGTACTCCGCCCGCTACTTGAACAAGTTGGTTGTGCTCGATACTGGCAGCGTGACCCGAAACCGCGTGCCGCCGCCTGGCATGCTCGCGAGGTCGATTCGGCCATCGTGCGCGTCGACGATCTTGCGCACGATTGGCAGCCCCAGGCCAGAGCCCTGGGGCTTGGTGGTGAAAAACGGATCGAAAATGCGATCGCTCAGCTCCGGTGGCACGCCAGGCCCATCGTCAACCACGTCGACGAAGAGAGTCGGCGTGGAAAGCTGGCCGTCCACGGCAAACGCCGGGTCCTGCTCCACGGTTTCGACGGTCGCCGCGATGCCGATTCGGCCCTTGCCGACCAGCGCCTCGAATGCGTTGGCCAACAGGTTCGTGAACACCTGACAGAGCTGGTGATGGTCGCCATCGACGAGCGGCAGCGACTCCGGGGCGTCGAGCGAGACGATCACCTCACCCCGGTTCGCCTTGGTCTCGGCGAGCGTAATCGCCTGGTGAAGGACATCCCGGATGTCGGTCTGTTCCAGCTGCAATCGGATGGGGCGGACGAACTCGAGCATCTCGACGACGATCGCGTTCGCCAGCTTCGCTTCACCGATGATGTCGGCGAGCAGCGACTGGGCGTCGGGCGAGTCCGGAACCTGCCGTCGCAGCAATCCGGCCATGACCTCGATGCCAGCCAGCGGATTCTTCAGCTCGTGCGCGATGCCGGCCGCCATTTCCCCGAGCGAGGCGAGCCGATCGCGCAGACGCTCACGTTCTTCGGCCTGTTCGACCTGGGTCAGATCCTTGAAGTACATGACCGCGCCGATGACCTTGTGCTCGTCGTCGCGGACCTGCGACAGCGTGTAGCCGATGACGCGATCGACGTCTTTCAGCCGCATCTCGGCGCGGTTGGGCAGCGTCGTGAGGTCGAAGGCAGCCGAGAGGGCCCGCGCGACGTCGGGCCGGTCCCGGAAGACCTCACTGACGGGCCGACCGCAATCGTCCTCGGCTGGCCGGGGCAGCGAGAAAATTCTGTACGCTTCGTCGTTGGTGAGCGCCAGAGTGCCGTCGCGATGGATCGCGATCACCCCGTTCCGCATGTTGCTCACCAGATGTCTGAAGAAGCGATCGTCGGTCGTCGGGCTCTGGCGGACCGCCGCCTTGGCAGACGGACGGACCACCGGGACAGGCCGGCGAATCGGCTCTTCGGATCGTCTAGACATGGGCGACACGGCTATCAGCTCGACATCCCAGGGCGCAAACAATGTGCCCATACGGTCGGGCTTCGCGACGGGAGAAACCCAACGGAAATCAGACGGTTAGCGTCAACGACGCGGCCCGATTATAACGGAATTGTAATTCGATGACAGGACCGTTACACGTCCTGGGCTGAGGCGAGGTCCAGTGTGGCTTGCAGTTCTTCCCATTGATGCATGAGGTCACCGATCTCCCACATCAGAGCCTGATGGCGGTCGATGACGGGTTGCGCCGCAGCCCGATCGTCGTAAAAGCCCTGGGCGGCCATCGCCCGTTCCACATCGCGAATCTCCTGCTCGACTGCCGAAATCCGCGATTCGAGCTCGGTGACGCGCAGGCGCCGAGCCTGATCGGTCCGCGCCTTCCGTCGGGCTTCCGCGTCCGCCTTCTTCCTGTCTTCTCGGCTTTGCCCCTGCTTTGGCGCAGGGGGCGGCGCAGGTTGGGCCGCCCTGTTCGACGCCAGGCGCGTGCCGGCCGGTGACGGCCGCCCGGCCGCCGGCTTGGCGGCCTCGCAACGAGGCGGTGGCGCCGGCGTTTCCGGGTGCTCTTTGTGCCAGAGAAACTCGGAGTAGGTGCCCGGGTAGACGACGGCCTCCCCGTGGCCGACCTCGATGATCTTGGTCGCGAGTCGCTCGACGAAGTAGCGGTCGTGCGACACGAAGATGAGAGTGCCCCCGTAGTCGACGAGCGCGTCGAGCAGCACTTCCTTGGAATCCAGATCCAGGTGGTTGGTCGGCTCGTCGAGCAACAGCGTGTTCGACGGGCGAAGGAGCATGCGCGCCACGGCCAGGCGGGTGCGTTCACCGCCGGACAGCACTCGCACTTTCTTGTAGACGTCGTCACCCGAGAAGAGAAAGCCGCCGAGGATATTTCGAATTGCCGGCACCATGTCGTGGGGTGAGCCCGCGGCGAGCGTCTCGTAGACAGTGGGCGCCGGATCCATGCGTGTCGCCTCGTCCTGGGCGAAGTACTGCATGACGACGTGGTGTCCTTCGGTTCGCGCGCCGGTATCGGACGCCTCTTCGCCCGACAGCATCCGCATGAGCGTCGACTTGCCCGCTCCGTTGACGCCCACGAGCGCGATGCGGTCGCCGCGCTCGATGTGCAGATTGAGATGCTTGAAGACGACGACATCGCCGTAGGCCTTGCGAACCTGCTTCAACTCGAGCACCGTCCGGCCGCTCTTGGCGCACGACGGAAAGTCGAAGTGAATCTTCTTCCTTTCCGGTGGGACCTCAATGGAGACGACCTTTTCGAGCATCTTGATCCGACTCTGCACCTGCGAGGCCTTGGTTGCCTGATAGCGGAACCGGTCGATGAACATCTTCACCCGCGCCACTTCCTCGTCCTGCTCGCGCTTCGCCTTGCGCAGTTGCTCGATCCGCGCTTGGTGCGCGACGAGATACTGGCTGTAGTTGCCGACGTAGTCGGTTAAGGTCCGAAGCGTCAGGTCAGCGATCCGTGTGACGACCTTGTCGAGAAAGAACCGGTCGTGCGACACCAGGATCACGGCGCGGGGATACTGCGTCAGGTACTCTTCGAGCCAGTTGCGCGCCTCGAGGTCGAGGTGGTTCGTGGGCTCGTCGAGCAGAAGCAGTCCGGGTTCGCCGAGGAGCAGCTTGGCCAGGGCCAGCCGCATTTGCCATCCGCCCGAAAACGTATCCGTGGGCCGCTCGAAATCGGCGTTGGAGAATCCCAGCCCTTGCAGCACCGTCGCGGTCTTCAGTTCGATGGTATAGCCATCGCCGAGGCGGAACTGATCCTGCAGATCGGCATAGCGGGCCAGCATGGCGTCGTGCTCGGCGTCGGGAATCCCCGGGTCTCCAAGGCGGCCTTCGAGCGTGTGCATCTCTGCTTTGAGGGCGAGCAGATTGCCGAACGCGAGCGTCGCCTCTTCGAACAGGGTTCGCCCGCTGTGGCTGAGGCCGTCCTGCGGCAGGTAGCCGACGGTCAAACCGGCGGGCTTGAGGATGGCGCCCGAATCGGGTTCTTCGAGCCCGGCCATCATCTTCAAGAGTGTGGTCTTGCCGGCACCGTTCGGCCCGCAGAGGCCGACGCGCTCCCGATCCGTGATCTGCCAGGTGATGTGGTCGAGCAGGACGCGATCGCCGAACGACTTGGTCAGCTCCGAAAGCTGAATCATTCTCCCAGCGCTCTGGCCGCTGCGGCGAGCACCTGCGGCACGCGGAAAGGCTTGGTCAGATATCCCGCCACCCCGAGGTTGACGGCTTCAATGGCGCTCGATTCGGTCGAATAGCCGGTGATGATGATCACCGGCAGATCCGCCTTGTAGCGCTTGGCTTCGCGGATGACCGTCAATCCATCCATGCCAGGCATCTTCAGATCGGCGATGAGGAGATCGTAGGGATAGAGACGCAGCCGATCGAGGGCGGAGCGGCCGTCGGGCGCGACGTCCACGTCGTACTCGGCCAGAGCCAGCGTCTTCGACAGCAGATCGCGGATGCTCGCCTCGTCGTCGACGACGAGGATGCGCGGCCGCTCGCCGGTCGCCAGGGGTCGAGTCGCCGCGGCCGGCGCTGCGGCGGAACGAACGGTCGTGCCGCGGGCACGCTGGCTGTCGAGCCAGGCGTCGATGTCGCGCTTCCGAAAGCGCCATTGCCGGCCGACGCGCACCGCCGGGATCTTGCCGGCCTTGATCAAGCGATACACGGTTCGCAGGTTGACCTGGAGGTACTCCAGGACTTCCTCGGTGGTCAGAAAGGTCTCGTCAATCATGCCTCGGCGTCCTTGACCGTCGACTGGCGTTGGCGTGGTCTGCCGGGGTAAGCCGGCACCTCGACGGTGAAGATGGCGCCGCCGTCGGGATGGTTGGCGGCGGCGATGAGTCCACCGTGTTCCTGCATGATGCCGTAGGCGATGGCCAGTCCGAGACCAGTGCCCTTGCCCACGTCCTTGGTCGTGTAGAACGGTTCGAAGATTCGCGACAGCGCGTCAGGCGGGATGCCGTTCCCTGTATCACGTACGGTCGCGATGATGCGGGCTGCCGCTTTGTCGTAGTGCGCGCCCACATCGATCCGGCCCGGACGTCCCGCGTGCGCAATGGCCTGTTCGGCATTCATCACGATGTTCAGGAACACTTGATGCAGCAGCAGGGGGTCGCTCTGCACTCGCGGCAAGGCGTCCTCATAGTGTCGCACGACTTCGATGTCCTGGGCGCGGAAGGCTGACACCCTGAGGGCCAGCACCTTCTGGAGCACCGCGGTCAAACTGACGGATCGGTTCACCAGGCGCCGAGAGCCGGCGAAAACCAGCAGATTCCGGACGATCTTCGCGGCGCGATCGGCCTCGCGGTAGATCGTTTGCACCTCGCGTTTCAGCTGCTTGGGAAATGCGCCCGTTGCCCGGAGCAGCTCGAGGTGCCCGAGCACGCCCTGCAGCGGATTGTTCAGCTCGTGGGCGATGCCGGCGACGAATTGGCCGAGGGCGGCCAGCTTCTCCGACTGCGTCAATCGCTTGCGCAGCTCCTCGCGCTCGGCTTCGAGCCGCGACTGCGGCGTGAGGTCGCGGGCGACGAGGACACGGCCGGCGCGGTGACGCTCGTTGTCGAGGAGATCCGTGACCGTCACCATGAACGGTCCCTTCAGCATCGGGTCGTAGACTTCGAGCGTCGCGAGCGACGGGTCGTCGGATTGAGCCGGGGCGGTCAGCCATGCAGAAAGCTCGGATCCGATGCATTCGGCCAGCGGACGATCGATCAGCACGTCGCGAGAAAGACCCAGGCGCGCCGCGAACGCCTGATTGGCGTGCACAATCATGCCGCGCGGATCGCAGACGACGACGAGATGCGCGATGGAGTCGAAAGCGTTCTCGAGCTCGCGGCGCGACCGGGTCACGTTCTCGAGCAACTGCAGATTCTCAATGGCGCTCGAGAGATGCAACCCGAGGAGGTCGGCACGGTCGAGCAAATCCAGTTCACCGCCGGTTTCGACGCGAACACCCTCGAAGACAACCGTGCCGAGGGCGCGCCGCCGCCCGCGCAGGGGAATCGTCACCGTGCTGACCGGCGCATCGCGGGGTCCCAGCTGGATTTCGGCGCGGCTCCCGCGCAGCGCCACCGCCGCGGGCGCCAGCGCGTCGTCCACGGCGACCTGAAGCCCAGGCGTCATCCACGCGGCATCGGATGCGGCTTCGAGCGTCAAGTGGCGGGATCGCCGGTTGTGGAGCCAGACCGCCGTGTGATCGGCGCCGAAGAGACGCGTCGCTCCTCGGCAGAAGACATCAAGACCGTTCCGGAGGTTGAGTGTGGTGGTGAGGCTGGTCGACACTTCGTCCAGCAGCTGCCGCAGCTCGCGCTGCAGCTCTTCGTTCCGGCGGAGCCTCGACAGCTCGAGCGCGGTCAGAACGCCATTGGCGACGCTCGCCACCACGCTCCAGTCAGCTGGGCCTTCGTGGTCTGAACCGAACCCAACGGCAAGAAGTCCTACACGTTGAGCTCCCGTCGTGAGAGGGATGAGCAGCGCCGCCTCCGTCCCGAGACGGCTACGGAGGTCAGGCATCTGGTAACCCAGGGCCGACACAAAGGCCGCGCGATTGTCACTGAAGGCCGCGTCCACGATCGCGCGCTCGCTCGACCCCGGCGCCCAGGTGTCAGGCCGTAGTTCATCGAGACCGAATCCCGAGGTTGCCTGCAGCCCGCCGTTGCGCGGATTGTGCTCGAAGAGCAGCGAGCAGCGGCCACCCGTTGCTTCAACCGCGTGGCGATGAAGCTCGGGGAGGAGGTCGACCATCTGCGAGGTCCGGGCGAGGAGCGCCAGGAGTGACGACCCGGACACGGAGGTCTGCTCATGCGGAGGCGCCGAAATCGACGGTTCCGCCGGAGAAGTCAACCGTCGCGATGGCATTTCACGGGGCATGATCGGGACTGGGCCGGCTGGATCAGCAGACAGCGGCGCGATTGTACCGCGATCGATTCATGGCTGCCAAACCCCCCTGCCGAGTTCCATGCAACCGGAAACAGCGAATAAGTCCCAACCGTTCTATGGCTTACGGCTCCGTACGTATAATGAACGGGTGGGCCAGGCCGTCCCCGACTCTCGACGCGGATGCGCCGTCTTAAGTGACTGAGAGACGAGGGGCGCCCCTCTCTAAATGACGTCGACCGACGAGGAGCTGGTCGCACGCTCGATTAGCGGCGACACGGAGAGTTTCAACGAGCTCATCCTCCGATGGGAACGGCCGATCTATGCGCTGGCCTACCGGACCATCGGCCGCGAGGAAGATGCCCGGGACGTCTGTCAGGAAACGTTTCTGCGGGCCTTCCGCGCATTGCCCGGATTCCGCGGACAGGCCAAGTTCTCCTCGTGGCTCTACCGCATCGCGCTCAACCTGTGCCGCGACTGGATGCGGCGCGAGCGTCGCGCGCCGGTCGTCCAGGTTCCAGAGGACACCGATCCCATGGAACTGGCCGCCGCGGTCGAGCCGTCCGAATCGATCGAGGATCTCGTCGCACGGCGGGATCTCACACGGATCGTCGAGCGGGTCATGGCGCGATTGCCTGAAGAACAGCGGACGGCAATCGTGCTGAAGGAGTATCACGGTCTGACCTTTCAGGAGATCGCCGACCTTGTCGGCTGCCCACTGAGCACGGTGAAGACTCGCTTGTATCAGGGCCTGACCGTCCTTCGCCGCGAGCTGGAGAAGGACGGAGCGACACGCCAATCATCACAACTGCCATGACGAATAAAGAACTCTGCGCTTACACGAACAATCGCGACGAAGCGATCATCGATTACCTGTACGGGGATCTCGAGAGAGCCGAGCGCACGGCATTCGAGAGGCACCTGGCATCCTGCGCCGTGTGCCGGGCCGAAGTCGATGCGCTGACGGGCGTGCGGCAGGTGCTCTCGAGCTGGGCGCCACCCGAGCCGATCCGCGCGCTCGAACACGGCGCGCATGCCGGACCGCGCCTCGTGGCCTCCTCGCCGGCGCCGGCGCCGGTGGGACGGCCGCGCGACATCCCGGTGTGGGCGCGGGCCGCGGTCGCCGTCCTCTGTGTGGGCATCGGTCTCGGCGCGGCGAATCTTCGTGTCAGCTACGGATCGGATGGCCTTGCGGTGCGGACCGGATGGCT
>JBKPSC010000126.1:0-10078 GCA_046734915.1 Acidobacteriota bacterium | reverse complement strand
CACTACGGCGAAGTCGTCGGCAGCGTCAGATGTGTATAAGAGACAGGCACCGGCGTGGTGGTGTGCGGCGCAAACGCCGACCCCTCGACGGTTACCTAGCCACGAAGGCACGAAGACACGAAGTTTCTTCTTTCTTGGGAGACACGAAGGTCTCTCTTCTCAAGAGAAACCCAAACATCTTTGTGTCTTCGTGGCTCGTAGCTCGTGGCTGGATCAAGGAAACAACCCGAGCGCGGCGAGCAGATCGAGCTGGGCTCGGCGGAGCGTATCCTCGGCGACCGCCACCGCCGTATCCGAGTCGCGGCCGCGCCGCACGGCATCGATCACCTCGATGTTCGTCGACCCGCCGGCGCGGAAGCTGATGTTCGTGATGTCGACGACCTGCTGCGCCTGATCAGCACCGGCCCGCGCGCTCGTCACCGCTCGCGTCGCGCTGTCGACCGCAACCCGCGCGGCGCGGACCTCGGAACTTGCCTGCGTCGTCGCGCCCGCGAGCGTCGCCGTCGTCACGTTCAGCGCCGCCTGCCGCTCTGCCTTGAGCCCCGCGCGCTGGCCGCTGTCGAACAGCGGAATCGACAGCTGAAACAGGAGTCGGGCGCTATTGGCGTCGGAGAAGAACTGCGACGGATACACGCTCTGCCCTTGAAGGATCCCCTCGAGGTACGGATAGCGATCCTTCCGGCTATCGTCGAGCACGCGCTGAGCCGCGCTCTGTTCGGCGGAGAACAGCTTGAGGTCGCTTCGCTGAAGCAGCAGTCCCGGCGGCGGCGGCATCACGTCCGCGCCCTCTGGCGGCGGCGCGAACGCCGGCTCCTCGGCGGCGTCGACCGGGCCGTCTGAGACGAGCAGCACGCCGAGCCCTTCCTGCGCCCGGTAGACGGCCAGCAGCGCGCCCTCGACGAGCACTTCGTCGACCGAGAGCTCCTGCTGCGCGCGGAGCAGGTTCAGACGGCTGCCGGCGCCCTGCGCTTCCAGCTGGCGGGCGAGCTCGTAGTGCTCGCGTGCCGTGTCGCGCGCGCGGATGTTGCCTTCCGCCACGCGCCGCATCGCCAGGATCGTGAGATAGGCGTCAGCGGTCGCGAGCGCCGTCTGACGGCGGACGTTGTCGGACGACAGCTCGGCGACGTTCTTCGCGTCCTCGGCCTGCGCGCGGCGCGCCCACTGCACCGGCGCGTATAGCGGCAGTCTGACATCGAGGGTGCCGGCCACCTGATTCATCGGCGTCACGGTCGAGTCTTCGAACTTCACGCTGCGGTTCAAGGTCGTCGTCGTCACCAGGGCGTTGACCTGAAGCCTCGATGCCGACTGGGCCTGCGTCAGCAGCGCCTCGGCGCGCAGGATGCCGGCCGCGGCGATCGCGCTGTTCGGATTTCGCTCGATCGCCCGCGACACCGCCTCGGTGAACGTGACGCGTGCGGCCGGCTGTGGCGGCTGCGCCGAGGCGTATGCCGCCGCAATGACGACTGCCAGAATTGAGAAGACAAGTGGGAGACGCGTCACTCGACCGACCGGCGCGATCCGTCTAGCGAGCGTCATCGCGCCCCCGATCGGTGATCCGCTTCACGACGACGTAGAGGACCGGGATGAACGCGATGTTGAGGAACGTCGCCGCGAGCATCCCGCCGACAACGGCTGTCCCGACCGAATGGCGCGAGGCGCGGCCTGCGCCGCTGGCGACCACGAGCGGCATGACACCGAGGATGAAAGCCAGCGAGGTCATCAGAATCGGTCGAAGCCGGATGCGGGCGGCTTCGACGGCGGCCTGCGCGATGGTCATCCCCCGTGCGCGCAGCTGCTCGGCGAACTCGACGATCAGAATGCCGTTCTTCGCCGACAGGCCGATGAGCATCACGAGCCCGATCTGGCAGTAGACGTCGTTGATCAGTCCACGACCCCACTGCGCCAGCAGCGCCCCCATGACCGCGAGCGGCACCGACAGCAGGATGATGAACGGCAGCGTGATGCTCTCGTACTGCGCCGCCAGCGTGAGATACACGAGCAGGAGGCCGAGCCCGAAGATGTACGTGGATTGCGACCCGGCCTTGGTCTCCTCGAGCGACTGCCCCGACCACGCGAACGTGAAACCCTGCGGCAGAACGCGGCGTGACAGGTCTTCCATCGCCTGGAGCGCCTGACCCGAGCTGAACCCCGGCGCCGCCGATCCGTTGATTTCGGCGGACCTGAACAGGTTGAAATGTGAGATCGATTTTGCCGTCGTCGTTTCGTTGACCGCGACAACGTCGTTCAGGGGCATCATCCGGCCTGACGAAGTCCGCGCGTAGTAGCGCGAGATATCTGTCGGTTTCATCCGGAACGGCTGATCCGCCTGCACGTACACGCGGTACGAGCGATTATCGAAGTCGAAGTCGTTCACGTACGACGACCCGAGCAGGATCTGCATCGTGTCGGTGATGCCGCCCAGCGACAGGCCGAGGCTCTTGGCTTTCTCGCGGTCGATCGTCACGGCGAACTGCGGATCGTTCGCCGTGAACTGCGTGAAGAGCCCGGCCAGGCCCGGCGTCCGATACGACTCGGCAATCAACTGCTGGGCAGTGTTGGCCAGGTCGGACACCGATCCGCCGCTCTGGTCGAGCAGCTCGTAGGTGAACCCGCCGAACTGGCTCAGACCCTGGATCGAAGGCGGCAGGATCGGGAACACCATTGCGCCGCTGATCTGGCTGAACGCACCGAACAACCGGCCCTGGATCGCCTTCGCCGAGTGCTCCTCGCCGACCCGCTCGGCGAATGGCTTCAGGCTGGCGAAGACAATGCCCTGGTTCGGCGCCGATCCCGCGAACCCGAATCCGCTGATGGCGAACACGTTCTGGACTTCCGGCGTCGCGGTCAGCGCGCCGTCGATTTGCGCGAGAACGCCCGTGGTGTATTCGAGCGACGCGCCGGGCGGCGCCTGCACGATGACGATGACGTAGCCTTGATCCTCGTCCGGCACGAAGCCGGTCGGCACGCGGTTGAGGATCCAGTAGGTCCCCGCGAGCATCCCCAGGAAGACGACGACCACGGCGAATCGCACGCGAATCAGGCCGCGCAACATCGCCACGACCAGCGCCGTCCCGCCGTCGATCACCCGATTCGTTGCCGTGAAAAACCGCCCCTTGGGCTTGCCCGTGCGCGCCAGCAGCACGCCGGCGAGCGCCGGCGTCAAGGTCAGCGCGTTGAACGCCGAAATCGCCATCGACACCGCGATGGTCAAGGCGAACTGCTGATACAGGCGTCCGGTCGTGCCGGGAAAGAATCCCACCGGCACGAACACGGCGGCAAGCACGAGTGCTGTGGCGATGACCGCGCCGGTGACCTCGCCCATGGCTTCCGAGGCCGACTCGCGCGCGGACTTGTGATAGTCGTGGATGTGGCGCTCGATGTTCTCGATGACCACGATCGCGTCGTCGACGACGAGACCCGTGGCGAGCGTGATGCCGAACAGTGTCAGCGTGTTGATCGAAAAGCCGAACAGTTTCACGAACGCAAAGGTGCCGATGAGCGACACCGGGATCGTGATCGCCGGAATCAGCGTCGTCCGCCAGTTCTGCAGGAACAGGAACATGACGAGCACGACCAGAACGATCGCTTCGAGCAGGGTCGTCACCACTTCGCGGATGGAGTCGGAGACGACCGTGGTCGTGTCGAACGCCGGTTCGACCTTCAGTCCTGGCGGGAAACGCTCGGACAGGCGATTCAGCTCGGCCACTACGTCGGCATAAACCTGCAGTGCGTTCGCCTGCGCCAGCTGGGTGATGCCGAAGCCGACACCCTCGCGGCGGTTGTAGCGCAGGTTGGATGTGTAGTTCTCCGCGCCGAGCTCCGTCCGGCCGACGTCCTTGAAGCGGACAAGGGTGCCGTTGTCGGTCCGTTTCAGGATGATGTTGTCGAACTCGGCCGGATCGCTGAGCCGGCCGATGGCGCGGACACTGATCTGAAACTGCTGGCCCTTGCGCGCCGGCATCTGCCCGATCTGGCCGGCTGCTACCTGCACGTTCTGCTCGCGCAGCGCGTCAACGACATCGTTTGCCGTAATGCCGCGCGCCGCCAGCTTGTCCGGATCGACCCACAGCCGCATCGCGTACTTGCGCTCGCCGAACGAGATGACATCGCCGACGCCAGGGACGCGCTTCAGCTCGTCCTTGATGAAGCGGTCCATGTAGTTGCTCATGAACAGCTCGTCGTACTGCCCGTTCTCGGAATAGAGGCTGGCGCCCATCACGAAGTTGGTCGAGGCCTTCGTGACGGTGATGCCGACAGCCTTTACCTCGTTCGGCAGCCGACCTTCGACCTGGGAGATGCGGTTCTGGACGTCGACCGCGGCGATGTCGATGTTGTGCGTGACGTCGAACGTGACGGTGATGCTACAGGTGCCGTCGTTGCCGGAGCTGGACGACATGTACAGCATGCCCGGCACGCCGTTGATGGCCTGCTCGAGCGGAGTGGTGACGGCCGTCTCGACGGTCTGGGCGTTCGCTCCGGTGTAGAAGGCGATAATCTGGACCTGCGGCGGCGCGAGATCAGGAAACTGCGCGATCGGCAGCGTCGGGATCGAGATCGCGCCGGCCAGGATGATGACCAGCGAGCACACGCTTGCGAGGATCGGACGTCGGATGAAGGTATCGACGAACACGGGATTCTGCCGCTGAGCGACTAGGTAGTCGGCGCCGGGGCGCCCGCCGCGATTGGAGCGCCGTCGACAAGTTTCTGCGCGCCCGAGACGACCATTTTCTCGCCGGCCTTGATGCCTGACAGGATCGTGTAGCCGTCGTCGACGATCGGACCGAGCTTGAGCGCGCGCTGACGCGCGACGAGCTTGCCACCCTGCGTCTCGGCCACGAAGCCAAAGTACGCACCGTTAATCCGCGTCACGGCGGTGACCGGAATGATCAGGCCGTCCGCGGTCTTCCACACGATGCGGGCCCGGACGAACTGGTCGGCACGCAGCGTCGCCGTCGGATTCTGCACCTGGCCCTTGACGAGAAGCGTCTGGGTCGTGTCGTCTACGCGTGGGGAAATGAACGACACGGTCGATGTGGCCAGCGTCTCCGAATCGCTGCTGAGCACCTCGAGGCGTAGCCCCGGTTTTAATGCCGACGCCCGATCCGCAGGTACCGACACGTACACTTCGAGCGCACGGTTCTGATCGATCGTCGTCAGCATGGTCTGCGGCGTCACCTGGTTGCCCACGCGAACCGGAACATCGCCGATCACGCCGTCGGTCGGTGCCGTAATCGTGAAGTAACGCAGCTGGACTTCCTGCTGCTGCACCTGCGCCTGGAGCGACTTGAGATCCGCTTCGGCGGTGTGCAGTGCAGTCTCGGCCTGCTCGAACTCCTGACGGCTGATCGCGCCGGCCTTGAAAAGCTCGTCCGAGCGCTGCGCCTGCTGCCTGGCGAAGTTCACCGCCGCTTCCTTCGCCGCGCGGTCGGCTTCCTGGCTCGACACGGCGGCCTGCTGGCGGCGCGGATCGATCTGGACGAGCGGTGCGCCTCGCTGAACCCGGTCGCCCGATTTCACGAAGATCTGCGTGATCTGGCCGTCCACCTGGGGCTGAATGGCGGTGGCGTTCAGAGATTTGAGCGTCGCGACATACTCGGACGCGTCTTCGATGGGTTTGGGTGTCGCATCGGCCAGTTGCACGGCGGTCGGGGGCATTCCCTGCCCGCCGCCCTGCGAGGCCGATTGAGCACCACTGCACGCGATGAGTGCACTGGTGCCCAGCGCGACGATCGCGGCGTAGCTACGAAGCATGGGTATTGGACTCGTGACGGACGAGATTGGTTCCGACTGGATCCGATCGTCAGTCTAGCATCGGCTGTGCTGCGGAAACTAACGGCCGTGGGCGGCGGAGTCGGCCGCCAGGACAGCAGCTGCGGCACTTCTCAGGACTTCGGGTTCCACCGTTGACAGGTCCGTACCGGGCGGCAAGCCGAGACGCCTGGACAGTTCGACGATCACCCGACGATTTGCGTAGGCGTGCTGTTGACCTGGGTCGTCCGACTGGTTCGAACGGAACATCTGCAGCACGCGCGCTCGCGTGGTGTGGGCCTGTGCGACCTCCACGAGTTTGGCTCGGTACTCCAGCTCCCAGGGTTTGAGGCGCTTGAATCGGTTCAAGTCCGCAAAGTGCTGCGTTTCGTGGCCGAGAAAGGTGACCGTGAAGTTCTCGCTTTCCAGATCGTCGTACCGGGCGCGCACCGCATACAGCGCGTCGGCCACAGCCCAGCCGCCTGCGCCGTGCCGGCCGCACGTCACGTAGTCGGTCCAGCCGGCGACCATCAAACCGTCGAGGATGACCACTCTCGTTTCGTGCGTTTCCTCAGGAAGGGCGACCTTATAAGTACGGACGTCCTCCCGGGTCCAGAGCATCAGCTCGCGCAGCGGGCTCGTGATGCCGAGGAGCGCGTGGACGCCCCGGCTGTCCAGGGCGTCTTTCAATAACTTCTCGAGCCGATCGCGATCCGTCGCGACCTCAGGA
Source organism: Acidobacteriota bacterium (assembly GCA_046734915.1). Classification (GTDB taxonomy): domain Bacteria; phylum Acidobacteriota; class Vicinamibacteria; order Vicinamibacterales; family CAVVIG01; genus VFZL01. Next base: position 3,600 of record JBKPSC010000126.1, on the reverse strand, counting down.
TGATTGACAGCCGCGGCGAGCGCCCGCGACAGCTCGGCCTCGGCCGTGGCCGGAGTTTCTCGCTGCGTCGTCACGCTCCACCAGTACCAATGGAAGGCGTCGATGACGCCGCGAGTGACCGGATCCGTCACGTACGCCAGACCAGCCGCAGGCGGCGCGTCGCCCCCGAAGCGCTCGATGACGCATTCGCGATAGTCCGCGTCACGGCCCGCGAACGCGTTCGCGGGCAGGCCGCGCAGAAGCTCCACCGAGCGCTTCGTGTTCGCCTGCAACCCCGCCTCGACCGCGCGTTGCAGGCCGGCCGCCGGATCTTGCACGCCTTGGGCTGCAACAGCCGAAGCACAGAGCAGGAACGCGCTCAACCGCATCGAGAGATGCAGTCGCGAGACCGACATTGGTTCATTTCACCACGAAGTCACGAGAGCTGTCTTTAAAAGAACTTCGTGTCTTCGTGTCTTCGTGGTTGCACTTTTGCGTCGTTACAACTGGGGCGCGGGTAACAGCACTCCGCTGAAGAGCAAGTAAGCCATCACCAGTGTGACGATGACGTTGAAGGCTTGTCCGCCGAGAAATGCAACGATTGGACGCCCCTGGCCCGTGCCGACGAGATCGCCCAGCGATGTCTCGAGGCCGATGCAGACGAACGCCAGCGCGAAGAGGTTCGTCCGCAGCGCGGTCAGCACGTTGCGCGTATCGGCAACAAGCGCGGATGGCAGCATGAACGAAAACACGAGGGACGCGAGAATGAACCCCAGCACGAACTTCGGGAACCGCTCCCAGATGAGGCCAACGCCGACGTTCACGTCCTTGCGGTTTGTCTTGTTCCGAACCGTCCACCAGACCGTGAGAAGAAACGCGGCGACGCCGATCAGCACGTTCTGCGACAGCTTGACGACGACCGCCGCATTCCGCGCCTGCGGGCTGACAATCTCGCCGGCGGCGACCACCGCGGCGCTGGTGTCGAGCGTGCCGCCCAGCCACGCGCCGGCAACGGCCGGCGTCATCGCGGTGGCTTTGGCAATCCACGGCATGACGATCAGCATCGGCACGGCCACGATGAGGACGAGCGACGTGACGTACGAGAGCTTCTTCCGATCGCCCTGAATCGCGCCGCACGCCGCAATCGCCGCCGACACACCGCAGATTGAAACGGCTGATGCCATCATCGTCGCCAGCTCGTCATCGACCTCGAGGCGTTTCGCCAGCCAGAAGCTGAAGAACCAGACGCTCAGCACGACGACGATGGCCTGGACGATGCCGACGACGCCGATCTGCACGAGCTCACTGAACAGGATGCCGGCGCCCATCACGATCAGGCCGATCTTGATGTAGAACTCGGCCTGGACGGCCTCGGCGAAGCCGGCCCGAAACGACGTCGTGTGGCCAACCAGCAGTCCAATCGCCAGCGCGAAGATCACGTATTCGAGCCCCCACGTCGTCATCGTCGAGTTGCCGGCGAGCACCTGCGACATCCAGGCCAGCACGTAAATGAAGGGAAAGCCCGCGACAAATTTTGGCAATCTCGAGCCGATGCCCAGCGCGAGAGCGGCTGCGCCCGAGATGGCCAGCAGCAGTAGTCCAATCTGAATCGCCCGGGCGAGGTTACCGATCGCAAAGACTCGGGCCGCCAGGTCGGCGCTGCTGCCCCAGCCAAACGCCGGTACTCCGGGCCGGACGCCGGCGAGCACCAAAACGACGAGTGCGGTCCCGGCGGCGACGGCCACCCAATCCTCGCTCAGCCAGCGGCGCGCCGGACGGTCGTGGATGACGGCGGCATTTGGCAGTTCTGCGGCCTGCTGCATCGGACTCTCCAGAAGGCGCGTCACGCGCGCGAACCGAGAGGATACAGCCTCCTGCCGAATTCGCATAGGCGCCTTACCGACGCTGGGTCATCGTGCCCGATGAGGTCTTCTTCAAAAGACGCATCCATCCGGTTTAGTGAAAGGGTCAGTCAATGCCAGAGACGAAGCGAACGGTGAGTGCGGAGGCCGAGCGGCTGGCGGTGTCGCGCGAGAGTCAGGCGCCGTGGCGACACTGGGGTCCGTACTTGAGCGAGCGTCAGTGGGGAACCGTCCGTGAGGACTACAGCGATTCCGGCGACGCGTGGAATCACTTCTCGCACGATCAGGCCCGCTCGAGAACCTACCGTTGGGGCGAGGACGGCCTCGCGGGCATCTCGGACCGGCAACAACTCCTCTGCTTTGCGCTGGCGCTGTGGAACGGACAGGATCCGATCCTCAAGGAGCGGCTGTACGGATTGACCAACAGCGAGGGCAACCACGGCGAGGACGTGAAGGAGTACTACTTCTATCTCGACTCGACACCCACGCACTCGTACATGAAGTATCTGTACAAGTACCCGCAGGCGGCATTCCCATACGGCGACCTGGTCGGCACCAACCGTCAACGCGGCCGCAATGGGTTCGAGTACGAGCTCATCGACACCGGCGTCTTCAACGGCGATCGCTACTTCGACGTGGTCGTCGAATACGCCAAGGCGACGCCGGAAGAAATCCTGGTCCTCGTCACGGTCAGCAATCGCGGGCCCGAGCCGGCGACCCTCCACGTCCTGCCAACTTTGTGGTTCCGCAACGTGTGGCATGGCGCAGATGTGACGCGACCGACTTTGACCGCCATCGAAGGCAGTCAGGCGATTCGCGCGTCGCATGCCCTGCTCGGCGAGCGATTCCTCTACGCCGACGGCGCCATGAACTGGCTGTTCACCGACAACGAGACAAACGTCGAGCGGCTTGGCGGCGGGAAGAATCCGACTCCATATGTCAAGGACGGCATCAACGACTACATCGTCCACGGTCGCAGCGAAGCGGTGAATCCCGCGCTGCAGGGCACGAAGGCCGCTGCGCATTACGTGATTACCGTGCCTCCCGGCGGCTCGGAGGTGGTACGTCTGCGGCTGACCGACGCCGCCGCGCCGGCCGCGACGAGCGCCTCGCAGTCGACGCTTTTCGGCGCCTTCGACACGATGATGACCGCCCGCCGGCGCGAGGCGGACGAGTTCTACGACACGGTCATTCCTGCAGCGCTGGACGCCGACCAGCGCAACGTGATGCGGCAGGCGCTGGCCGGCATGCTCTGGTCGAAGCAGTTCTACAACTACGACGTCGAGACGTGGCTGGCCGAGCGCGGCGCCGATCCCTTCGAGGCGAAGCGCCGGAAGGCTCCGCGCAACAACCACTGGTACCACATGAACAACGCCGACATCATCTCGATGCCGGACAAGTGGGAGTACCCGTGGTACGCCGCGTGGGACCTCGCTTTCCACGTGCTGGCGTTGACGCTCGTCGACGAGGACTTCGGCAAGCAGCAGCTCGACCTGATGCTTCAAGAACGATATCTGCACCCGAGCGGGCAGATTCCCGCTTACGAGTGGAACTTCGGTGACGTGAATCCGCCGGTGCACGCGTGGTCGACGATCTTCACTTACCGCCTCGACCAGGCGCGGCGCGGCGAGGGTGATGTCGACTGGCTGGAGCGCAGTTTTCACAAGCTGCTGCTCAACTTCACGTGGTGGGTGAATCGGAAGGATCCCACCGGCGCCAACGTTTTCGAAGGCGGGTTCCTCGGCCTCGACAACATCGG
>JBKPSC010000125.1:0-27368 GCA_046734915.1 Acidobacteriota bacterium | reverse complement strand
TTGACGGAGTGCGGCAGGAACGCGAACGGATGGATGTCAGTGCGATAGACCGACGGGAAAGCCGCGGTTCCCCAGACACCGGCGTTGATCCGCGCGCCCCAGAGTGACCGGACGAACGGAAGCGGACTGTAGATGCGGCCGTGCCACAACATGCGGCCATCCAGGAACTTCTCTGGATGGTGGGCCATCAGCCACTTCTCGCCTTCGCCGTAGCCGACCTGCTGTCGCCAATAGGCTTTGATCGAGGCACGGTGGTGGTGCCAGACGAGGGCCGAGGCGGCGAAGCCGATCTTCCAGCCGCGCGCCTGCAGGCGCCAGCACACGTCCACATCGTCGCCGGCGCGCAAGTAGATCGGATTGAAACCGCCGATCGCCAGAAGGGCATCCCGGCGGAATGCCATGTTGCAACCCGGGACGTGCTCGGCGATGCGATCGTCGAGCAGGACGTGCGTCGGCCCTCCGGGGGCGCGCGCGATGCACTGCGCGATCGGCGGATCGTCGGCTGGCACGACGTTGGGCCCACCGGAGCCCACGACGTCCGAGGTCAGGAACGGCTGGACGAGGAACGTCAGCCAGTCGGGGTCGACGCGCGTATCGGCGTCGGTATAGGCGACGATTTCACCGGTCGCGTTGGAGAGCCCGATGTTGCGTGCCGCGCTGAGGCCGCCGTTGGGCACCTCGACGAGGCGGACGCTCGCGTGAGCGCGGGCGATCTGTCCGGTCGCATCGCGCGACCCGTCGTTGACGACGATGATTTCGTAGTCGGGGTAGTTGAGCCGCTCGAGCGCCGTCAGACAATCTTCGAGCGTGTCCGAGGCGTTGTAGGCACAGACGACGACCGACACGCGCGGCCATGTGCGGCGCGCGTCGGGGCCGAACGGCGCGTTGGCGAACACCGAGGCGACAGCGGCCGCCGCCGGCTTCGGTCTGCGGTCTTTGTCGACCAGGCCGAACGCCCAGTCGTCGACGTCGTGCCCGCCCCGCCACCATTCGTCAGTCCACGCAAATGCGATGGCGCCGCAGGCACCTTCCTCGAAAGCGGCGCGAAGATGCATCGCCGTCAACGACGCCTGGTGTTCGACACCCTCGCGAATGCTGTCCACGCCAGCCTCGGCCAGCAGCAGCGGCTTGTGTCCCGCGACATGCTGCAGGCGGGCCAGGTACGACCGCAGGTCCGGCTCGCGGTGGAGGTAGAGGTTGAACGCGGAGACGTCGAAGAACGAGATGTCGAGGAACTCAGTCGGCGGAAAGTTCACGTAGGTGAAAAGCCGATCGGGCGCCGCGCTCTTGGCTTCTGCGTACAACCGGCGGAGAAACCGCTCGACGCGCAGGCGTCCGTGCCAGCGAACCACCCCGGGCGGAATCTCGTTGCCCAGTGCGAACATCAGGATCGCCGGGTGATCGGCCATCTCGCGCACGCGGCGGACCGTCTCCTGGCGGATGTCCCGGCGCAGGACGCGATCGTCGAGAAACGCGACGTGCTGCGACCAGGGAAGCCCGACCATGACCTGCAGGTCATTCCGCGCCGCCTCGTCGAGAAGGCTGCGCGGCGGCGCGGTGTAGACGCGGACGGTGTTGACGCCGAACTGCCGCATCAACGCGAAGTCCTGCGCGACGCGCGCCGGCGTTGGGAACTGATCGCCCATCGCGTCAGGCGCGAAAGTCCCGTAGGTCACGCCTTTGACGAGGAAGCGCTCAGATCCGGCGCGCAGGAACTTCCCATCGGCGGTGATGGGCGCGGCCGCGGAGGAGGAAGGCTGCTCGCGGCGCAGCTCAGCGACGTCCTGGAGGGCGATACTCACGTTCTAAAGCACCATCATCGGAGCTGATGCGAACTTCCATTTTAGCAAGGCTATGATGCCGAGGTGGGTTCGCTCGACCTGATCGCGACGTTGACCGGCGGCCTGGCCGCCGCCCTGGCCTCGGGCTACATCACCCAGCGGCTTGGCCTCTCCCCCATCGTCGGCTACCTCTTCGCTGGGGTCCTCGTGGGACCCTACACACCGGGGTTTGTGGCCGACCAGCACCTGGCGGAACAGCTCGCCGAAATCGGCGTCATCCTCCTCATGTTTGGCGTCGGCCTGCAGTTCCATGTCGAAGAACTGCTGGCCGTGCGTCGCGTTGCAATTCCCGGTGCAATCGTCCAGAGCGGCGTGGCGACCGTCCTCGGAGCTCTGGTCGCCCACTGGTTCGGCTGGACCTGGGGCGCAGGGCTGGTCTTCGGCCTCGCGCTCTCCGTGGCGAGCACCGTCGTGCTCATCCGTGTGTTGTCCGACAGCCGCGACCTGCACACGCCGGCGGGCCACATCGCCGTCGGCTGGCTGGTGGTCGAAGACGTGCTGACCGTGCTGATGCTCGTGATCATGCCGGCCCTCTTCGGTGAAGGCCGGGCCGCCGCCGGCCTGCCGCAGTCGCTGCTTGTCGCCGCGGTGAAGGTCGGCGTCCTCGTGCTGTTCGTCATGGTTGCGGGCACGCGCCTCATTCCGTGGCTCCTCAACCTGGTTGCGGGCACCCGGTCGCGGGAGCTGTTCACGCTCTGCGTGCTGGTCATTGCGCTCGGCATTGCCGTCGCGTCGACGGAAGTGTTCGGCGTATCGATGGCGCTCGGCGCGTTTCTGGCGGGACTGGTGGTGGGCCGATCGGATTTCAGCGGCCGCGCGGCCTCAGAGGCGCTGCCGATGCGCGATGCGTTTGCCGTTCTCTTCTTCGTTTCGGTGGGCATGCTGCTCAACCCGTGGCAGCTCGTCGAGAACCGCGTCCTCCTCGTGGCGAGTCTGGTCATCGTGCTGGCTGGCAAACCGATCGCCGCCCTCGCGATCATGGGTCTCTTCGGCTATCCGCTTCGAGTCGGACTGGCTGTCGCGGTCGCGTTGGCGCAGATCGGAGAGTTCTCGTTCATCGTCGCCAACCTCGGAGCGAGCCTTGGCGTCACGTCGGCCGAAGCGTCCAACACGATCATCGCTTGCGCCATCGCGACGATCACGCTGAACCCTGTCTTGTACCGCGGTGTGGAGCCGCTGAGCTCTCGGCTTTCGCGTGGCCGGTCAATTGCTGCGCCCGACGTTGCGGCCGCACCCGCCGCTCCAGCCATCGATCGTCACCAGGCGGTCGTCGTCGGCTATGGACCAGTTGGCAGGACGGTGACGCGGCTGCTCAAAGAGAATCACATTCAGCCGACCGTCATCGAGTTGAACATGGACACGGTGAAGGCCCTCCGCGCGGCCGGCACCGGGGCTGTCTACGGCGACGCCGGTCACGCCGACACGTTGCGCGCCGCCGGGGCCCAGCACGCCCGCAGCGTCATTTTCGCCGTCGCCGGCATGTCTTCGATGAGCGAAGCGATCCGCATGGTTCGCGAGATCAATCCTCGAGTGCAGATTCTCGCGCGCGCCACCTACATCCGCGACCAGGAAGCCCTGAAGAGAGCTGGAGCGGACGTGGTCTTCTCCGGCGAAGGCGAAGTCGCGCTGACCTTCACAGAGGCGATTCTGGCCAATCTCGGGGCGACGCCCGAGCAGATCGATCGCGAGCGTGCCCGCGTCCACTCCGAGCTCGGCTGACGGTTCTTCCTAGTCCGCACGCCTGAATTCGAGGACGGCGAACGACTTGCCCGAGGGCAGCGTGATGCGGCGCGAATCGGTCAACGTGAACCCTGCCGCACGAGCTGCTGTGGCGAACGAGCCGGGCTCGATCAGTCGCATCGCTTCACCCACCGCCGCGAGGCTCTCATAAGGCGACGGGCCGATTACTGGCTGAGCCGATCCGGCCTGTTGAAGAACCGTCACGAGCATGCCATTCGGTGCCGTAACAGACCGAACGGTCGTCAGCGCGCGGCCGAGGTCGACGTGTTCGAAGAAAAGTCCCGCGTAGACGAGCTCGACGGGCTCCACATCCACGCGACGGCCGTCGACGTCTGCGACTCGCGTCTCGAGTCCAGGCAATCGGTCGGCCAGTCGTCTCGAGAGAGTCGCCAGATAACGCGGGTTGATGTCGATCGCCACGGTTCGCTTGGTGACGTCGGCCTGGATCCGATCCAGGCCATTGCCGCCGGCCGCGCCAAGCACCGCGATCGACGCTGGCTTCCACTTGGCTACTGCATCGCCGAGGACGTCGGCCAGCATTGCTGCTTGCCCAACCGATGGCGATGCCATGTGCGCTTCGTAGTCGCCGAGCGGTAGGTTGAGCCAGGGGTTCGTTGACTGCCGCTGCAGTCTGGCGAGAGCCGAGTAGGCCCAGACGGTGGCGGTGGTGCCGGCCACGAGCGCCGCGGAGGTCGCCCAGAACGAAGTGTCGGGCCCTGTCTGCCAAATGAGCGGTTGCGGTGTCGGAGACATCGACCACTCGGATTGCTTGCTAGTGACGAGGTTGATGAAGCCCAGTGCGTTCCCGCCAGCGTGCAGCACCATTCCTGGCAGGGTCGAGTCGGTGAGATAGGCGAGGCCGCCGTAAACCGCTGCCACTCCCAAATAGAAGGGCAGCAGGACGAATGTCACCTCGGGATGGGCGAAGTGGCTCAGGCCGAAGACGAGGCCGGTTGTGAGGATCGCGACGACGGGTCCGTATCGGCCCTCGATCGGACGCTGAAGGTACCCGCGATAGGCCGTCTCTTCGACGATGCCCGAAACGGCGGCGCTCATGAGAAGCCACGCCGCGACAGTCGCGGCCGGATAAAGCGAAACATTCAAATCCTGCTGCTGCGGCAGGGTCACGAGGCGACCGAGCACCCCTTGAAACAGAATCACGGTGCCTATTCCCAACACCCCCGCGACGAGCGCCAGGCCCCACTGATCCTCTGTGAGGGAATTGGCCCGCGATGCGCTCTTCCGTGCGCGCGAAGTGGACTGCGGCCAGCCTGCTCCTCTCACGTAGCGCCAGTAGGCCCACAGGTACGCGGCCATGATGGGCACCGCCCACGGCACCCGCGATCCATGCTCGGTGTTCCATTTGACCAGCAGAGCCCACGGCAACGTTCCTGCAGCGCCCGCGCCGAGACCCGCCAGAACCGCGACGACGATGACTGTCATCGGCGTCAGACCATGACGGCGCGCGCGGCGGCGAGGGGAGTGAGCAGCGCGCGGTCACCGCGGACGGTCAGGCGCTCGTGAATCTCATCGCCCGAGAGGGCGTGAAAGAACAACCGCCAGGCGTCGGAGGCTCCGATGTGCGCTTCGGCCGCCGGATTTTTTGCCCGGCCTCGCCAAAGCTTCCAGAAATCCTGATGGCGGACGAGCGACCAGACGCCGCCGCCGTCTCCAGAAATGACGATGAGAACCGCTGTGCCTTCGTCGGCGGGAACCTCGGCGTACGCGCGCGGCAGGGCGCGGACCGACAGGTCGAGCAGCGGCGTCATCCAGCGCGTCTCGAGCAACCCGGGCGCGCCGACCGCATCGCGGATCTGCATCTGATGGTGCCATCGCTCGGTGTACTCGCGGCCGATGTCCATCCAGTTCTCAGACCGGTCCTCTCCGGCCCACGCGACCGCCCACAGCGCCGTGTCATGCGGGCGCAGCTCACGAACGTATGCCGTCAGCCATCGGCCGGTGACCTCGAGCAAATCGGTCAGGACGTGAGTGCTGAGGCGCCGCCCGTGGACAACGCCTTCCGCGTTCAATCGATTGATGAGCGTGACGAGGTCGCCATAACTCTCGGTTGGCCGATCGATCGGCACCTCGTGGCCATCGCGAGCGAAGGACAGCTTCCTGAGGTCTCCATCGAGCAAGTGCGCGGCAACGTCGCGTACCCGCCACGCCCCGGCAACAGTCGGACGTTCCCAGTCGGCCGGTTGAAGTCCACGCAGCACGGTAATCAACGAGCTGAGCAGCGGCTCGAAGAGATCGGCGGTGTAAACGGGTGTCAACGCGTCCATGGGTTCTACCGTTGTTCGACGTGAAGCCAGTGCAGCATGCGGTGCATCCAGGGCGCGAGGACGACGCCGACGACACCGATGAAGACCAGCCCACTGAAGAGTGCGTAGAATGCGGCGAACAGCTTGGCCGGCGTTCGTTCCATGCGATCGACCGGCCCCATGCCGCTGAGGATCATCGAAGCGTTGAGGAACGCATCCACCCATGGCAGGCGTCCAACCGCATGGTAGCCGACCGTACCGATGCCAACGGCGCAACCCAGGATGGCCAATGCGAAAAGCACGTGCCTGAAGGCCCGGCGCAGAAACGCCGGCCAGGCTAGCAGGTGATGGGTGTGATGCTCGTACATGCTAGGCGGTCTGTTCGAGCCAGGCCTGCTCGCGGCGTTCGAGGTTCGATTGGGCGATCCCATCCCGGACAGTCGCTGCCGGTCAGGCGGCGGGCCGACGGCCCCACGCCTGCACGATTCGTGGAGTCCCGCACACGGTGCGCGGATCGGCGGCGAAGTCGTAGAGCTCCCTGACGATCGCGTCGATCTCGACTTGCGTGGCCAGGCCGTCGGCCAGCACCGCACCGGCAATGTTCTCCATCGTCAGCGCGTTGAGCAGCTTTGCTTCGCCGGTCGGGCCGACATGCTGGACGACTGCAACCTCGACATTCGTGGATCCGTTCTGCAGCAACAGCGACGGCAGGCGAGGACCGATGTTTGGATCGCCGCCCCGGCGCGAGACGGTTGCGCAATAGAGTTCCCTGTACTTCTCGACCGCTTCGCTGGCGGGATACGTGAAGTAACCGCTGAAGTCGATGTCCTCGACGATGAGCGTGCCACCGGGCTTCAGGTGGTCGTAGAAGATGCCGACCGCGGCCGACGGATCGCTGAGGTGCGTCAGCAGGAACCTCGCGTAGACGAGGTCGAAGGTCGCGTCGACGGGATCGACGCGAATGTCACAGTGCCGGAAGGCGACGTTCTTCGCCGCCTCCTGTGCCGCTTCGTCGCGCGCGATGGCGAGCTTCGTGTCGTCGATATCGACGCCCACCGCCGAGCCGCGCGGCGCCACTCGTCGCCCCAGGGCCAGGGTGACGTCGCCGCCGCCGCAACCGACGTCGAGGCAGCAATGCCCGCTCGCGACGCCCACTCGGTCGAAGAGCGAGGAGGTCGTGGGATGCATGACCCTCGAGAGAACACGAAGGCGTTCGCGGCCTTCCAGGCCGCCGCGGATGACATAGTGCGTGGCGTCAGGCATCAGGGCTCCCCGCCGTCTGGACGATCAACTCGCCGACAAAGTTCGGGCGACCAGGGTCAGCGCTCGCACGAATCGACTGAGCGCTTCCGCGTCAACGGTACCCGAGCCCCGATCGGCGGGATTGTGGAAGAGCGTGCTGCTGCCGAGTACCGAGATGTAGCGAGCGCCGCCCTTGTGCACGGCCTCCGCTTCTCCCGCCGGCACCGTACCGCGCGGCACGCGCCGGCTGATGGGGAGATCGAAGGTCGTCATCGCCTGGCTCAAAACCGCCTCGCGTTCGTCGTCGGACGCCTGGATCGTATTGTCGGGACGAGTGGCCGCACCGACATTCGCGCCAAAATGCATCCAGGCCACGGCTCGCGAGGTGATGTCGCCGCGATTGGCGATGAATGCGTTGATCCCGAGGTGCCCCAGCTCGTGACCGCTCGAGGCGACGAAGATGACGTCGCGCGCAGCTGGCTCGCGGTGCAGCTCTCGCATCAGCTCCAGCCAGCACACCAGGCCCCCGCCGCGCTCGCTTGCGCAGGCGTACCAACCGCTGCGCGGGGTCATCACGACGAGCGGTGACAGATTCGGGTTGCGGCCGCGAATCGTGGCCACTACGTTGAAGCTCGTGACCGGTGTCCGGCCGACTGCGGCGATCAGGTTGACGGTGGCCGCGCGCCTGGCCTGATCCTGCAGGTATTCGAGGTGCTCGCTCGAGAGCTGCAGCACCGGCGGCCCGAATGGATTCAGGAAGGCATCGGCGTTGTTCGGACAGAGGCCGGGCTGAACGCCGCGCGTGACACAGACCAGCGCCTTGTGCCGGTCCGCTCGCCGTGCGTCGCCGAGCGCGCCAGCTCCGGCCGTGTTGGGAGGCGCATCCACCAGGCCGATTTCGGCGTCGCTTTCCAGCGGACCGAATTGCCCGCGAACGCCGGCGCGATCGGTAAACGCCGCGTCGAAGAGCGGCAGCCCTTCGAGACGGCGGCCGCCGGCTATCAGGAAGCCGTCGATCGGATCGACACGATTCAACGGAAACGGCTCGCGGGTCGCGACCACCCCGAAACGCCGGATTTCGTCACAGAGCCAATCGCCGGACTTGTTATCGACGGCAGTGCCCGTTCGATGAAAGCCCTGATCGCTGAACTCGTCGACGACCCGATGGGCCCGACGACGCAGCTCGGCATCAGAGGTGGCCGACTGGGCTGCCCTCGTCAGTCGCAGTCCAGCCAGCGGTGTGTATGCCCCCGCGCCGACAAGGGCCAGCCACCGTCGGCGTGAGATGAGAGAGTGCTTCGCCATGATCATCTCTTCCGCCTGGCTTTGGGCAGCTTCGCGAGAAACTGCTTGGTGCGGCTGCCCAGGGCATTCAACCAGGCGACTTGCTGTTTCGTGCCGGTGAGGAACACCGCGGCGATCGCTGGCGGTACGACCGACCAGTCGATCGTGTGCCGACCCCAGTCCGGCCGGCGGCCGTCATAGTCGGTCAGACGGTATCGGCGGCCAAGCTCCCACGAGCTGAGAAGTTGACCGGTGAGCGAAAGACGCTTCGGATCGGCGGCGAGGGCGGCGATCGCACGGCCGACGAAGAGCGGTGACTCCGACGCAAGGAAGTTGGGGTCTTTCTTGCCGGCGTCTCGCCAGTTGGCTTCGGTCACGCCGAAGTGGGCCAGCATCGCTTCCGATCGCAGAAACCCCGGAGTGACGGCAACCGCGGTGATCCCGTGCGTCTCGAGCTCGGCCGCCATGTTGAGAGCGAGTCCCTTGAGCGCCCACTTCACGGTTTGCGTCAGCGGGTTGCCTCCGGCCACCAGCAGATCGCTTTCCGTAACTTCGACGATCACGCCACGGCGTTTGCGAATCATGAGCGGCGCCGCGTGCTTCGAGGTGATGATGTGCGAGAGGAGGGCCTGCCTGAAGATCGCCTCGGCGTGCGTGAGGTCGGTCTTCCAGAAGGACCCCCACTGCGACATCATCGGGTCTTCACCGGCGATGCTGTTCACCACGAGGTCGATGCGGCCGTGCTCGCGATCGATGCGGGCGAACAAGGCCTCGACTTCGGACTCGATGGTGTGATCGACGCGAATCGCGGTCGCCGCGCCACCGTCCGCGACAATCATGCCTGCGGTCTCGTCGATCGTTTCCGGGCGGGCGTATGGCGAGGGCTTGCCGGTGACGCTGCGGCCCGTGCAATACACGAACGCGCCGGCCTCGCCGAGGGCGCGGGCGATGCCTCGCCCTGCCCCGCGCGTCGCGCCGGCGACGAGTGCGACCTGACCGGAGAGAGGCCGAACAGTGCGCTCACGTGATGTGCGGCGTGCAGGCGCCCGGACCACGTCAAGAGCATAGCGCGGCCGACGGCTATGGAGTGACGGTCAATCGGCCGGTGTAAAGGGCCATGCCGACGACGGCGTCGACGTCGTGCCGGTGGAGCGTTTCGATTTCTTCCTGAGTCGTGATGCCGCCGGCGGCGGTCAGGCGGCGTGTGGTAGCGCGCCGCAACTCCAGGATGGCGGCCAGGTCGGTCCCCTCCATAAGGCCTTCGTTGTCGACGTGCGTATAAAGGAACTCGGCACAGTACGGCTCCAACGCCCGCATCGCCTCGACAGCCGTCAGCGGCAGCGTGGTCTTCCACCCATGTATGACGACGTGGCCGCCTTTGCTGTCGACGGCGGCGATGACCTGCTCGACGCCGACGGCATCAGCCAGGCGCTTTGCGAAGTCCAGGTCAGGCTTGCCGTCCCTGAACAGCGAAGAGCCGACGATCACGGCCCGGGCGCCCGCCGTGAGGATGCCACGCGCGCGGTCGACCGTCCGCACGCCGCCGCCGACCCGACAGGTCAGCAGTCCAGCGATTTGCCTGACGAGATCCAGATTGTCGCCGTTGCCCATCGCCGCATCGAGGTCTATGACTTGAACTTTCGGAAATTTTTCGAACCGCCGCACCCACGCAAACACGTCATCGTCGCGGATGGCCAGCCGTTCGCCTTGCACCAGCTGAACGACGGCGCCGCCCTTGAGGTCGATCGAAGGAATGAGCATGAGGAGTTCAGAGGCGAACGGGGATGCCGTGCGCCCTGAGGTGCTCTTTCAGCACGTGGACGCTGGTCTCCGCGTAGTGAAAGATCGATGCGGCGAGCGCCGCGTCGGCGGCGCCGGCCTTGAAGACGTCCACGAAGTGATCGAGGCCGCCGGCGCCTCCGGAGGCGATGACCGGAATCGACACCGCCTTCGAGACGGCCGCTGTCATCTCGCAGTCGAAGCCGGCCTTGGTGCCGTCTCGATCGATCGACGTCAGGAGAATCTCGCCGGCGCCGCGTGATTCCGCCTCGCGGGCCCAGTCGACCGCGTCGCGTTCGGCCGCGGTCTGACCACTGCGGACATAGACGGCATAGTGGTCGCCCGAACGCTTCGCGTCGATGGCGACGATGACGGCCTGGCTGCCGTACCGTTTGGCGAGGGTCGTAATGAGCGGCGGGTCGGCGATTGCGGCCGTATTCAGGCTGACCTTGTCGGCGCCGGCTTCGACGGCGGCCGCCGCATCGCGCTCTGTTCTGATGCCTCCACCCACCGCGAGCGGGATGAACAGCTCACGCGCGACCGCACGAATCGTGTCCGCGAGCGCTTGTCGGCTTTCGAGCGTGGCCGTGATGTCGAGAATGACCAGCTCGTCGATCAGTTCGCGGTTGTAACGGCGGGCGAGCGCGGCCGGGTCACCGGCGCTGCGAAGCCCCTCGAAGTTGATGCCTTTGACCACCTGTCCGTCGCGCACGTCGAGGCAGGCGATGATCCGTTTGGACAGCACAGGGCTACCGCGCGACCTGCAAGAAGTTTCTGAGGATTCGCAGTCCGACGTCGCCTGATTTTTCAGGATGGAACTGAACTCCCGATACCGGACCTCGTTCGACGATGGCCGCGAAGGGCTCGCCGTGTTCCGTGGCGGCGACCGTATCACCCGAGATCGGCGCAACGTAACTGTGCGTGAAGTAGACCTGCACTCCCGACGGGATGCCATCGGCGATGACCGTCTCGCGCTGCAGCGCCAGCGCGTTCCATCCCACGTGGGGTACCTTGACGACCGGTTCAGCTGCGGCGTTGCCGGTCAGGCGGTAGCAGGAGCCGGCGAGCAGGCCGAGCCCCGGGCAATCCGGGGCTTCCGCGCTTCCCTCGAACAGCCACTGCATGCCGAGGCAGATGCCAAGAAGCGGCCGGCCTTCACCGAGGCGCTCGAGGATCGCGCTGCGCCATTCATCGTCTAACGCCCGCGTCGCACCAAAGTGCCCGACCCCGGGCACGATGACGCCGCTGGCTCGCACGAGTTCAACCGGAACCGCCGGAACGAACACCTCCGCTTCGATGGCGGCGAGCGCCTTCTTCACCGAGGTCAAGTTACCGGCGCCGTAGTCGATCAGAGCAATCATCTACAGGAGTCCTTTGGTCGACGGCAGGCGCTTCGCCATCTGCTTGTCCTTCGCGCACGCCACCCGCAGCGCGCGCGCGAACGCCTTGAACACCGCTTCGATCTTGTGATGGCTCGAGCGGCCGTACATCACGTTCATGTGCACGTTGGCGCGGGCCCCCATCGCGAATCCCTCGAAGAAATCCGGCACGAGCTCGGTCTGCAGATCGCCGACCAGCCGCGTCGCCACCTTCAGATGCACGACCGTATGAGGCCGTCCGCCGAGATCGATGGCCGCGACGGCGAGTGTCTCGTCCATCGGCATGACGAAGTAGCCCGCCCGGTTGATCCCTTTGCGGTTTCCCAGAGCCTGTGAGACCGCCTCGCCAAGTGCGATCCCGAGATCCTCGACGGTGTGATGCTGGTCGACGTCGAGGTCGCCTCGAACGCGAGCCACGAGATCGAATCCTCCGTGTCTGGCGAACAGCTCGAGCATGTGGTCGAGGAAACGGATACCCGTGCTGACGTCGTAACGACCCTTTCCCTCGATCGTCAGCTTGAGCGCGATCTGCGTCTCGGTCGTCTGCCGGTTGATCACCGCGCGGCGCACAGCACGTCCTCCATGGCGGCCACCAGGCGGCGGGTGTGCGCCAGGACGCCGGTGGTCATGCGGATGCAGCCCGCGCATCCCGGTTCGCTGGAGCGATCACGAAGGTAGATGCCGCGCTCGCGTACCCCTTCGACGATTCGCTTGGTGTGCTCGGCGGTGCGGACGAGGACGAAGTTCGCATCGCTCGGCCAGTAGTGAAAACCAAACCGGCGGCACGCTTCGTACAGCAGCGCCTTCGACGCCGCCGTCTGCTCGAGGTACTGCTGCTTGTACGCGCGGTCATCTATCGCGGCGATGACCGCGACCGCGGCGGCGACATTGATGCTGTAGACGGGCACGGCATTCCGCAGCGGATCGAGCGTCGCAGGCTGTCCGAGCAGCAGCCCGAGGCGGAGGCCGGCCAGGCCGTAGGCCTTCGAGAAGGTCCGGCCGACGATGACGTTGGAAAACTGGCGGAGCCGCGGCACGAATGTCTCGCCGCCAAAGTCCACGTAGGCCTCGTCGATGAAGACCACGGCGTCCTTCGGCAGCCGGCGCGCCACGGTCTCGATGGCGGCGAGCGGCGCCGCCACGCCGGTTGGATTGTTTGGGTTCGTGATGATGACCACGCGGGTCCGCGGGGTGATGGCCGCTAGCACGCCCTCGAGCGGAAACGAGAAGTCGCTCGTCGGCATCACTTCGACGACGCGTGCGCCAACGACCGAGGCGGCCACTTCGAAAACCTCGAACGCGGGCTGCGGGATGATCACCTCGGGCACGAGACCGTCGGGGTGCGGGCGCAGGTGTGCGATGGCGATGCCGAGGATGCCCTCATCGAGACCGTTGACGAGGAGCAAATCGTCCGGGGTCACGCCGGCGTTGGCGGCGCAGGCCGCGATCGCCTCCGAGTACGGCGGATACACCGAGATCTGCTCGGGCGTCAGACGCGCCAGCGCCTCGATGACCTTTGGCGAACATCCGCCCGTGTGCTCGTTCTGATGCAGGCGAAGCCCCGCGTACAGTTCCGGCGGCTTTTCATAGTGCGTCATGACAGACGAACCTCGATCGACTCGGCGTGCGCACGCAGCCCTTCGGCGCGTGCGAGCGGGATGATGATGGGCGCCAGCCGCTGCAGGCCGGATCGCGTCACCCGCTGCACCGCCATCACTCTGACGAAGTCGGCGGCACTCAAGCCGCCGCGGAACCGCGCGGCACCTGAGGTGGGCAGGACGTGATTGGAGCCGGTCGCGTAGTCGCCGGCGGCCTGCGCCGTGAACCCGCCGACGAACACCGCGCCGGCAACAATCGGCCGCTGGACGAGCGACTCGCGATCCACGACGAGGTGCTCAGGCGCAATCCGGTTGGAGATGTCCATCGCTTCGGCCGCGTCGCGGGCGAGAACGGTGACGCCATTCGCGGCGATCGACTGCCGGACCACGTCGCGACCGGCCGCCAGCCGCGACACGATGGTGTTGACACGCAGCGCGAGCGCCCGGCTCCAGGTGATGAAAATCGATCGGGCATCCGGGTCGTGTTCCGCCTGCGCGACGAGATCCGCGGCAATCCAGGCGGCCCGTCCGCCGCCGGCGACGACGACGATCTCCGTTGGTCCGGCGAAGAAGTCGATGGCACACGCTGACGAGACAAGCGCTTTCGCGACCGCGACGTAACGATTGCCGGGCCCGACGATCTTGTCCACGCGTGGAATGGTCGGCGTGCCGTACGCGAGCGCCGCGATGGCGTGCGCGCCGCCGACTCTGATAAGGCGTGACACGCCGGCCTCGAGCGCGGCGGCCATGACTACTGGTTCGGGGCGCGGGCAGACGGCGATCACTTCGCGCACGCCGGCGACGCGGGCCGGCACGGCGGTCATCAGCAGTGACGAAGGCAGCGGAAACCGTCCACCAGGGACATAGCAACCGACGCGGGCCAGAGGCTCGACGCGCTGTTCGACGACGACGCCCGGCGTGACTTCGACATCCCAATGCTTCGGGATCTGCCGGAAAGCCACGCGCGCGATGTTGGTCGCCGCCTTCTTTATCGCCGTCCGCACGCCAGAAGGAATCGACGCCGCCGCGCGTTTCATCTCGTCGCGGCTGATGTCGAGCGGCGGCGTCGCACCGTCGAACCTCTTCGCGAAGTCGAGGAGCGCTCGATCACCGCGCTGGCGGACTCTCTCGACGATCGTCGCGACCCGGCGCTCGAAGGCGCGATCGGCCGACTCGTGGCGCGCCAGCACACGTTCCAGCGCCCGTCGATTCCGCGATTCGATGAGTTTCATGTACGGCTTTCATGCACCGGCGCCGGGCTCCACCCCCAGCGCGAACTGGCGCTCTCGTCTGGTCCTTCCGTCCCGGCCTTACCCGCCCTGTCAGAGAACAATCTTGTTGAGGGGGTACTCGACAATCCCTTGCGCCTTTGCCCCTTTCAGACGCGGGATGAGGTCCCGCACCGTCTTCTCTTCGATCACGGTGTTCACGGCCACCCAGTCTTCGTCGCTCAGGCCCGAGATCGTCGGCCGCTGCAGCGCCGGCAGCAGCGCGAGCACGGACGCCAGGTCCGTGCGGCGGACGTTCAGCATGAGTCCGACCCGGCCCTGCGCTTCGATTGCCGCCTTCAGCAACAAGGCGAGGTTCTCGATCTTGGTTCGCTTCGCGGCGTCGGCGAGCGCCGTCTTGTTCGCGATGAGCTGCGTGTTCGACTCCATGACCGTTTCGAGAATGGCCAGGCGGTTCGCCCGCAGCGTCGATCCGGTCTCGGTGGCCTCGACGATGGCGTCAGCGAGCACCGGGGGTTTGACCTCGGTCGCTCCCCACGAGAACTCGACTTTGACCGTCACGCCGCGCTCCTTGAAGTAGTTGCGCGTGACCCTGACGAGCTCGGTCGCGACCGTCTTGCCATCGAGGTCCGTGGCGGACTTGATCGACGAGCTCTCGGGCGCCGCCAGCACCCACCGGACTTTGCCGAAGCTCTGTTTGGAGTACACGAGATCCGCGATCGGTTCGAGCACGCCGGTCCTGCCGTCTCCGAGCTCGTGTTCCTGGATCCAGTCCTGGCCGGTCAGGCCGGCATCGAGAACGCCGTCAGACACGTAGCGCGCCATCTCCTGCGCGCGGATGAGCATGCACTCGATTTCCGGATCGTCGATCGACGGAAAGTACGAGCGTGAGTTGACGTAGATGTTGAAGCCGGCGCGGCCGAACAGTTGAATCGTCGATTCTTGCAACGAGCCCTTGGGGATGCCGAGTTTGAGATTCATGACGCCTGCGTCGCTCCTTCTGCCGGCACCGTCCGGTAAAAGCAGGTGCGCTCGCCGGTGTGGCACACGTTGCCGTCGCCGAGGCGCTTGACCTTGAGCAGGACCGTGTCGTCATCGCAGTCGACGAACATCGACATGACCTGCAGGCGATTGCCGGACGTTTCGCCCTTCGTCCACAGCTGGTTCCGGCTGCGGCTGAAGAAGGTCGCAAACCCGGTCGCCTTCGTCAGCCGCCAGGCTTCGTCGTTCATGAAGCCGACCATCAGCACTTCGCCGCTGGCAGCGTCCTGGATGACCGCCGGTATCAATCCGTCTAGCTTCGAAAAATCCATCATCGTGCCCCTAAAACAAAAAACCCCGCCGCGTGGCGGGGTTGCATCTCTCGACAACGTCGCGGACCGCTCGTTACGACCCGCGCTGCGCGCGCAACTCCGCCCCGCCGCACGTGCGGCCGGCATGGTGATGATGCGCGTGGTGGTGCCGGGCGAGCATGAAGTTTGAAGACTATCTCTGCCATGTGCGGTCTGTCAACCGACGCACGATAATTGTGCTCGTGGACGGTCGAACGAACGGTCAGCCCGTCTTCGCGGCGCGCGGGCTCACCAAGCGGTACGACATGGGTGAGGTCACCGTTCAGGCGCTCCGCGGCGTCGACTTCGACTTGTGGGCCGGCGAGCTCGTCGTGCTGCTCGGCCCGTCAGGCTCGGGTAAATCGACGCTCCTCAATATCCTCGGTGGCCTCGACGTTCCGACCGCCGGCTCAGTGATCTACGGCGATCAGAACCTGACGGCCGCGGGCGAAGCGGCGTTGACCGCGTACCGCCGCCTGCACGTCGGCTTCGTGTTTCAGTTCTACAACCTGATTCCGAGTTTGACCGCGCGTGAAAACGTCGCGCTCGTGACCGAGATCGTCGAACGGCCGATGGCGCCGGAGGAGGCGCTGCGGCTGGTCGGACTCGAGCATCGGCTCGACCACTTTCCGGCCCAGTTGTCGGGCGGCGAGCAGCAGCGCGTGGCGATTGCCCGCGCGATCGCGAAACGGCCGAGCGTGCTGCTCTGCGACGAGCCAACCGGCGCACTCGACATCACCACCGGGGTCGTCGTCCTTGAAGCGATCGACCTCGTCAATCGCGAGCTGGGCACGTCAACGGTGGTCATCACTCACAACGCCGCCATCGCCGGCATGGCCGACCGGGTGATTCGTCTCGCCGACGGGCAGATCGTCGGCAGCGAGTCGAACACGAAGAAGCTCGGCGTGCGGGAGCTGCAATGGTGAAGTTGCCTGGCGGCCTCAGACTGTCGGCGCTCAATCGCAAGCTGCTGCGCGATCTCTGGGAGATGAAGGGCCAGGGGCTGGCGATTGCCTCGGTCATCGCCGCAGGCGTGACGATGTTCGTGACCTATCAATCGAACTTCGACTCGCTGCAGCGCACGCGTGACGTCTACTACGAACGGCAGCGGCTCGCGGACGTGTTCGCATCGATGACTCGCGCTCCTCAAACGCTCGAGACGCGGATCCGCGCGATCCCCGGTGTCGAGACGGTCTCGACGCGGGTCGTCGCCGACGTCACGCTCGATGTTCCGGGTCTGGACGAGCCGGCCAGCGGCCGTCTGATCTCCATTCCCGATCGCGGCTCGCCGGCGTTGAACGACTTGTACCTCCGCAGCGGCCGCTGGATCGAGCCGGGACGACCGGATGAAGTGCTCGCCAGCGAAATCTTCTGTGAGGCGAACGGCTTTGCCCCCGGCGATCGGGTCGCCGCGGTGATCAACGGCCGGCGTCGATGGCTGACGATTGTCGGGATCGCGCTGTCGCCGGAATACATCTACGCCGTCAAGCCCGGCGACTTGTTTCCCGATCGGCGTCACTACGGCATCTTCTGGATGGGCCGGCGCGGGCTCGCGTCAGCTTTCGACATGGAGGGTGGTTTCAACGATGTGTCGCTTGCGCTCGGCCGCGGCGCGTCGCCCGACGAAGTCATCAAGGGACTGGATCGCGAACTCGAACCGTACGGCGGACTTGGCGCCGTGCCACAGCGCTTGCAGCTGTCCGCGTGGACGCTCGCCAACGAGCTTGCGCAGCTGCAGACGTTCGGATTCCTCGTGCCGGCGATCTTCTTTGGCGTCGCCGCGTTTATCCTCAACGTCGCGCTGACGCGCGCGCTCGCGTTGCAGCGGCCGCAGATAGCGGCCCTCAAAGCCCTCGGCTATTCCAACGCTGACCTGGCCTGGCACTACGTGAAGTGGGGGCTGCTCGTGGCGGCCATCGGGGCGACTATCGGCGTCGGCGGGGGAGCCTGGCTCGGATCCGGGATGATCTCCCTCTACAACCAGTACTTCCGGTTCCCGGTTCTCGACTACCACCTTTCACTCGACGTCGCCGCGGAGTCGGTGCTGGTCAGCCTCGTCGTGGCGGCGATCGGCGCGCAGTCGGCCGTCCGGCGCGCGGTGAAGGTGCCGCCGGCCGAGGCCATGCGCCCAGAACCGCCCGGCAAGTATCGGCTCTCGCTGCTCGAACGGCCGTGGCGGCGGAACCGGCTCTCGCATGCGACCCGCATGGTGCTCCGCAACGTCGAGCGCCAGCCAGTGCGGGCGCTGCTGTCCATCACCGGAATCGCCTTCGCGGTCTCCGTGCTGATGGTCGGTCTTTCGTTCATCGACATCATGAATCAGCTCGTCAACCAGCAGTTCACGCAGACGATGCGCCAGGACGCCACCGTGTCGTTCGTGCGGCCGCGGTCGAGCGGAGCGCTCTACGACGTGACGCACCTGCCCGGCGTGATGGATGTCGAGCCAGTCCGCAGCGTCCCGGTTCGCTTGCGTGCCGGCCCGCGCACGCGGACGCTGGCCATCAGCGGGTTGGAGCCGGATCCGCATCTCAACCGCGTGGCCAATCGTCGTGGTCAGACGATGACGCTGCCTGAACAGGGCCTCGTCCTGTCGAAGATGCTCGGGGAGATTCTGGCCGTCAAGCCTGGAGACCTGGTCCAGGTCGAGGTCCTCGAAGGGCGACGGCCGACCCTCGACATCCCCGTGACCGCACTCCTCGACGACACGATGGGTCTGCAGGCTTATATGCGCATCGACGTGGTTCGAGCCATGCTCCATGAAGGGCGTGTCATTTCCGGCGCCTACCTGACACTCGATCCTGCGGCGCGCGACAGCTTCTATCGCAAGGTGAAGCTCGTGCCGGCCGTTGCCGGCGTTGCGCTTCGTGAGGTGACGCTGCAGAACTTCCGTGAGACGATGGCCGAGACGATGAACCTGCAGATTTTTTTCAATGTCATCTTCGCGGCGATCATTGCCTTCGGCGTCGTCTACAACTCGGCCCGAGTGTCGCTCTCCGAGCGCGAGCGTGAGCTGGCCAGCCTACGTGTGCTGGGTTTCACGCGCGGAGAAATTTCGCTGATTCTCCTCGGCGAGCTGGCGCTGCTGACGTTGGCCGCGCTGCCGCTCGGCGCGGTCCTCGGCTACCTTCTGGGTCAGGGCATCATGCTCGGCTTCAGCAACGAGATCTACCGGCTGTCGTTCACCGTGACGGCCGCGACCGTGGCCTGGACGTTTCTCACGGTGATTGGCGCCGCGTTTTTGTCCGGGCTCGTGGTGCGCCACCGCCTCGATCATCTCGATCTCGTCGGTGTGCTGAAGACTCGCGAGTAAGATCTGATGCTTCGTCTTCTGAAGAATCCGCGCGTCCTGCTGGCGATCGCGGTCGTTGGCGGCCTGCTCGCCGTCGCGCTCTGGCCCAGGCGGATCCCGGTGGAAGTGGCGCCGATCGCGCGGGGACCGCTCGTTGTCACCGTGGACGAGGAGGGTGAAACCCGCGTTCGGAACCGGTTCATCGTCTCGGCGCCGCTCTCGGGGCGAGTGCTCCGCATCGAGCTGGAACCCGGCGACGCTGTAAAGCGAGGCGCCGTCGTCGCGCGGCTGCGTCCGGAGGCGCCGCCGCTGCTCGACGCTCGTGAACGGGCGGAAGCGCGCGCGGCGATCGAGAGCGCGCGTGCTGCCGTTGGCCGCGCCCGGGCCGACGAGCAGCGGGCCCGCACGACGCTGGCACAAGCGCAGCGCGAGCTGACGCGCGCGCGGGAGCTCGGGCAGGGAGGCCTGGCGACGGGACAGCAGATCGACAATCGCGAGGCCGACGTCCACACCGCTGAAGAGGCCGTCGAAGCCGCGGCATTCGCGGCGCGGGCCGCGGCGTCCGAGTTGCTCAGGACGGAAGCCCGCCTCGCGCCGGCGCCGGCTGAATCGTCGGACCGTGTCGTCAACGTGGCCGCGCCGGTCGACGGCGTGATCCTCAAACGAGTACGCGAAAGCGAGAGCGTCGTCCCGGCCGGCGATCCGCTGCTCGAGATCGGCGATCCGAGCCGGCTAGAGATCGTCTCAGACCTGCTGTCGACCGACGCGGTGAAGGTCAAAGCCGGAGCCCGAGCGCTCGTCGAGGAGTGGGGCGGCGAGAAGACGCTCGAGGCCAAGGTGCGCCGCGTGGAACCGTCGGGGTTCACGAAGGTCTCGGCGCTTGGAGTCGAGGAGCAGCGTGTCAACGTGGTGCTCGACTTCGTCGATCCGGTTCAGGCCTTTGCGGCTCTGGGTGATGCGTACCGCGTCGAAGTGCGCATCGTCATCTGGGAGGCGCCGCATGTGCTGAGAGTGCCCACCAGCGCCCTGTTCAGGCAGGGCGCCGAGTGGGCGGTATACGTCGCCGGCGACGGTCGCGCCGTTCTGCGGCCAGTGAAGCTTGGTCAGCGCACCGGTCAGGAGGCGGAAGTGCAGGAAGGCCTGAGCGAAGGCGAACAGGTCATCCTCCACCCAGGCGACACCCTCACCAACGGCGCGCCCATCCTTCTCTCGTCGCCGGCGACGTAAACCGGCCGCACGATCTAGTGGCTAACGATCAGGCCAACCGTACAGCGTGTATTGCTGATCGGTCCACGAGTCCTCGACCCAAACCGTGGCCACCCGGCTGTCGCTCAGGGGCACGAAGTATTTGATCCGCCACCGATCGTCTCTGATCTGCCCACTGATCGTGCGCCCCTTCGTTCGCTCTTTGTCAGCAGCCTCCGTGACCGGACCGCCATCGCGGGCGTCCTGGCCATCGCCGTCTCGACGGCTGTCGATTCGCATGTCGGGATCGATGTAGACGTGGGTGTCCAGATCAGGCCCGACGAAGCGAAGGAGCTTTCTATTGCCATTCAGAAAGAAGCTTGCAACCCCGTCGCTCACCGTGTGTGTCCAGCGCGGATCGAGATCAGGTGTCGAAGCCGGCTCGCGCCGATGATGCGTCGCCTGCTCCCACGAATACGCGAACTGCAGCAGTTGTCCCTCCGTGAAGGCACGGCCGAGGAACTCCATACCGACTGGAATACCGTCAGCCGTGAAACCAACCGGCACCGAGATGGCCGGCAGGCTGGACTGCGCGCTGACGCGGCAATTGCTCCCCGGCTGCGCCGTGCTTGGCACGAGCACCGGTTTTTGCCTGATGGTCGGGTAGATGAGGGCATCAAGGTTGTTGTCGGACATCACCTTGAGGATGGCCTCCTTGAACGTCTCGCGGCCCGCGAGCCGAACCCGATAATCGGGGCTCGAGTCGGGAGTGGGGAACGCCAGCGCGCCAGTGAGATTGGCCAGGAGCGAGGGATGAAACAGTCCTGAGTCCACGACTTCCTGCAGCGTCTTTACCGGGGCATTCGGCGTGGCGGAAAGGTACTGGTTGAGATTGGAGTTGAACTCCATGCTGATGACCGAGACGTTGCTGACCGTGGTGTAGTCGGGGATCGACACATCGACGACTGTCGCACCCTTGTCTTCGAGCTCCTGCCGCGCCGCCAGAATGACGTCGGCCACTTCCTGATCCTCGGGCACGGTAACCAGCGCATCGAGCAGCAGTCCGAAACGCGCACCGCGCAGTCGTCCGGTCTTGAGGAAGTGTGTGTAGCTCGCCGGTGTGTTCGCTCTGCTCACCTCCGTCACCGGATCATTCGGGTCGAACCCAGCGATTGCGTCGAGCACGATGGCGATGTCCTCGACGCTTCGCGCGAGCGGTCCGCCCATGTCCTGCGTCAGCGCCAGCGGAATGATCCCGTCGCGGCTGAAGAGGCCCTGGGTCGCGCGCAGTCCGACCAGACTGTTGTGCGACGAGGGAATGCGGATCGACCCGCAGGTGTCGCTTCCCATGCCAAAGACGGCGAAGTTCGCCGCGATAGCGGCGCCGGTGCCTCCGCTCGACCCGCCAGGATTGCGGGTCGGGTCGTAGGGATTCAACGTCTGTCCGCCCAGCGAACTGATCGTGGTGATGCCGTACGCGAACTCGTGCATGTTGGTTTTGCCCAAAAAGACGGCTCCGGCCTCGCGAAGCTTCTTCACCAGAAACGCGTCGTCAGGCGGGACCGACGACGCCAGCGACAAAGACGACGCCGAGGTCGCCATGTCGAAGGTGTCGTAGTTGTCTTTCAGGAGAACCGGGATGCCGTACAACGGACCTCGTGTGTGTCGCCGCCGCCGTCCGGCGTCACGGGCACGCGCTTCGTCGAGCGCGTTCTCGTTGATCCGGATGACTGAGTTCAGCATCGGACCGTTCTTGTCGAACGCCTCGATACGGGCCAGGTACATTTTGACGAGATCCTCGGAAGTGACCGTGCCGGCATCGAGCGCGGCCTGCGTCTCGCGAAGGGAGGCTTCCATCAGCCGGTAGGGAACGCCGCGCGATTTCGCCAACGCAGGCGAATCGGCGAAATAGGAAGTGAGGCTGGCGGCGAGCGCCGCCATGGCAAGTCCCCACGTCAGTTTTCCAACGTGACGTGGCCGCGGCCGTTCTGTGAAGTGCATAGGAACCTCCGTGAGTCGCGGAGTTTCGAGCGAGTGAAGGCAGCACGTCAAGAACGAACGCCAATCCACGTTCCAACTCGTCAGTAGTTTTCGGTAAGGGACTGCTGCGAGCGTGCGGCGTGAAAAAGATCGCTTGACATATTGTACTAATACACTAGTATTAGTGAGCAATGGCTGTCGTCTCTCTCGACCCGCGGGACCCGACGCCGATTTATGCGCAGCTCGATCGCGCGCTGCGCGCGGCCGTTGCCTCGGGAAGGCTCGCCGCCGGTGATCAGTTGCCCACCGTCCGACAGCTGGCGGTGGAGCTTCGGGTGAATGCGAACACCGTCGCCCGCGTCTACGCCGACCTCGAACGCGCCGGAGTCCTCGAAACGAGACGGGGCGTCGGCAGTTTCATCCGTGCCACACCAGCGCAAGCGCGGCCCGTCGACGAGCATCGACGCCGACTGCGCGCTCTCGCCACACGTGTCGCCGCCGACGCCGCGGCACATGGGTTCACGCTCACTGAGCTTGTTCGTGAGATTGCGTCTCTTCGAAAGGCAGGCGCCTAATGGCAACGATCTCCGTCATTTCTTCCAAGCGCGAAGGCTTCGATGTTCGACCGCCGAACGTCGTGGCCATCCTGGCGCTCGTGCTGCCAGCGCTCGCCGGTCTGGCCGGGACGCTTCCCAGCGGTAACCCCGTTCCCGCGGTGATCGGTCTGCTCGTCGGCGCGATCGCGATGCAGTGCCCCAAGATCGCACGGCAATGGGAGCGCGCCATCGTGCTGCGCCTGGGGCGCTTTTACGCCATGCAAGGGCCCGGACTCTTCTTCATCGTGCCGTTCGTCGATTCCATCACCGCCTGGATCGATCAACGCACCATCACCACCAGCTTTGCGGCCGAGCAGACGCTGACGTCAGACACCGTCCCGGTCAACGTCGATGCCGTGCTCTTCTGGATGGTCCACGATGCGCAGAAGGCCGCGCTCGAAGTCCAGGATTACACCCAGACGGTGAGCTGGGCCGCCCAGACCGCGCTCCGCGACATCATCGGCAGAACGACCTTGACGGATTTGCTGCGCGGACGCGAGCACATCGAGGCGGAGCTGCAGGCGCTCATCGATCAGCGATCGAGTCCCTGGGGCGTGACCGTGTCCTCCGTCGAAATGCGCGACATCGTCATCCCCGGCGCGCTGCAGGACGCGATGTCTCGTGAGGCGCAGGCGGCGCGGGAGAAGCAGGCGCGGATCATCCTCGGCCAGGCCGAGCTCGAGATTGCCCATTCGTTCAACGAGGCGGCGAAGTCGTATCGTGACAATCCGACCGCGCTGCACCTGCGCGCGATGAACATGCTGTACGAAGGACTGAAGGAGAAAGGCGCGCTCATGCTGATCCCCAGCAGCGCGGTCGAATCGATGGGTATGGGCGGTTTGATGGGCGCGGCGGCTCTGCAGCAGCAGGCGCTCACGGGCGGCGGGGGCTCCGTGTCGGCAGGCGGCCGCGACACGAACGTCAAATAGCGAGATGCGAAGCCCAACCGTATTTGCAGCGACTTTTCTTGACACCGTCAGCCAACAGGCTCATAACTGGCGCATTCGAGCAGTGGGGAGCAGGAGGCTGATATGCGAAGACTAGCAGCGAGTGTGGCGATCGTAGCGCTGGTGCTGGCTTCGGCCGCTCCGGCGATCGCGGCGACGGAGACCGTGACCGGCAAGATCGTGGACCAGTCCTGCTACATGAAGGACAAGGCGAACAACGCCGGCCTCGATCACAAGATGCCGGCCGACATGAAAGATTGCGCAGTAGCGTGTGCGAAAAAAGGCCAGCCGATGGCCCTGCTGACGACCGACGGAAAGGTCTACACGATTACGGGTGGACTGGCCGCCGAGAACAACGCCAAGTTGGTGCCGCACATCTCCCACACTGTCTCGATTACCGGTGACGTCACGACCAAAGGCAGCGAGATGAGCATCGCGGCGGCCGATCTGAAGATGGTCTCTCGATAGTTTCGACTTCAGGGCTGGTGGGTCAGGCAAGAAGGCGGGTAGGATTCCTACCTACTCGCCCCACCTGTCTTACCAGCCGTACCTGCCTTACGCGGCCTACCTGCCCCAACTAGTAACGATAGTGCGCCGGCTTGTACGGACCGTTCTGCGGCACGCCGATGTAATCGGCCTGCGCCTTGGTCAGCAGGGTGAGCTCGACCCCGAGGTGATCGAGATGC
This sequence comes from Acidobacteriota bacterium, assembly GCA_046734915.1. Taxonomy (GTDB): domain Bacteria; phylum Acidobacteriota; class Vicinamibacteria; order Vicinamibacterales; family CAVVIG01; genus VFZL01. The sequence continues at coordinate 2,998 of JBKPSC010000125.1, read as the reverse complement.
AGCCGCGCGACCTGCTCGTCGAGGTGTTTCGGCAACATGAACACGGTCTTGCCGTACTTCTCGGCGTTGGCGTGCAGTTCGAGCTGCGCGATCACCTGGTTGGTGAACGACGCTGACATCACGAAGCTGGGGTGACCGGTGGCGCAGCCCAGGTTCAGGAGCCGCCCCTCGGCGAGCACCATCACGCTGTGGCCGTCGGCGAACTTCCACTCGTCGTACTGCGGCTTGATGTTGATTCGCTCGATGCCCGTGAACTTCTTCAGGCCGGCCATGTCGATCTCGTTGTCGAAGTGACCGATGTTGCCGACGATCGCCTTGTCCTTCATCCGGGACATCTGCTCGGCGGTGATGATGTCCTTGTTGCCCGTGGCGGTGATGAAGATGTCGGCGCGCGAGATCACGTTCTCCAGCGTGTTGACCTCGTAGCCCTCCATTGCGGCCTGCAGCGCGCAGATCGGATCGATCTCGGTCACGATCACCCGGCAGCCCTGGCCCCGCAGCGCCTGCGCGCAGCCCTTGCCGACTTCGCCGTACCCACAGACGACGGCGACCTTGCCGCCGAGCATCACGTCGCTCGCCCGAGCGAGACCATCGGGCAGAGAGTGGCGGCAGCCGTAGATGTTGTCGAACTTGCTCTTCGTGACCGAGTCGTTGACGTTGATGGCCGGGAAGAGCAGCTCGCCGGCCTCCATCATTTGATACAGGCGGTGGACGCCGGTCGTCGTCTCTTCGCTGACGCCCCGGATGCTCTTCGCGATGCGCGTCCAGCGCGACTGGTCCTTGGCAATCGACGTCCGGATCAGATCCAGGATCACGCCCCATTCTTCGGGATGCCCGTGCGGGTCGAACTCCGGTACGCTGCCGTTCTTCTCGAACTCCGCGCCCTTGTGCACGACGAGCGTCGCATCCCCACCATCGTCGACGATGAGCGTCGGACCGCTGCCGTCCGGCCACTCGAGCGCTTCGCTCGTGCACCACCAGTACTCCTCGAGCGTCTCGCCTTTCCAGGCGAACACCGGAGTTCCCTTCGGATTCGCCGGCGTTCCGCCGGTTTCAGGCCGTCCGACGACGACTGCTGCGGCGGCATGGTCCTGAGTCGAGAAGATGTTGCAGGACACCCAGCGGACATCGGCGCCGAGCTCGGTCAGCGTTTCGATCAGCACGGCGGTCTGAATCGTCATGTGCAGGCTGCCCATGATCCGCGCGCCGGCCAGCGGCTTGCTGCCCGCGTGCTGTCTGCGCAGTGCCATGAGGCCCGGCATCTCCTGTTCGGCCAGGCGGATTTCCTTGCGGCCGAAGTCGGCGAGGGAAAGGTCCTTCACCTTGAAGGGCTCGCGGCCCGCGGCTTTCGCCGCGGCGAAGGCGTGCAGTTTCTCGGTCACGGTGGCCATGCGCAATTACTCCTTGTCTACTGAAGATGCCGATGGAGCGGAGAGGTGAACACGGGTCGCTGTTGCCGCGAAGAGACCCGGGCCCTTGGCCCGGGCATCGGGCGGCAGCGAGATGGTACGGACGTTGGCGAATCCGGCGTCAGACAGCAACGTGCGGATGTGGTCGTCGGCAAAACCGAGCCATACGTGGCCCATCTGCTGTCGGTAGCCGTCGCGGTCGTGCGGCAGCATGTCGATGATGAGCACGCGTCCACCAGGCCTGACGACCCTGGCGACGTCTTTCAGCGCCTTTGCCGGATCGGGGACATGGTGCAGGACCAGCGCGAGCACCGCGGCGTCGAGACGCTCATCGTCGATGGGCAGGGCTTCGAGGTCGCCGCGCCGGAGATCGACGTTGCGCGCCGCGCCAACGCGTTCCTTGGCCGTCTGGAGCATCTCGGACGACGCATCGACGGCGACGACGCGCGCGACAAACGGCGCGAGCGCGGCGGTGACTTGGCCGGTGCCGCACCCGAGGTCGCCGACGACCCAATCGGGATCGATCAAGGCGACGAGGGCGTTCAAATGGAATCGGTCGCCGAACAGCTCGTCGCGAAATCGATCCCACTGGCCGGCGGCCGAGGAGAAGAACTGCTGTGAGCGCGTCCGGCGCTGAGCGAGCACTCCTTCCAGGCGGCCCTGATCCTGGGTCGCGGCCGGCGTGCCGCCCGCCTGCTCTCGGACCAGCATCCAAAGCCGTCGCGCGGAGCTGTCGAGACCTTCGCCATCAGCTCCGCCCGCGCGAGTCATCGTATAGAGGTTGCTGGTGCCCTCCGCCCTGGCGCTGATCCAGCCGCTGTCGACCAGTGCCTTCAGGTGCCGGCTGACGGTCGACTGTGGCAACTGCATGATCGCGCACAGCTCGGACACCGTCAGCGCCTGCCCCTCTAGGAGCAGGAGGATACGGTTGCGGGTCGTGTCTGCGAGAGCCGTCAGATGATCAAAGATGGGAGTTCGCACTGAATCCGTTCATCCGGATTAACGGCTTATCATCTCGTGTGCAGAGTGCCGGTGTCAACAGAAATCATTCATCTTCTACTCTTGCTAAGCTCAGCGCTGCAGTGCGTCCGTGCAGAGCTGTATGCTGGTGCCCCCGTCAGGCCGCGTGTCGCAATACTCCGCGACGGCTTCGGCGAACTCCTGACGTGCCGCCCGTTCAGCCGCCGCCCGCTGGGCGTTGGTAATGCCGCTGACGATCTTGTCGCCCAGGTACTTCTGAATGAGCCCCTCGATCGCCAGGGTGATGAGCTCGCCGCCGCTGAAGGCCGCATACGGCTGCTGGAGAGGACGGTCGGTCTTGTTGAACAGCATCTGCTGCTGTTCGTAGGCGTAGATGCCGCCAAGCGGCGCCGGACCGCTCTTGACCTGGAGATTCGCCAGGATCGCCTGCATATGCTCGCGCTCTTCGACGCGAACGAAAAAGTCGGGCTTGATGTCGAGGTTTTTCAGCCCCGAACCTTCCGGGCGGGCGAGGCCACGACGCACGCGATCCAGCGATACTGGCAGATCTCCCGAGGGCTTCTGCTCAGGCCCGGACGGCGCCTCATCGGACGCAGGCTGTCCATATG
>JBKPSC010000124.1:0-10451 GCA_046734915.1 Acidobacteriota bacterium | reverse complement strand
TCTCGCCTGGTCGCGCTCTCTCACCAGTTCAGCCAGCTCCGAATCGTCAACCGCCTCGAGCTGCTTTCCTGCCAGCGCATCGGGACGCTCGAACGGGATGCCGTTCTCGTTGACGTTGGTCCAGCCGCCCTGCAGATCCGGATCACCCCATGGCGTCTTGGAAGCCGAGAAGGGTTTGCCCGTTGCCGCGCGCGCGGCCCCGGTCCGGCTACTCGCTTCCTGCGAACTCACAACGGCCGACGTGGTAACAGCGATGGCCACGACGACAACGCCGACAGCAATGCCAGACCTGGGCATAGGCGAGCCTCCTGCAAAAACGAGTGTAGACGAGTTCGTCGCGGCGGGTCTACAAAACAAGACCCGCCCTGCGGCAGCGTAGGTTGGCGGTGTAGGCCGGGTCCTGTTCTTCGGACCCGGGCAATTCAAGACGTGCCCTTGCCCCGTCGTAATTCGTCGGTCAGGATGATCGCTTCAGCGATCTCTTTCTTGGTCTTCCGCCGCTGGCGGCTCTGCCGTTGAATCGTGAGATAAGCCTCTTCTTCGGTGAATCCAAGGTCGCGCTGCAGGATGCCTTTTGCGCGGTCGAGGACCTTCCGCGTCTCGAGCCGCTCCGACAACTGCGAGTTCTCCATCTCGAGCCGCGCCGTTTCGATTTCGGCACCAACCAGGAATCCGATCGTCGAGATGAGCCGGATCTCACGCTGTGTGTGGCTGTGCGGCTGACGATGCTGAAGGTTGATGACGCCGACCAACTTCCCGCGCGACAGCACCGGCACGGACAGGAAGGCTTCGTAGCGATCCTCAGGCAATTCGTTGAATGTCTTGAAGCGCGGGTCATCGAACGCGTGACTGCCGACGGCGACCGGCGTCCGGTATTCGGCAACCCACCCGGTGATACCCTGTCCGACTCTCAACGTCAGACGATCGACAACGTCAGGATGCGGCGTCTTCGACGCTCGCAGTACGAGGTCATCGTCCTCCAGGACGTAGACGAAGCACGAGTCGCACTGGACGATGGTGGACACGAAGTCGACCACGCGGGACAGCACGCCGTGCAGGGGATCGGCGGCAGCGATGCGGCTGCCGATTTCGTGAAGCAGATCGATATCTGACCTTCCGCTCACGTAGGACTCGCTCTCGGGGACTTGGGACGTTATGAGGTGCACGTTCTCTTGAAGATACACACGCAACCGGCTGGGGACAAGAGGGTCACGGACAACGTTTGTGTGTGATCAGATGCCAAATACGACAATTTTGGCATGGTTACCTACCCCGCCGAAGCGCAACGCGCCAAGGCGGGCTCAGTTCCGCGCGCCCTCATCGTCCAGCGCAAGCGCCGCCGCCGTTCGATACGAGTACACGCCTGCCCGTTGCACTGCCGACACATCCCAGCGCTGAGACCACCGGATCCCGAGTTCCAGCAGCACTATCGTCCCCGCCAGAAACGCCACGGCACAGCCATACAGTCCGGCTGAATACGAGCCGGTCGCGTCGCGCACCATGCCGAGCAGTGAGGGCAGCAGGAATCCGCCGAGCCCGCCGGCAGCGCCAACGACGCCGGTGACCAGGCCGATCCGCTCGGGGAACCGTTGCGGCACCAGTTGGAAGACCGCACCGTTGCCCATGCCCAGGAGCGCCATACCAACGAAGAGCAGCGCGACAGCCACCGTGACGGAGGGCAGAGTGCCGACCAGGGCGATACACGCAGCAAATCCGCCGAGGAGCACGACCAGCACCCGATAGCCGCCAACTCGATCCGACAGCCATCCGCCGACAGGTCTCAGGAGGCTTCCCGCGATCACGACCACCGTCGTGAGATCGCCGGCATCCACTCGCGAGACGTGATAGCTCTCATGAAAGAACGTCGTCAGGAAACTCGCGAAGCCGACGAAGCCGCCGAAGGTGAGCGAGTACAAGAGCGCCAGCGACAGCGTGTCGCCTTCGCGAACAACCGCGGCGTAGTCGGACAACGTCGCCGGCGCCGGACGCCGCGGGCTATCGCGTGCCAGGAGCACAAAGAGTCCCAGGACAACGGCGATCGGCGCGATCGCGACGCCGAACGTGGCCTGCCAGCCAAACTGCTCTGCCAGGCGGGGCGCAAAAAGCGTGGCCAGCAATGTACCGGAGTTACCAGCGCCGGCAATGCCCATCGCCAGCCCTTGATACTCCGGCGGATACCACCGGCTGGCCAGCGGCAATGCGACGGCGAAACTGGCGCCGGCGATCCCCAGAAAGAATCCGAGCACGTAGAACTGCACGGTGGTGTGCGCCAGCTGCCAGCCTGCAGTCAGTGTCAGTACGGTCAGGACCAGCCCGAGCAGTCCTGTGCGTCTTCCGCCGATGCGTTCGCCCAACATGCCAAGCAACGGTCGAAACAATGAGCCGCCCAGGAGCGGAATGGCGGTGATGAGTCCCTGCTCCGTTGCACTGAGTCCGAGCGACTCGCGAAGAAACGGCGCGAGCGGGCCGAGCAGCACCCAGGCCATGAAGCTGACATCGAAATAGAGCAGCGCCGCAACCAGCGTTGGCGTATGTCCTGCGCGCAGGAAACCCTTCATGCGACTCGTTCCTCCACCGCGGTCTGCGGAACGGCAATCACCACGACGCCGTTTTCGACGCGGACCGGATAGGTCTCGACGCAGCGCTCGCGTTCATTCGCGGGACGCTCGACCGAACCGTGCGTGAGACTCACCTTCCACGCGTGCAACGGACAGACGACGGACACGCCGGTGATGATGCCGTCGCAGAGCGGTCCGCCCTTGTGCGGGCAGCGGTTGCTCGTTGCCAGCAGACGATCGCCGAGATTGAAAATCGCAATCTCCAGGTCGCCTATCTGTACGGCCCGTCCTTCACGCGCGGGAATGTTCTCCAGCGTGGTGACACGAATCCATCGGCTCTCCCTCATGCGAGCACCTTCTCCATCAACTTGAGCGGCGTAAACTGCGTCGGATTGCGCGGGGCTTGCCCTTCTGTCCACGCGTCGTACGAGCGCGCCTTCGACTTGGCGAGGCGATCGAGCAACCCGGCCCTGACCGCATCGGTCGCGTAGACGGTGTCCTTGCGCACCTTCTCGATGCCGAGCCGCTCGACGAAGTCGTAGGTGCGTTCCAGGTAATTGGCGTTCTCGCGGTAGTACTGGAAGAACAGCTCCGACGCCTCGAGCGCGGCGTCCGTCGTCTCGACCGTCGTCAGCAGATCGGCCTTGCGCACGCTCTTTCCCGCCGCGCCGCCGACCACGACCTGCCATCCGCCTTCGACACCAATCAGCCCGATGTCCTTCACCGTCGCCTCCGCGCAGTTGCGCGGACATCCGACCGCGGCCATCTTCACCTTGTGCGGCGTGAAGAGCTGTTCGAAGCGCCTCTCCATCTCGACGCCGGCGGACGTCGAGTCCTGGGTGCCGAACCGGCAGAAATCGGTGCCCACGCAGGTCTTCACCATGCGCACGCCCTTCGTGTAGGCCTGACCGGAGGGCATGCCGAGATCCGCCCACACCTTCGGTAGATCCGCTTTTTTGATCCCGAGCAGGTCGATGCGCTGGCTGCCGGTGATCTTCACCATCGGGACGTGGTACTTGTCCGCGACGTCAGCGATGCGGCGCAGTTCGTCGGGGGAGGTCACGCCGCCGCGAATCCGAGGCACCACCGAAAAGGTGCCGTCCTTCTGGATGTTGGCGTGCACCCGATCGTTGATGAACCGCGCGGAGCGATCCTCGTCGTGATCGCCGCACCAGAGCATGTCGAGCATGTAGCTCAGCGCCGGCTTGCAGATCTCGCAGCCGACACCATTGCCGTAGATCTCGAGCACGTCCTGCACCGACTTCAACTTCTGGCTTCGCAGGATGTCGCGCAGGCGGTCTTCGGCAAACGGCACGCACGCGCAGATCGTCTTTTTCTTCTCGTCCTCGAAATCCGGTGCGACCGCGCGCAACAGGTCCTGGCACAGGCTGGTGCAGCTTCCGCATCCGGTGCACGCGCGTGTCGCTTCCTTCAACTGCGACAGCGTGTTCACACCACGCTCATGAATCGCGTGAATGATCGTTCCCTTGGTGACGCCGACGCATCCGCACACGGTCGCGCCGTCGGACATCTCGGCGACGTCGAGACCGGCGTCGGCGGCCGGTGGAGGAAACAGGAGATGACGGCGCCGGTCGGTGAGATCGGCATCGGTCCGCAGCCACTCCATGTAGCGATGACTGTCCGAGGTGTCGCCGACCAGGATGACTCCGGCCAGCTTCCCATCGCGCAGCGCCACTTTCTTGTAGATCCCGAGCGAGGGGTCCTCATATCGCACGGGCTCTGCACCGTCGTCATCGATGTTGCCGGCCGAGAACATCTCGACACCGACGATCTTGAGCTTGGCCGCCTGCACGGTCCCGTTGTAAGTCGGACCGCGGCGCCCGGTGATTGTCGCCGCCAGCACCTTGCCTTGATCGAAGAGCGGCGCCACGAGCCCGTAGCAGACACCACGATGCTCGACGCATTCGCCGACGGCGAAGATGTCGGGATCCGACGTCTCCATGTAGTCGTTCACGACGATGCCGCGCTTGACGGTCACGCCCGCCTTGCGCCCAAGCTCCACGTTCGGGCGGATGCCGGCGGCAACCACCACCAGATCGCCCTCGAGCGCCTCACCGCCCGAGAACTCGACTCCCTCGACGTGGCCGTTGCCGAGTATCGCGGTGGTGCTCTTCCCCAGCACGACGCGGATACCGAGCTCCTTCATCTTGGCCATCAGGAACTTCCCGCCCGGCGGATCGAGCTGCCGTTCCATCAGCGTTGCCATCAGATGCACCACTGTCACCTGACATCCATGCATCTGGAGACCACGCGCCGCTTCGAGCCCGAGCAGCCCGCCTCCGATCACAATCGCGCGGGTGTCGGGCCCGGCACGTTTCAGGAGGGCGCGCGTGTCATCGAGCGTGCGGAACGTGAACACACCGTCCTTGTCGAGCCCTTTGATTGGCGGCATCCACGCCGAGCTGCCAGTGGCCAGCAGCAGCGTGTCGTATGGCGTCACGCTTCCGTCATCACCAGCGACCGTCTTGCGTACGGGATCGACGTCGAGGATTCGAACGCCGACACGGAGCTCGATGTCGTTGCGGCGATACCACTCGAGCGAGTTGATGACGATGTCGTCAGCGCTCTTCTCACCGGCGAGCACTGACGAGAGCATGATGCGGTTGTAGTTGACGTGCGTTTCGTCCCCGAACACCGTGATGCGGAACATCGCCCCTCGACTCGCGCTCGGGGCGTCCCGAGCATCGTCGAGGGACGGCGCGTATTTCAGGATCTGTTCGACGCAGGCCATGCCCGCCATTCCGTTGCCGACGACGACGAGGCGCTTCATCGCACACCTTGCAGTTCGGGATTCGGGACTCGGGACTCGGGATTTGGGATTCCAGCGCGCGAGCTGCGAGGAAGAAGCGGAATCGTCGAGCCGCGCCAGGTTCTGATGAGCGACAGGCTGTTTCGCACGACGCCGCTATCCCAGAAACTCGCTTCCGTGGACGCGGCCTCGATCCGGACAGCGGATTGCTTGTAGTTCGGTTCTCGCGAAATGGGATCGAATGCGCTTTGCGTCACCTGGTTGGCGTTGGCCTCGAAGTAGTGGAACGGGGTGAACAACTGCCCGGCGGCGACCGTTTCGGTCACGCGAAGTTCGACATTCCGGACACGGCCGCGCCGCGAGACGATGTCCACGCGCGCCTGCGGCTTGAGGCGCAGCGCGCGCGCATCGGCTGGGTTCATTTCGACCCACGCGCTCGGAGACAGGCGCTCGAGGATGGGCACCTTCCCGGTCTTGGTACGTGTGTGCCAGTGCTCCACCGTGCGGCCGGTGTTCAGGACGAATGGAAATTCGCCGTTCGGCTGCTCCGGGAAGGGCTCCCATGAGCACGGGATCAATCGCGCCCGTCCGTCTTCGGTCTGATACTTGCCGTCGACGTAGAGCCGTCGCACCTCGCCGTCGTGCGAGACCCCGGCGGGCAGCGGCCACTGCAGGCCGCCATGCTGTTCAATCGCCTTGTACGTCATCCCCGAGTAGTCGCAGAGGCGGCCTGCCGAAATCCGCTTCCACTCTTCGAAGGCATCGGCCGGCTTCGTCCAGCCGGGGAAAATCTCGTCACTCACTCCGAGCTTCTCTGCCAGTCCCAGAAAGATGTCGAAGTCGGGGCGAGCGTCGGCGGGAGGTGGCACGGCACGATTGACCTTGCTCACGCGCCGCTCCGAGTTGGTGTAGGTCCCCTCCTTTTCGCCCCACATCGCGGCCGGCAGCATCAGGTGCGCGTACTCTGACGTCGGTGTCGGGTGATAGCCGTCCTGGACGACGAGGAAGTCGAGTCCCTCGAGCGCCTGCCGCAGCGATCCGAAGTTGGGGAACGAGACGATCGGATTGGTGGCGATGATCCAGAGCGCGCGGATGCGTCGATCGAGGGCAGCTTCGATAATGTCGGGATACGCCAGTCCGCGAGCGGTCGGAATGCGCTCCTCGCCGATTCCCCAGAGTGCCGCCAGCTCGCGGCGATCCTCGGCGTTTTCGAACTTGCGATAGCCGGGCAGGCTCGAAGCAAACCCGGCCTCGCGCGTACCCATCGCGTTGCACTGACCCGTAATTGAAAACGGCGCCGCGCCGGCGCGGCCGATGTTGCCGGTAATCAACGCGAGGTTGTTGATCGCATTGACCGTCTCTGTGCCCTTGGTGCTGTGATTCACCCCCATCGTCCAGCCGATGAATCCCGCGCGCGCACGCGCGTAGGTCCAGGCCGTGCGGCAGATGAGGTCAACCGAGAGACCGGTGATCTCGGCCACCCGCTCGGGCGTATAGTCGCGCACCGACTCGCGGAGCGCCTCGAAGCCGCTGGTGTAATGAGCGACGTACTCGCGATCGACCAGGCCGTTCTCGATCACGAAGTGTATGAATCCGTTGACGAGCGCCAGATCGGAACGCGGCTTCAGCGGCAGATGCAGATCCGCGAGCATCGCCGTCTTGGTGACGCGTGGATCGACGACGATGAGCGTAGCGTTCGGATTCGAGCGGAGTCGCCAGCACAGGATTGGATGGTTCTCCGCAACGTTCGCGCCGATGAGGATGATGACGTCGGCGCGCTCGAGATCCTCGTACGCGCCCGGAGGGCCGTCGCTCCCGAACGAGCGCTTGTAGCCGGAGACGGCCGTCGCCATGCAGAGCGTCGTGTTGCCATCGATGTTCGGCGTGCCGATCCCGAGCTGCACGAGCTTGCCAAGGGCGTAGAACTCCTCGGTCACGAGCTGACCGGTACTGATGACGCCAATCGAGCCGGGGCCATAGCGCGCCTGCGTTTCGCGAAACCGCGTGGCCATCGTCGAGAACGCCTCGTCCCAGCTCACACGGCCCAGCAAACCGTCACGTTTGAGCAATGGATACCGGGCGCGGTTGTCGGCGGCAATCGTGTGGTGTTCGGAGAGTCCCTTGGGGCAGAGCATGCCGCGATTGACCGGGTGATCCGGGTTGCCGCGTACTGACACCGCGCGGCTTCCCTTCACGCCGATGAACATGCCGCAGCCAACCGAGCAGTACCCGCACGTGGTGGCAACCCACTTGTCGGGGACTCGCTGCGAGGAGACGTACCCGGCCACAGGGTCGACTTCGTACGAGTAGCGGTCGGCTCGAGTGTCAAGCCCGAGGAGTCGCTTCAGGGTCATGTGGCCTCGCTTGCGGACGCGATATACGGCGCCGCGAGATGCTTGGGAACAACACTGACGAAGAACAGGTAGCGGCCAACGATCTCGCCGGTCACTGCGATCAGAAGCGCGACGAGCAACATGGAGTTCCCGGCTTCCCTGGGCGCCGAAGCCGCGCCGGCGAAGGCGGCCGCGCCCGTAGCGGAGCCGGCTACGAGCAACGGGATGGCAATGGCTCCAATCGCGAGGAGTGCGCCGCGAAGAATCAGGCGTCCTTTGAGTACCGTGGAGAGCAGCCGCGCCGTGCCTCGCAGCTCGAGGCTGTCAGAGGAGATGCAACGGAAGAAACGCAGCGCGAGCAGAACGAACTGCGCGCTGGCCATCGTCGTGGCGCCCATCGCGAGCCAGCGAAGGTTGCCGCCAGCGACAGCCGCCGCAAACAACGGCCCGAGCACGGCGGCCGTCAAGTTGAATTGCAGCAGCGTGTACGGGGTGTTCCACGCTGGTCGCGAGGGGACGCGATAAATGCACGCGCTCGAGGTGACGCCGGCAACCCCGAGCAGGACAGTTGCTGCGCCCACTGCGGTGCTCCCCGGCAGCCCGAACCACAGCATCGCTGCGTAGACACCCGCGACTCCCGAGAAGGCCGAAAAGAGCAACACCTCCCGGCTCAACCACGACCTGCGCCACATGCGGATCGCGCGATACGCATAAATGGGTCGTCCGAGGTGAAGCGTCGATGCCGAGAGCGCGAGGCCGCCGACGAGCAGCGAGGCGAGCGCAGCGATTCCGAGATGAGCGGACGCGTTCAGCAATTGCAGCAGCCAGATCGTCGTGAACGCGCCAACCGCCAATTGCGTCAGCACCGTCATCACGACGAGCGGCCAGTGCGGGTGCTCGGGCACCACGTTGGTGACGTTGAGCGGCGTCGCGTTGGGTGGGAGCGCCTCGGGCAGAGTGACTCGTGTCGTCGAGAGGCTCTGGTCGCCGTGGGGCAGGCCGGCATTCGAGCGGCTCGCGGCGATCGATGACTGCCACGCGGCGACATTGACGATCTCGATCGCGATCGCGCCTTCAGGACATGCGCTCACGCACGCCGGCGTCTCTCCGTGCGAGAGACGCCCGTGGCACATGTCGCATTTCCCGACCACTCCGCGCTCGGGGTTGTACTGCGGGACGCCGTAAGAGCAGTTCCACGTGCAGTACTGGCACCCGATGCAGGTATCGGCGCTATGCCGCACGATGCCGGTAACGGGATCCTTCGAATAGGCGTCAACGGGACATCCATGCAGACACGTCGGTTCGAGGCAGTGATTGCATCCCATCGAGAGAAACGAACGCGACGTCATCGGGAACCAGCCGCCTTCGATCTCTTGAACCCGCCGCCAGTTGATCGAGGCCGGGTTGCCGTTCTGCTCGTTACAGGCGACGACACAGCACTTGCACCCGATGCACTTGCCCATGTCGACGTGAAAGCGGTACTGCTCGCCGGCTCCGGGCGCGCGCTGCGGCATGCGCTCTTCTTGCGTCGGCCTCGTCAGCAAGCGGAGCGCGCCGTCGACGCGCGCGACGCTCGGCGCCACGGGCGCGTCCGCACCCGTGACGATGGGTAGCAGCTTGCCTCGGCGCCTGGTCAGCGCGAAGGTGACGCCATCCTCTTTCACACGCGTCAACAGTGGCAGCGTCGACATCCAGGCGGCTCCACGATCCTCATTGCAACGTTCGTGCGTGCACGGCGCGACAGGCGCCGTGTCAGTCCCAAGACTCGTCGTGGAGCGGAGAAACCAAACGTTGGCGCGCGCAGAACACTCGCTCTCACGGGGAACGAGCGCGGCGCCTCAGAAGACGGGGCCAGCGATGCCGGCAGGATGCACGCGACCGAGCGTGCACCCATCTCGAAGATACACGCCGCGTCCCCTCGCCACAAGGGGGCGCCAGGCTACGCGGATGTTGCGCTCGCCCGCGAACATCACATTTGTGTACCAACCACGCGCTTCCGCCTAATGTCTTGATTCGACGGATCTTGATTTGAATTTCGCGCGGCGATGGACGCGATCCGAGCCCGACGTTTCTGCATCACACGCGCGTGTCGGGACCATTCGCGGCTCGCTTCCAGACGAAGACACGACGCCTACGTATTTGTCACGAACGAGAAAGTCGCAACAGAACTGTGCCGACGTTGTTCCTCGTCGTTGACACGATCCGCGCTTCATATACGCGCGCGCGTAGCCAAGCGCGGGTTCACCCGTCGCACACGTGTGCACGTGACGGAACGCGACTTGCTGATACGCGCAGCGACGGCTTCGACGCCCTCGCGGGACCGGCCACGTCGCCTCCTGGTGATTCACCGAATCAGTTCAGAAAGGGAGCGTGCGTGTGATCTGTGCTCCGAAAGTAGTGTCCGGCTTCGGGCGGAGTGTGCCAACGCTGGCGTTGATGGTCTTCGCGACATCGGCGACAGCCGCGGCACAAACGGCCGTACCAACCGAGATCGCGTCGTCACCGCAGGCGACGCAGACGTCGCCACCGGTCACGCAACCAACATCGCCACGCCCATCGCCACAACGACCTCCGGTCGTCAATCGAGCGAACGAGGTGATGCCGTCGTGGCTGCGCGTGCGTGGCGAGTTCCGCGAACGCTTCGAAGGGTTCGAGAACAGCAACTTCATCGAGGGACGCGACGATGCCTATGCGCTCAGCCGATTCCGTTTCAACGTGGGCGTCACGGCCAACAAGCACCTCTCGTTTCAAGCCAACCTTCAGGATGCCCGCGTGGCGGACAAGGAAGTG
>JBKPSC010000123.1:0-11786 GCA_046734915.1 Acidobacteriota bacterium | reverse complement strand
ACCGCCAGCTCGTGAATCAACTCTGTCGCGTGCAGTCCGACGATGTGCGCGCCGAGGATCTCGCCGTACTTGGCATCGCGGATGACCTTCACGTGCCCCTCGGTCTCACCAGCAGTGCGCGCGCGCCCACTCGCCATGAAGGGGAACTTGCCGACCTTGTAGTCGATCTTCTTCTCCTTCACCTGCGCCTCGGTCATACCGATCGACGCGACCTCGGGGTGACAGTACGTGGCATTCGGGATGTTTCCGTAGTTCACCAGGTGCGGGTGCTGCCCTGCGAGCAGCTCGGCGAGCACCACCCCTTCTCGCTGACCTTTGTGCGCGAGCATCGGAGCGCCGATGACATCGCCGATCGCGTAGATGCCCTTCGCGGTCGTCTCGTAGGTCTCGGTATTGACCTTGATGAAGCCACGTTCCGTGAGCTGAACACCCGCCTCCTTGAGGCCGATGTCCTCCACGTTAGGCGCGCGGCCAGCGGCCACGAGCACCTTTTCAGCTTCGAGCTCCTTTTTCTCTCCGCCTACCTCGACGGTCATCTTCACCGACCCCTTCGCCACCTTCACGTTCGAGATCTTGGCGCCGGTGAGGATGTCGATCCCGCGCTTCTTGAACGAGCGAGCGACGGCTGACGAGCTGTCGGCATCCTCCAACGGCAGGATCGCCGGCATGACCTCCACGATCGTGACCTTCGTACCGTAAGCGTTGAAGACGTCTGCGAACTCGCAGCCCACCGCGCCCGCGCCAACCACGATCAACGATTTTGGTGCGCTCTCGAGCGTCAGGACTTCGTCCGAGGAAAGGACGTTTTGCTTGTCGAGGTCGAGGCCGATCTGGGGCAGACCCTTCACGCGCGATCCGGTCGAGATGATGACCCCCTTCTTGGCATCGTGCTTCTCCTCCTTACCGTCGGCGGTCTTCACGACGACGGTCTTGCCGCCGGCGAGCCGGCCCGTGCCCTTGATCCAGGTCACCTTGTTCTTCTTGAACAGCGTTTCGACGCCCTTGGAGTTCTGCGCGCTGATACCGCGCGAGCGCTTCATCGCTGGGCCATAATCGAGCTTCAGTTCGCCGAGTGTGATCCCGTGCTCCGCGGCCTTCTGCAGATGGTTGGCGAGTGCCGCACTCTCCAGCAGCGATTTCGCGGGAATGCATCCCCAAAGCACGCACGTGCCGCCGAGGCCTTCGCGCTCGATCACCGCCGTGGAGAGGCCGAGCTGTCCGCACCGAATCGCGCCCACGTATCCGGCGGGTCCACCGCCGAGGAAGATCACGTCGTACGATGCCATTGTTGGGAATCGGGAATCGGGGATCGGGAATCGAAACGACTCTGCGTCGGCTGAGCCGAGATCCCGGAAAGGACGAGGCCAAAGGAACCGTGTGCCGACCGAAACCTAGCGGGTCCCCGTCAGTGCACGCCACCAACCAGCGCTCCGACTCCCCATTCGCGACGACTATCGATTGACCCGAATCTCGCGCCTCGTGCTCCGGACCCCATCGGAAAGGATCACCTCGAGGTCGGCTGCCCCCGTGCGAATCTGGGCGTTGCCTCCGCGAGCGAACGACAGAACCTCGCCGGTCCGACCATCACGAATCAGCGCCATTCGGGCTGCCGTCGCGCCCCATTGAACTCGCACCGTGCCGGACGGCGTCGACGTCGCACCGGCCTCGTTGATCGCGGCCGAAATTCCGCCAGGCACCAGCGATGCCTGCATGACTGCTGGCGATGCGCCAGGACCGCTCAGTCGAATGGATGTCAGCTCTCCCTGCGTCGCTTCGTCGATGGGGATCGCGAATGCGAAGTGTCGAGCGGTCGGGTCGTCTGCGTCTGCCGGCTTTTCCCCGGAGAACGCATACGAGAACAACCGACGCCCATCGCGTGCCATGCCTTCGATACGATATGGCCCGCTTCCGGTGGGCAGCGCCGGTCGCGCCACGAGCGAGAACGCGGGCTCGAGCACGAGCCGTCCGCGTACCACACGTCCCCACACGAGCAGGGATGGGCGCGGCGACGACGACGCGCCAGCCACGGCGGCCTCCGTTGAGTTCGACGCACGCCAATCCATGGCCCCCACGTAGTTGTAGTCGCTGATCCATGGGTCGGCGCAGTAGCCCATGAGATCGGGAGACGACGGGAGGCGCAACCTGTTCGTCGAGAGGTCGTAGCCGTATACGCCGATGGAGCCATCGGGGTTCGGGAAGGTCGGATCCCGATCGAGGGCGCCACCGCACGGCGCGTGCAAACGCCCGAAGTTGTGAGTCAGCTCATGTGCCGCGACGGTGCGTCCACTGGGCATATAATCCCACCCCACGACAGCTCGGCCACCGATATACCCGTACCCGGCGATGCCGGCGTTGTAGCTCACCTTCACGACGCCGAAGTAATGCCTAACGCCCGATTCGGCGATCCGAAGCGCGTCCATTTCCGACAGGACATGCAGCCACTCCGAATTACCGTTGCTCGACGTCAGCTCGAGCGAATCGCTGGTGGTATACGGCGCGTGAACCTGCACGTCGATGTCGCGAAGCGGCAGCATTCGCCGCGCATCGCCCAGAAATTGATCCGTGTTGGACGTCGTCACGTTGCCGACGAGCGTCTTGTTGAAGCGCTGGATCACCGGCACGAACGTGATTCGCAGCGGGTCGACGTTGCGGACGTCGAGCACCGCGGCCGTCCCTGATGCCGGGAAGGTGTTGTCGGTCTCGTTGGCTTCGGCCACCGTGTTCGCCGGATCGACATCCGCCAGGATTCGCAGCCCCGGCTGAACGAGCTGACCGGGCACGATTCCGTTCCACGACGTCGCCAAAACAGCCTGGTCCGGCGCGGTCGGTACCGGACTGTCGTTGGTGAGCGTCATGGTGTTCACCAGTGTATTGCCGCTGAAGAGCCTCACCCGAACGCTCGTCGTCGCGCTCGTTGACTGGTTCGCTCGGGCAAACACACGAATGTACCCATCCCGTCCGGCGACGAGTGGAACAGTGCCGCTGTACGTCTGGACGGACTGCGTGATGGTGACCCCATCGATCGTTAGGTTCAGCGTTCCGTCGCTTCGCGCATAATTCACCGTCACGACGGCAGTGGTCGCTGGAGAAAGGGTGATGGTCTGCGAGCCGAAATTCGGGACGTAGCTCGCGCCGTTAGCCGTGACCGAGTTCGCGTTCACGGTATACGGGCCGGAGGGCAGGCCGACGGTGTCGCGCGACGCTTCGACGGTGAAGCCTGTCCCCGGCCCCGTGACTCTGATATCCGCTGCCACGCCGTCCGGCAGTCCGCTGACGTCGAATCTGAGATTGCCGGTGGTCTGCGCGTACCTGACTTGAACTGTCTTCGGCTTCAAGCCGGGCCCGAGCAGGACCTGAACGGAGCTCGGCGTGACACTGAACCGCTGCTGATCCGCGCTAATCTCTGGCGCAGTGATTACGTACGGTCCGGGATCGATGCCGTCGAACGTCGTCGACGCGGCGATGGTTTGCAGAAACCCGTTAGGCCCACTGACGCGTATCGCTGGCGGCTTGCCCGCGGGTGCGCCGTCGACCGTGACGATCAGTACGGCGCTCGAGACCTCGTAGTCGACGGCGGCTTCGACCGGGACATTCGACTTGGGGATCGACACGGTCTGGGTGTCGGCGAGCGGCGAATATCGCGTCGCACCGTCGCGGATCGGCGCTGCGGAGATCAGGTACGCGCCGGGCCTGAGGCCAGCGACTACCTCGGTCGCCGTGAGCACGCGTGAGTAGTTGTTGGGGCCGACGAGCGTGACTTGCGCGGCGACGCTCCCCGGGAGGCCGGCAATCGTCAGCGACAGCGTGCCGGTGCGCGGGCCGTTCGAGTCGGTGCACGACCCGAACACGGCGCCGGCTCCAACGAGCAGCGCGATGCGCTGCACCCAGCGGGAGAAAAACAGGGGCACGGTACAGAAACTACGCGTGCGCATGAAAAGCGTCACGCGACGGTCGGGCCGATCGATACACCACATCGGCCCTCCGGCCATCGGTGATGAGAATCAGGCAGTGCTGATCAATAGACCAGCATCAGGGGGTTCTCGATCAGACGCCGCAGCGTTTGCAGGAACCGCGCGCCAAGCGCACCGTCCACAACGCGGTGATCGCAGCTCATGGTGACGCGCATGCGCTTCCGGTGCGCGAGCGCTCCGTCGACCACCACCGGTTTGTCTTCCAGCGCCCCGACTGCCAGGATGCCGACTTCGGGCGGGTTGATGATGGCGGTGAACTGGTCGATACCGAACATGCCAAGGTTCGAGACCGAGAACGTCGAGCCCGTGTACTCGTCAGGCTTGAGCTTCCGTTCGCGGGCGCGTTTGGCGAGCTCCCGCGACTCGCGAGAGATCTCGCTCATCCGCTTCTGGTCCGCGTCGAAGATGACTGGCGTGATCAGCCCGTCCTCGATCGCGACCGCCATCCCCAGGTGGACACGGTTGAAGTAGCGGATCTTGTCGCCGAGCCAGTGGGCGTTGACCTCGGGGTGCTGGGCCAGCGCGGTTGCCACTGCCTTGAGCACGATGTCGTTGAACGAGACCTTGAATTCATCCCCCATGGCCGCCATCGCAGCGCGCATCTCCGCGACGCGCTCCATGTCGAATTCGGCGGTGAGGTAGAACGTCGGGATCGGCCCGATGGACTCGGAGAGCCGGCGCGCGATCGTCTTTCGGATCTGGGTGAGCGGCGCGTCGCGATAGTCCTCGCCCGCTGGTACGAACCGCCCGGCTGTCGGCTGCTGCTTCGCACTGCCCGACGCGACGGCGGCCTCGATGTCGCGCTTTATGATGCGTCCGCCCGGGCCACTCCCCTGGACGCCCTGCAAGTCCAGCCCATTCTCGGACGCCATGCGGCGCGCGAGTGGGGAAGACCGCATCCGCCCACCGCCATTGCCGCTGGGTGCGGCGGACGGCGCCGGCGGAGCAGCCGGGCGGGCCGGCGGAGGCGCCGGCGGGGCGCCACTGGCGACTTTCTCCTGCGTGGCACCGGCGCTGGCGGCAGCCGGAGCGGCCGGTGCAGCCGGTGCAGCGGCAGCGCTGCCAGCGCTGCTCACGAGCGCGTCAATGTTCTCGTCAGGCGGGGCAATGACGGCGATCAGTTGGCCCACCGGCGCTGCGTCGTTCTCATTGAGCAGACGCTTTCGGAGCACGCCCTCGCCGCGAGCGACCAACTCCATGATCGCCTTGTCAGTCTCCACTTCGGCGAGCGTTTCGCCGTTCTTGATCTGGTCGCCTTCGTTCTTCAGCCATTTGACGAGGCGTCCTTCCTCCATGGTCGGCGAGAGCGCCTCCATCACGACCTTTGTTGCCATACCCGAGGATCCCTCCGCCTACTCGAGGTACATGACTTTCTTCACCGCGGCGACCGTCTTCGCAGCGTCGGGCTTTGCGGCACGCTCCAGGTTCTTGGCGTACGGCATCGGCACGTCGGCCTGATGCACGCGGACGACCGGGGCGTCGAGGTCATCGAAGCAGTCGCGCTGGATGTAGTCGACCACCTGCGCGCCAACGCCGCAGATCTCCCACCCTTCCTCGAGAACCACCGCGCGATTCGTCTTCCGAACCGACGTCGTGATGGCGTCGATGTCCATCGGCCGAATGGTGCGGAGGTCCACCACGTCCACGTTGATTCCCTGCTTGCCTAACTGATCGGCGGCCTGGAGTGCCGTGAGAATCATCTTCCCGTGCGTGATGATCGAGGCGTGCTCGCCTTCGCGCTTCAGTTCCGCCTTACCAAGCGGCACGATGACTTCCTCGTTGTCAGGCACCTCGCCTTTCGTGTTGTACAGCATTTCACCCTCCAGCACGATGACGGGGTTGTCATCGCGAATCGCGCTCTTGAGCAATCCCTTCGCGTCGTATGGCGTGCCAGGGGCGACGACCTTGAGTCCGGGAATGTGGGCAAGCCACGACTCCCACGCCTGGGAGTGCTGCGCGGAGAGCTGCAGCGCCGCCCCGTTAGGCCCGCGAAAGACCATCGGCATGTTGTACTGGCCACCCGACATGTACAGCATCTTCGCGGCTGAGTTCACGACCTGATCCATCGCGAGCAGCGCGAAATTCCAGGTCATGAACTCGATGATGGGGCGCAGGCCGACCATCGCGGCCCCAACGCCGACGCCGGCGAATCCGAGCTCGGTGATGGGCGTGTCCACGACGCGCATCTCGCCGAATTCCTGCAGCAGCCCCTTCGAAACCTTGTAAGCACCCTGATAGACCGCGACCTCTTCACCCATGATGAAGACGCGATCGTCTCGGTGCATCTCCTCGCGGAGCGCCTGGTTCAGGGCGTCACGATATGTGATGACGGGCATTCGACTCGAGTTAGGCTGGTTCAGTCGGCGGCCACCGCCGCCTCGGCGTGCGCGTCGCTCGTCGTGTCGACCAGAACGTCCTCATAGAGCGCCTCGATCGGCGGCTCCGGACTCTGCTCGGCGAAGTCCCACGCGTCCTGGACAACCGCTTTCACTTCCTCATCGAGCTTCGCGAATTCGTCATCCGTCAGCTGGCCCGCCTGCTGGAGCTGGGTGCGCAGAACGATGATCGGGTCGCGTTTGAGGTACTCCTCGAGCTCTTCCTTGGTGCGGTAGGTGCCACTTACGGCGTCGGACATGGAGTGTCCCATGAACCGGTAGGTGCGCACCTCGAGCAGCGTCGGTGTCGATTCGGTCCGCGCCCGATCGACCGCCTCCTGTACGGCGGCCCGCACGACCATCACATCCTGGCCGTCCAAAACGCCACGCGGCATGTCGTAGGACGCAGCGCGGTTGTAGATGTCGTGGATGGACGACGCGCG
The DNA here is from genome assembly GCA_046734915.1 of Acidobacteriota bacterium. GTDB lineage: Bacteria > Acidobacteriota > Vicinamibacteria > Vicinamibacterales > CAVVIG01 > VFZL01. The sequence goes on along the minus strand of JBKPSC010000123.1, from coordinate 4,997 downwards.
CTCGAGCGCGGTCCCCATGCCATACCGGTTGTTCTCGATGATGAACACGACCGGCAGCTTCCAGAGGGCGGCCATGTTCAGGGCTTCGTGGAACGCCCCCGTGTTCACGACCGACTCACCCATGAAGCAGACGCAGACCTGATCACCGCCGCGATACTTGATGGCGAATCCGACACCGGTCGCGATCGGCACGTGGCCGCCCACGATGCCGTGCCCGCCGAGGAAGTTCACGTTGCGGTCGAACATGTGCATGGAGCCACCCTTGCCGCGCACGACACCGTCGATGCGGCCGAACAGCTCGGCCATGATGGCTCTCGGCGCCATGCCGCGGGCGAGCGCCTGCCCGTGATCGCGGTAGGTCGTGATCACGTAATCGTCGGGCCGCAGGACCGAGATCGCACCTGTCCCGCACGCTTCCTGCCCGATGTAGAGGTGACAAAAGCCACCGATCTTGCCTAACGCGTAGGCTTCGGCGCACCGCTCCTCGAACCGTCGCTGCAGCAGCATCGACCCAAGCAGGTCGCGACGCAGCTCGACATCGTTTAGGGAGTCCGTCTTTTTCTTAGCCATATGTGGAAACGATTAGCGGGAACCGGGAACAGGGAACCGGGAACGGGGCTGCGCGGCTGCTTGCCAACGCGGGAACCGAGGCGTTAGGCCGCCTCGGTTCCCCGTTCCCCGTTCCCGGTTCCTGCTGTCCCGTGCGCGAAGCCTGCGGCCGACACCTGCTCCCACGCGTGATAGCTCGATCTGACCAGCGGGCCGGACTCCACGTGCCGGAAGCCCATTCCGCGACCGATCCGTGCGAGCTCGCGAAATTCGTCAGGCGTGTAGTATCGATCCAGCGGAAGGTGATCGTTCGAGGGGCGCAGGTACTGGCCGAGCGTCAGAATGTCCACGTCGACCGAGCGAAGGTCGCGCATCACCGCCACGACCTCCTCGATGGTCTCCCCGAGTCCGAGGATGATTCCTGTCTTCGTCGGAATGTCGCGCGCAATGGACCTCGCATCGCGAAAGATCTGCATCACGCGCTCGTACCGTCCGCCGGGACGGGCGCGCTTGTAGAGGCGCGGCACAGTCTCGGTGTTGTGATTGTAGATCTCCGGACGGGCCTCCAGCACCGTGCGAATGCTGTCGACGTTGCCCTGAAAATCCGGAACGAGCACCTCGACCGAACAACCGGGCACCTGCTCGTGGATCTGACGGATGGTCTCGGCGAAGATGTAGGCGCCGAAGTCGGGCAGGTCGTCTCGGTCGACCGACGTGATCACGGCGTGCTGAAGCCGCATCTCGGCGATCGCCGCCGCGACACGACCCGGTTCGCTCAGGTCGTACTTCGGGGGACGTCCGTGGGTCACCGCGCAATAGCCGCAATTGCGCGTACACACGTCGCCGAGAATCATGAACGTCGCGGTGCCGTGCTCCCAGCACTCGCCGACGTTCGGACAATGCGCCTCCTCACACACTGTGTGAAGATCGAGCTCGCGCATGAGGTGCCGGAGGCGGGCGTAGTTTGGACCGCCGGGGGCCTTGACCTTGAGCCACGATGGCTTCCGCTCGGGCAGCGACTCTGCCCGGTGGCGGCCCATGATCTGGTAGAGCGTGTCTGCCATCTCGTATCGCCAAGGAACTCAGCCCGCAGGTGCGGGCGAAGCAAACCGATTGATGCAAAGTGGGAAACTTAGCCCCGGCACGAAACGCCGACCAGCGTACGCTAACCTGCTAACAGCGAGTTGGCGGTTGTTGCCTGGGTGGTATCAAGGGCCAATGGCGAAACGGGCGATTGAAAAGCCGCTGATGTCGACGGGAGGTGGTTCGCCGGCCAGGAGTGCTCCAATGCAATCACTGGTCAAGGGCGTCATGAGCACGCCGTTCCGCGAGTGGCCGGTCGCGTACAGGAGTCGAGGCTCGTCGGGATCAACGCCGAGGATTGGCTGCAGATCCGCCGAGATCGGGCGAAGGCCTGCCCACGCGTCAGCCGGCCGGCTGCTCGCAAACTGCGGCAGAATCTCAGCCGCTACCCGGCTGAGCTTCTCGATTCCCTCCGGCGTGGTAATCGACTCGAATCCAGCGCGTTCGGTCGTGGCGCCAACGAGAGTGCGGCCGCTCGCACGGGGCACGACGTAGCCCGTGGGGCCGTACACCGCTCGCCGAAGTGGCGAGCCGGCGTAGGCGATCATCTGACCTCGCACTGGTTCGACCGGGATCGCTCTTGGAAGACCCTTGATCGTGGAGCTCCAGGCGCCAGCCGCGAGGACCACTATTTCGGCGGTGTAGCGCGATCCACTTCGTCCCAACGCTTCGACCTGGTCCGGGAATCGCAACTCCGTGACGGTATCCGAAACGATCGTTACCGTCGTGAGCCCGTCGACGGCGGCTCGGAGTGCCTCGAACAGGCGCACATTGTCAACGGAGCCGTCGAGCGGGTGCAGTACTCCACCGAGCCCGTGACTGAGTGCCGGCTCGAGCTCGGTGAGCTCGCGCGCGTCGAGCCACTCGGCTTCCGCTGGCTTCGCGCGGCGCAGACCACGAACGCCTGCTTCGTTCAGCGCGACCTGAATGATTCCGTCGCGGTTGAGCGGGACGTCGAGGCCCGTGCGTTCGCGGAGCCAATCGAGGTAGGTCGGATATCGATCGCGCGCGACCGTCGCAAAATCGCTCCCGTGTCCATCGGCACGTTCGATCGATGGGGCCAGCAGACCCGCGGCGGCGAGCGAAGCGGCGCCGACTCGCGGCTCGCCGATGATCCGGACGCGGAACCCGCGCTGCGCTGCAGCGGCACCGCAGGCGAGGCCGATGAGCCCACAGCCAATGACGAGAACGTCGGCGGACGGGGTAGAGGAGGCGGTCCACACGCCAACAACCTAGCGCTCTGACGAGTGGGGGGCACTGTGCGTATACTTTGTAGTAGACGCGACCGACGCCAACGCACACGCTGAAACCGGGCTCGCGTGGTGCGCGTAAGAGTGAACAGTCCTCGTTTTGGGAGATCCCACGAATGCTCCGCACAATCTTCATGATCGGGCTTTTCGCGTTGGCGGGCCTGTTCGTGCTCAAATTCTTCTTCGGAATTCTCCCCGGCCTTCTCGGGTTCATCGCCATGTTGTTCTTCATGGCCGTGAAGATCGCAATCGTGGGTGGGGTGATCTACCTCGCGATCCGAATCTTCAGCCCGGACACGGCGCGGCGTCTGCGCGAGAAGTGGTCGGGTAACGGCGTCTAAGGCACTCCACCCGCGGACCGAATCAGGTCTGCGGAGAACTCTAGAGATTTCGAAGGCCCGAGCGCACTCCGTGCGCCCGGGCCTTTTGTCGGGATCTGACCCCAAACGGTTAAAGACCCTCGAGCTTCTCCACCACACCCCACGCGAGCAGGGGGACCATGAGCTCGTGGTGGCCGGTGATCTCGTAGCCACTGCCGCCCGCGAGCGTCGGGCGTTGGACCACGTTCACGCGCGGCCGATAGTGGCGCTGCATGTCGAGGTCGCACGTCGTGAAGTCGGTCGGTTTCCCGCCGCCCAGATTCCGGGCGATCGTGAGCGCCTTGAGGAAAACCTCGGGCATGATCACGGCGCTGCCGAGGTTCAGCACGACGCCGCCGTCGTGCAGGGAAGAGAGCGACGCCGCGAGCCGACGAAAGTCGCGATGGCTCGTATCGCCGATCGCTGCACCATCGGCCGCCGGATGCTGATGGATGATCTCCGCGCCTAACGCGGCATGCACGGTCACCGGCAATCCCAGGCGATGGGCGCCGAGAATGACCGACAGCTCGGGGTGGGCGAGCTCCGCCATGCCCTCCAGCGCGACCGCGATCGCTTCACCCATGCCGAGCTTCTCACGCATCCCTCGCGTGAACGCTTCATTGAGGCCGCGACCGGTCTCCTCCGCCATCCCGAACGTGCCGTCACGGAGCCCGGCCGCAACGTCCTCCGACGTGCCGCCGAAGCGTGCGATCTCGTAGTCGTGGATTGCGGCGGAGCCGTTCATCGCGAGGTGCGTGATGATCCCACGCTGCATGAGATCGATCAGCAGAGGCGCCAGGCCCGTCTTCACGACGTGACCGCCGAGCATGACCACCACTGCACGGTCGCGTTGCTTCGCTTGCGCGATCGCGTCGATGACGCGCATGAAATCGCGCGCAACGAGCACGTCGGGAAGCGACGCGAGAAACGCCGCGAATGACCGCTTCCCGGCTGGCGGCGGCGACGCAAACTCTTCGGCGCGTACTTTGTTCGGTCGCCGCGCTATGGGCACGGTGCGAACGGCGGCGAGGTCCGCTTCGCGATGGGTCACGGAGAAGGTGGTACAGTCGGGATCGAGAGGGTCGGCGGCTGTGCCGACCTTAGGTACAAGTTGAGCGAGCCCACCGGCAGGTCTGCCTTGAGCTGAACCATGATGCGGTTCGCGTCCTCGGAGAACCAGATCTCCGCCTTGCTGTTCTCCGAGAAGATTCCCTTCGATTTGATCATCGGCTGTACCACGATGGCCTGGTACGTCCCGGCCGGCACTCTTACGGTCTCCCGACGAAGCACCTTGATGCGCACCGGGTTTGCGCCCGGCTTGAAGTATCGGTCGAACGAATACGTGCGGCCTATCTCGAGTGGCACCGTGCGTACGAAATAGATGAACGACGCATCGTCCAATGGATCCGGGACCGACGGCTGCTCGGGCTTGTTGGGTTCCTGGTAGACGGCGCGCTCCGGATAGATCTCGTAGAACTTCTTGCGGTCCTTGCCGGTCTGCTCGAAGTCCTGCGTGAAACGGAGCGAAACGATCGTGGCAGTATCGATCCAGGTTTCCATGGTGTTGTCGGCATGGTAGCCGAGGATCCCCCCCTTTACCCGGAAAACGGCGCGATACGCCGTTCGGCCGCGGATCGTGTCGGTGCTCGTGATCTCCATGCTTCCGCGTCCGGCCTTGAACGGGCCGAGCTTGACGTCATACGTAAACCGCTCGCCGACGCCAAACGGGACTGCCGGCGTGGGTTGATCACGCCGA
>JBKPSC010000122.1:0-4965 GCA_046734915.1 Acidobacteriota bacterium | reverse complement strand
CCCTGGAGGGAAGGCAGAATGCGAATGCTCAGAATGGCCGCGGTCGCACTGGTCGGGATGACGGCCGTGCCAGCGGCGCAGCAAACCCAGCCGCCCCAGGCTACCTCTGCTGCCCCCCAGCCCGCGGGCCGGGGACGCGGCGGTCCGCCGCTCCTGCCCACGCCCGCCCTGACCGCGCCGCCGACGCCCACGGCCAACGGCCGGTTCGTGATCGGCCCCCCCTACAACCCGGCGCCCGAGCTCACCGTCAGGGAGGATGTGCCCAAAGGGACGATCCACGAGTTCACGATGGACTCGAAGGACAGCAAGATCTACCCCGGCATCGCGCGCAATCAGACCGGCGTCGTCCCCTACACGCGCAAGGTTGCGGTCTACGTGCCCGCCGGTTACAAAACCGGCACGCCCGTGCCGTTCATCGTCGCGCAGGACGGAATGTCGGCGAGCTACCGCAACAACATTCCGCCGGCGCTCGACACGCTGATCCACGAGAAACGCGTCCCTGCCATGGTGGCCGTGATGGTGCACAACGGCGGCGGCGATGCGCAGGGCAGCCAGCGCGGGCTGGAGTACGACACCGTGTCGGGCGTCTACACGGACTTCATCGAGACCGAAGTGCTGCCGCGGATCACGAAGGACTATGGCGTCGCCTTCACGACGGACCCCGAAGGGCGCGCCACCATGGGCGGGAGCTCCGGCGCGGCGTGCGCGTTCACGATGGCGTGGTTCCACCCGGAACTGTACCGCCGGGTGCTGTCGTACTCCGGCACGTACGTGAACCAGCAGTCGCCGCTCAGCCCGACGTCACCGCGGGGCGCGTGGGAATATCACGCGACCTACGTCCCCTACAGCCCGGCCAAGCCGATTCGCGTGTGGATGCACGTGGGCGAGTTCGACAATCGCTACGGGGATAAGGAAGAGACGTGGCACAACTGGGTGCTGGCCAACGAGCGCATGGCGACCGCGCTCGAGGCCAAGGGCTACAAGTACCAGTACGTGTACGCCCGCGAGTCGGGCCACACCCCCCGCGACGTCATCGCGGCCACGCTGCCCGAGGCGCTCGAATGGCTCTGGCAGGGATACCCGAAGTGAGCCGTCGGCCGTCTTATGCCCCGCCGCCGCGCCGCTGCGGCAGCGTCGGACCAGCGGGGAGGAGCGAGAAATTGCCGCGGCCCCAGCCATTCGCCGGCTTCATCGCGGGCGTCTTCTGCCCGTTGTGACAGGTCAGGCAGCTCACCTTCTCGGGAACGGCGGGGTCGCCCACGCCTTTCAGCCCGTCGCTGTTCAGCGCCATCGTCATCTGGATCATCTGGCGCGCGATCTCTTTTTCCTTCTTCTCGTCGAGGCTGTAGTCGAGCGCCGGCGGACGTCCCTCGGCCGGCGGCGGGGCGGTCGGATCGACGGCGTGGCAGTGCGTACATTGCACGCCCAGGCTCTCGGTGAATGTCTGCATGACGGCGCGGACCTGCTGTCCCGTCCAGGTCTTCGGAAGCACCTTCAGGTTCTTCGGCGGCTGCTGCTGGAAGCCGCCGCGTGCGGCAGGCGGAGGCGCAGCCGGATCCTGCGCGGCCAGCGCGATCGTCATGGCCACGCATGCGGCCAGCGTTCCGACAATTCCTTTGAGTCTCTGCATGAGGCCTCCACGCCACGCAAGAAGTGGTCGAGAGTCTAACACGCCCGTCTTGAGTCCTCCGCGAGGACGAAGGAGAATGGCCCTGCGCATGACTCACCCGACAGTCCATCGGATCAGCCTCCTCGTGTTCGCGGCCGTTGCCGCCGTCGGCGTCGCGCAGCAGCCCCCGCAATCAGATGCGGTCGTGAACCCGCTGGCGGGCAACCCTGCGGCTATTCAGGCCGGCACGCGGCTGTTCGACGGGTTCTGCGCCGATTGCCACGGCGGCGGTGGCGTCGGCAACAACAAGGGCCCCGCATTGAACACGGGGACCTTCAAGCACGGCGGCGACGACGCGGGTCTGTTCCGGACCATCAAGAACGGCATTCCCGGAACCGAGATGGACGCGAACGCCAACGTTCCCGACAACCAGATCTGGCAGCTCGTCGCGTACATCCGGAGCCTGGCGCCCGTGGCGGACCGTGGCCCTGCGGCGTCGGCATCGGCCATCGGCGGCAGCGCGGCCGCGGGCGAAGCGGTCTTCTTCGGCAAGGGGGCCTGCGCCACGTGTCACGACATCAACGGGCGCGGCGGCGCCGTCGCCTCCGATCTCTCGAGTGCGGGCCAGCTTCCCGTGGCGACGCTCCGTCAGGCGATCCTCGACCCGAACGCGCTCGCGGCGCCGGCCGGCGGACGCGGGGGCGGGCGCGGCGGCGGACGCGGCGGTCCGGCGCGTCCCGTCACCGTCGTCGTCAAGTATCGCGACGGCCGCGAGGTGCGCGGCATCCGCCGCAGCGAGGACACGTTCTCGCTGCAGCTCGTCGACGCAACCGGGCGTTTCCACTTCGTCGACAAGATGGCGGCGGACGTTCGGGTCGATCCCGTGTCGCTGATGCCGGCCTACAAGGATCGGCTCACCGAGGAGGAGATCACCAACCTCGTGGCGTATCTCGCGGCGCAGCACGGGCGGGACGCGACCAAGACGACGGGCGTGCCGGGCATGCCAACGACGGGCGGCGTGAGCTACGAGCGGCTGACCGCCGCCGACAAAGAGCCGCACAACTGGACGATGTTCTGGGGTGACTACCGCGGCACGCACTACTCGCCGCTGAAACAGATCGACACGACCAACGTCGGCCGGCTCCAGGCGCAGTGGGCCTCGCCGATTCCCGGCGACTCGATCCTCGAGGCGACGCCGATCGTCGTGGACGGGATCATGTACGTGACGGGCAGCGGCAATCCGCTCACCGTGACGGCGCTCGACGCCAAGACCGGGCGCCAGATCTGGCGCTACACGCGCCAGCAGCCGGTGAAGAACCCGTACGAGAACAACCGGTTCAACCGCGGCGCGGCGATCCTCGACAACCGGCTGTTCGTCGGCACGCTCGACGCCGCGCTCATCGCGCTCGACGCGCGGAGCGGCGCGGTGTTGTGGCAGGTGCAGATGGCCGACACGATGGAAGGCTACGAGCTGACGAGCCCGCCGCTCGTGGTGAAGGACAAGGTCATCATGGGCATGGGCGGCGGAGAATACGCGATCCGCGGATTCATCGACGCTTACGACGCGGCGAACGGCAAACGCCTCTGGCGCTTCTACACCATCCCCGGACCGGGCGAGTTCGGCAACGAGACGTGGAAGGGCGACAGCTGGCAGAAGGGCGGCGGCGGAGCGTGGCTGACGCCGACCTTCGATCCCGATCTGAATCTCGTCTACGTCCCGGTCGGCAATCCCGCGCCGCAGATCGATCGCACGGTGAGAGGCGAGGGGCTCGACAACCTGTTCAGCTCGTCGGTCGTCGCGCTCGACGCCACCACCGGACTCCGGAAGTGGCACTACCAGTTCACGCCGAACGATGGACGCGACTGGGACTCGACGGAGGACATGGTCCTCGTCGATCGCACGTGGAAGGGCAAGCCGCGCAAGCTGCTGCTGCACGCGGATCGCAACGGGTTCTTCTACGTGCTCGATCGGGTCACCGGCGAGTTCCTGCAGGCGACGCCGTTCGTCTACCAGAACTGGAACAAGGGCTTCGACGCGAAGGGCCGGCCCATCGAGGTGCCGGGCGCGAACTCGAGTCCGGACGGCACGTTCCTCGTCTACCCGACGCTCGTCGGCGGCACCAACTACCAGCCGCCGTCATACAGCCCGCTCACGGGGTTCTTCTACCTCCAGTACGCCGAGTCCGGCCAGCAGTACGTCAGCGGGCCCGCGGAGTACGGGCGGGGCCAGCAGTACATCGGCCGGGCGCAGGGACGCGGGGCGCCGCCCGCGCGCGGCGCGAACGACCCGCCGCCGTCAGCGGGCATCAAGGCGCTCGACGTCGACACGGGAAGAACCGTCTGGGACTTCAAGATCTTCCAGGGTTCGCTGACCAACGGTGTGCTCGCGACCGCAGGTCACGTCCTCTTCGGCTCGATCCGCGACGGCAACGTCGCGGCGCTCGACGCCCGCACCGGCAAACACCTGTGGCACTTCCAGACAGGCGCCGTGATCGCGGCGACCCCGATCAGCTACTCGGTGGACGGCCGGCAGTACATGGCGGTGGCGGCGGGCAATTTCGTCTACGCCTTCACGCTGCCGCAATAGGGGTCGTCAACGGGCGGGATCGGTCGGAGCCATGTTGCGGATGGCGGCGATTCGCCAGGCATCGCTGCCTGCGGCGCTGCCCGCACCGACCCGCACGACCACGAAGGTCGTCCGCATCCGGCGCGGCGCCGCGGCCTGGGCGTCGGTGATCTCGTAGCGGCCGTCCGCGATCGCAACGTCGGGCGCCACGAAGCGCACGGTCTCGAGCGTGATCGTTCGCGAGCCGGGATTGGCCTGCGACGAGGCCAGCCCGCCGCGGACCACGTTGTCGCGTCCCTGACGCCATTCCCCCGTCGTCACCAGCTGATCGGCGTCGGCGGTGAAGAGCGCCTCGAGCAGCTTCGCGTCGCGCTTCTCGCGCGCGTCGACATACTTCCTGACGATCTCGCGAACCGCGGCGTCATCGGCAGATCCGCGTGCGGCGTTCTGGGCGATGGCCGGCAGTGTGGCGAGGCAACACATGACGAGCGTAGCGGGCAACCGCATGGGACACCTCGACGCCAACAATACCGGCTCGGAGGCGTCATGTGAACTTTTGCTCGGGCAGGTCCAGTCAGCGCTGCCTGTCATTTGCGCTTGGCGACGTCCGCCTTCGCTGCTTCGCGTCGATCCCGACGGCGTCGGGCCATCTGATTCCCGGAGCGTGCTCCGATATTCCGGAGTCGTCGGGCGCCCGGATCCACCCATTCCATGGCCTTGCGGCCCTCAACTCGTGTGCTGACTACAGCTTTCCTGTCTGCGCCCGGCCACACTCCGCCGGCATGTGATC
>JBKPSC010000121.1:0-6971 GCA_046734915.1 Acidobacteriota bacterium | reverse complement strand
AGCCGTTTGCCGAACTGCGCGGCTTCCGCGGTCGGCACCGCAGCCAGGCCAAGCGAAACCGAGAGCGCGGCCGTCAACGCCTGACGCGCGAGGGAGGAGAGGGACATGACTCCGTCCTTACCGAGCGGACGAACCGCTCTTGCTGATGAATTGGGATGAGCGCAGCGCGCTACGGACGGGCGGCGGCCGTCCCGCCGCCCGGACTGATCAATTAGTGCGTATTGACCAGTTTGTCAATTCCAGGCAGGCAGACTACTTCCGCACCAGCTCGTCGTACACATTTGCGTAAAACTGAGGCTGAAACTGCCATCCAAGATCGTCGGTTTTGACCTGGGAGGCGAGTGTGTCCCTGGTGGCGCCCGCCTTGATGGCGTCCGAGGCGCGGCTCACGAAGGTTGCGTACTTGTCGCGGAACGCCTGAACGTCGGCCCTGGTCTTCGGCTCCCCACGACCAGGAATGGCCGTTTCGAAATCGAGCTTCAGGACGCCGTCGAGGATCTGTGTCCATTCGACGACGCTGCCGCCGTTGGCAAAGTCGGCGATCGGCGTCGCGTCGCTCATCTGATCGCTCACCATGACGACCTTCGTGTCGGGGAAGTAGACCATCGTGTCGTCGCCGGTGTGGCCGCGGCCAAAGGAATAGAGGCGCACTTCCGCGTCGCCGAGTTTCAGCACGGTCTGCTTGCTGAATGTGTCGGTCGGCAGGCCGGGAATGTCCTTGGTCCGCGGGTCGCTGGCCATCCGCGTCTTCAGCGCGTCGAGCGCGAGGACTTTTGCTCCCGCGTCGATGAACTTCTGGTTGTTGCCCACGTGGTCGGGATGATGATGCGTGTTGATCACGTACTTCACCGGGGCCTGCGACACCGAGCGGATTTCTTCCATCACCCGCATGTAGTTCTCGTCGCCCGGGTTTTTCGTGTCGACCACGATCAGACCGTCGGTCGTGACGCGGATCAGCGTGTTCGCGCCGCCTCCGGTGATCATGTAGAGATTCGGCTTCAGCATCCGGATCTTCTCGACGGTCTGCCCCGGCCCGCCGCGGCCTCCGCGACCTTGAGCGCCTGCGCCGGGTGGCGGGCCCTGCGCGAGCAGAGGAAGACTGGCGAGCGTGAGCACGACGAGTGCGACGAACGACTGTTTTCTCATGATCAAAAATCAACCTGCGCGCTGAACTTCGCGAACCGCGGCGTCAGCACGGAAAGCGGTGTGAGCCACGGCCCACCCGGAACAAACGTCTGGTTGTAGCTGAGGACGGCGCTCGAATTCATCACATTGTAGAAGTCGACACCCACGTTCGTCCGCGTGCGGCCGAAGCGGAGCACCTTGGCCACGCGGAGGTCGAGCTCATTGATCCGATCACCCCACTTGTCGCCATCCTTCAACAGATTGACGGTCACGTTCGGCACGCTCCCCGACGGAAGGCGGCCGAGCGTCTGGGCGACCGCGGCACTCGGCACGGCGTAGTTGGCGGCGAGGGGCAGGCCCTGATCGCTGCGGAACGTGCCGCTGACGAGAACGAGGACACGGGGAATGGTATACGCACCGAGGCCGGTGAGCCGTGTCACCAATCCCGGATCGTTGTGGCAGACGGAGTTGACCGGACTGATCTCCGGCAGCGTCGCGCGCAGCTCGCACGTGTCCGTCACGGTCTTGCCGGTATTGAAGCCCGCCTGCAGGGTCAGGCCATTGCGCGGACGGGCCGAGACATTGATCATCAGGCCGTTGTACCGCTGGTATTGCGTCCCGAAGTTCTGCGCCGCCGTGATGTAGTTGTCAGTCGCCCCGAAGAGGGCGGGCTTCACGTTGAACAGATTCTCGATGACTTGACCGCCTCCGTCCGGCAGGCGCGAGTCCTTCGGCGCCGTGATGCTGAAGCGATCGAAGTCCGCAGCCGTCACCGCGCGGTTGTCGGTGACGAGGAAGTTCTCGAGCCATCGACGAAAGTAGCCGACTTCCACCGACACCCGGGCGATGACTTCCTGTTGCACTGACGCGCCGACTTGCCAGTCGCCGGAACGGGTGCCCGATCCGCCCAGAACGGCAGGATCGATCGAATTGCTGAAGACCGGTCTGCCGAAACTCAGATTCGACAGTGCGGCGCACAGGTCACCGCCGCTGGCGCGCAGGTCCTGCGATGCCGGGTTCTGCAGGTCGCAGTCCGGAAGGAAGTTGCTGTTGGCGTCGGTCCACGTGCGCGATGCCGTGGTCGCGATGCGCGTGACCGGGTTCGGCGCGGAATAGATCCCGAGGGCGGACGCGGCCTCGAGATAGTGACCGGCATTGACCTTGAGCGCGGTTCGTCCGTTGCCGAACACGTCGTAGGCGACGCCGAGGCGCGGAGTCACATCGTTGAAGCCCTTGACGCCCTCTGTGCGCGGAAACACGATGCCCTGCGACAGAAAACGCGTCGGCCCGACGCGCTGCTCCGGGAAGAAACTCCACGCGCGGTCGAACCGCAGGGCACCCTGCAGCGTCATGCGTCCTCGCGTCCACTGTTCCTGGGCGTAGAACGCCGCGTATTGGATCCGGTCTTTGCGATCGAAGGGAATGAGCGTCTCGGTGAGCTGGTTCGGCACGCCGTTGTTCACGCGGTACGACAGGAACTGATCGTTGGTGAACTGCTTCGGCGTGTATGCGTGAAAGGCGCCCTGATACCCGAACTTCATGTTGTGGGCGCCGGTGACGTATGACATCGAGGCGCGCCACGTGTGCGCCGCGTTGAGATTGTCCTCCCAGTTCTGCGAGCGATAGGTGAGGTTGGCGATGTTGTTGTTGACCGGGCAGCCGGCGGCGCACTGTTCGGTGACGCGCACGAGCGCACGCGTGGGGTTGCCAGGCTGCTCGTTGCTGCCATATCGGCTGACATACGTACCGAAGCCGGCATCGAACAGAATGCGGTTGGTGACCGGCGACGACCAGCTCGCCTGCTGCACGCGCTGGAACTTGTGTCCGTAGCCACCGCTCGTGCCACCGGAGTTGGTTCCGCCTGCCTCCGGGGCGATCGTCGCGGTTCCGCCGAAGATGAACCCGGACGACGGCTGCGTTCGACAGCCCTCCTGTCCGGATGACCATGTCGCGCCGGTACACGGTTTCTGCTCGTCCCAGAAGACGCCGATCTTGTTGCGTGGCGATGCTTGATACGTCAGGCGCAGGCTCGTGATGCGGTACGACGCCGCGGCGATCGACTGACGCGTCAGATCCGGTTCGTAGGTCCATTTCGTCGCGTCGCCGGCATTCTTGTTCGCATACATGCCCGGCACGGACCGATGGGAGCCTTCTTCACGTGCGATCCCGTAGAACCACAATCGATCCTTCGCAACGGGTCCGCCAACGCCGAGACTGAAGTCCCACAGTTTCTGTAACTGCCCGGGCACCGTCAGGCCCGCTGTCTTCAGCTCCGGCGTGTAGTTGCTGTTCACCATGCCCTTGCCGACCGCGGCGGTGTAGAACGTCCCACGGACGACGTTGCCGCCGGTCTTCGGCACGATGTTCATGCTCGGTCCGCCGACCTCCGCTTCACCCAGGCCGCCCGAGGTCGTGAACGTGATTTCCTGTGCGTTGGTGACGTCGGGAATGTAGCTGGAGACGCCTGCGCCATTCACCGGCGCGCCGGTGTTGATGCCGTCCACCTGCAGTCGCCCCTCGTTCTCGCGCCCGCCCTGCCCGCCAAAGACCGACATGCCTGGCGTGACCTGCACGTCCCGCGCACCCGGTGTGAAGCTCGCCTGCGTCGTCAGCGACGGAATCAACTGCATGATCGCGCCGTAGGCGCGCGACGAGGGTAGTTCGTTCATCACGTCGCCGAGGATCGTCGTCTGGCGACGAACGCTCTGGACATCGACGATGGGTGATTCGGCGGTGACGGTGATGGTCTCCGCCAGGGCATCCACGCGCAGCTCCGCATTCACGCTCGCCGTGAGCGATCCAACCAGCTCGATCCCTTCGCGTTTGAGCGTGCTGAACCCGGTCAACGAGAAGGTCACCGTGTATGCGCCCGGTCGCAGGTCGATGATGCGGTACTGGCCCGTGGCGTCGGTGACGGCCGTTCGCACACGTTCGATGAGGGCGCTGCTGGATGCCTCGACTGCAACACCGGGAAGAACGGCGCCTGACGAATCCTTGACAACCCCGGTTATGGATGCCTGGGCAAAGCTGAGGGCGGGAAACAGGACGATCGTGGCAAACAGAACCAGTAGCGCACGATTCCGCATGGTGGCCTCCCTGCCCCGAGCACGTCGAGGGGCGTGCCGCTGCGCGGCGCCGATGGTAACACTAGCGACGCCGGTCTCAGATCTCGCTAGTCACGGCGTCTAGCTTGACAGACCTTCGATGCGGTGGGGATACTCCGCGGCGGAGAGCATCGATGTATCGATTTGTTGTGTCGGCAATCGTGTGTGCAGTGCTCGCCATGTCGTCAGTCGAGCTTCGCGCTCACCACTCATTTGCCGCGGAGTTCGACTCGAACAAAGTGGTAACCCTGAACGGCGTCGTGACGAAGGTCGAATGGACCAATCCGCACACGTATTTCTACGTGGACGTCACAGACGATCAGGGGAAGGTGGCGAACTGGGCGGTCGAGGGAGGAGCGCCGAACGCGCTCTATCGCGCCGGGTGGAAGCCCACCTCACTCAAGACCGGCGATCGCGTCACGATCGTCGGCTCTCGTGCGAAGGACGGATCGAATCTGGCGAACGCGACGTCGTTCACGCTGCCCGATGGCCGCTGTCTGTTCGCCGGGAGCTCCGGGCCCGGCGGCGAAGCAACGGGCAATTGCCGTCAGGTGAGTCGATGAATCGTTCACATGCGGCGCGGACCGAACGGCGGGGTCCCCGGCGCGCATGCCTGCGCGCTGGGGTGCCCGTGGTCCGCGTGGGACGGCATGTCTCGACGGCGGCCGCAATCGCCGTGACCGTGTTTCTGTCGCCGGCGTTTGCGCAGTGGCAGGGCTACAAGACGCCTGGCATTCCACGGAAGGCAGACGGAACCTTCGACGCATCGGCCGCAGTGCCGCGAGCCGCTGACGGCAAGCCGGATCTGTCCGGAATCTGGATGGCGCCGCGGATCCGCGTCGATCTCGCGCAGGGCATGAAGAAGGGCGAGACGGTCCCGTTCACGCCCGAAGGCAAACGGATCTTCGATGAGCGACGCGCGACCAACAGCAAGGACGATCCTGGCGCGCGCTGTCTCCCGACAGGCATCCCGGTCCGCGCCACGCTGCAGACGCCGTTCAAGATCCTGCAGACGCCTGGAGTCACCGCAATCCTCTACGAGTCGCGCACGCAGTTCCGGCAGATCCTCACCGACGGCCGGTCACTCCCGAAGGAAGTCGATTGGCCGGCGTGGCAGGGCTTCTCTGTCGGCCGCTGGGACGGTGACACGTTCGTCGTCGAGACCGCCGGCTTCAACGGCAAGGTCTGGCTCGATCAGGTCGGTACGCCGGCAAGCGACGCGTTCAGGCTCACTGAGCGCTTCCATCGCCGCGACTTCGGTCACATGGAGGTGGAGATGATCATCGACGACCGCAAGATGTACACGCGGCCGTGGTCGACGATCGCCGAGCTGCTGTTTCAGCCCGACACGGAGCTGCTCGAATACATCTGCGAGGAAAACGAGCGCGACTCGGCGCGCATGGTGGGGAAGTAGAAACGCCCAACCTCCAACTCCCAACTCCCAAACGCGCGGAACGCGTCAGTAGTCGCGTTTGGCGTCGATGGCGTGCGGCCGGAAGTACTCAGGAAGATCTTCTTTCGTGTCGCGCAGGATGTCGACGACCGCCTGACGATCCGCACGACTGAGGATCTCATACCGCTTGCTTCGATCCTGTCCCGACAGGACCTCCCACATGCGAACGTAGATCGCATCCTTCGCACGCTCGGGCAGCGCGTTGAACGCGTCCGAATAGATCATGTAGCTGCAGGGGTACTTCATCAGCCGCGTCCGGAGATCGAGATCGCGAAGTGAGCGTCCGTGGCTGTCGCGTGGACCCGTGGCCCCGAACACCTTCTCGAAACCAGATGGTCCCGAGACGGGGCCGGGCAATTCTGCTTCGTCGACGAACAGCATGTAATCGACCAGCTCCGCGGCTGTCTGGTCCAGCGGTCGTCCCACCTCCGCGCCGACACGCGCTTCCCAGCCGATGCGCGTGATCAGATTCGACATGTGCGCCTGATGCTCGAGCACCAGCAGGGCCACGATGTCGCTGTACGGCGTGAGGTAGCCGTTCAGATCGAAGCGCCCCTCGAGGCTTTGCAGGTGGACCGATTCCGGCGTGACCATGCTCGCGAGGTCGCTGCGATCGAGTGCGACGGCGTTGCCCAGATGGCGGTCGCCCTTGTGCGATCCGAGCACGTACCACCCGCCCCATCGTGTCTCGAACGGACTCCGATGATCCGTCGTCGTTGCCGGACCGTACGCGGTGGTGCCGTCCTTCTCGGGATAGACGCTGCCGATGAAGGGACCAGGGACGTTCTCGGTCGCGTCTGACGTGTGGCAGAGGATGCACGCGACGTTGTTCCGTTTGAACTCGAATGTGCTCTCCGGTGAATTGTCCAGCGTGTAGAACATCGAGCCCTGCTTCGGGTCCTGAACGAGCAGTTCGAGTACTTCGCCTGTGCGGACCCATCCGACCGAGACGTGGTCGTTGAAGTAGATCGCTCTCGGGTTCGTCGGAGTGATACGTGGCGCCTGGAAGCTGGTCTTGGAGAACACCAGCATCTGCGACTCGATCGGGACATCGAGCGCTTTCAGCAGCGACTTCAGATAGCCGCGTACGGGCTCGTATTCGAGCTTCACTTCACCCGCTTGAATCCTGCGGCTCAGTTCGGTGACCGCATCGTGAACCGGTGCGGTGCTGTAGGCGATCGCCGGATGATTGCGAAACGCAGTGGTCGTGAGCGTGCCTTGGCCGGTGGACACGACCACAGCAAGGACCCAGAGCGCAGCAATAGCCAGCAGACGGGGGTGGCTCATAC
>JBKPSC010000120.1:0-4739 GCA_046734915.1 Acidobacteriota bacterium | reverse complement strand
GCGCATACTTTGATGACTCCCGGTCCTGAACGAGAAAACTGGCGTTAGAAGCTGTCAGCCACAGCCTTTCCCGCGCGGCTGAACAGTCCACCGATCGCGCTGCCGGCCTGTTGCGATCGCGTGCCGGTGGAGGCGCCCATTCGGGCGACGCTTCTGCCCAGCGCCGCGCCGGCCCGGCCGGCAGAGGACCACCCGGCCCCTTGCTCGTCGGGCGAGCCGGTCGTCGTCGCCTGGAGCGATATCGTGAGCGCCCGGCTCTGGAGCGGAGGAGCGGCAGCCGTGTCGGCATTCGATTTCTCGGCCACTGCGACTGGAACGAGTTGCGGATCCCCCGGCATCATCCACAGCGGTTCAGCGTCTGACGTTTCAGGAACGGCCGGAGGTTTCTGCGGCGCGTTCACGACCCGAGACACAACGAGCGGGCGACTGATCTCGCGATCGGGCGCGGGGAGCTGTCGCGCTGTCGCGGCGAGTGATTGCCAGCCGACGCTGAGATGTGCCGGCGAACTCTGAGTCACGGGCAGCTGCGTGATCGCGTCGGCAATGACGATCAGTCGGGCGTTCACCCCCGCCGCGCCCGCTGCGGCGAAGGCCAGAAATCCGGCGGCGACCGTGGTCAGTTGCACGCGCGCGTGACGCGGCACCCGAGGGTCGAGCAATCGCTGCACCCGTACGAGCAGGCTGCCGGCGCCTGTGGCGTTGGGCGTCAGCGGCGCCAGCATCCGCGATTCGGCGGCGACGACATCGGCCGCTTGCGCCAGGCAGCGCGCATAGTGTGTCGAGCCGCCGGACGTCGAGACGACCGCGTCGTCGCACGACGCTTCGCGCTCGAAATCGATGTGCGCGTCGATGAGGCGCACCGCCGGATGAAGTCCGAGCACCGTGCGGACTACCGCCTGGCCCAGTGTCGTCCAGTCGTCGTAACGGGAGAGATGGGCCTGTTCGTGCAACACGATGCGGTCGACGACATCGGCCTCCAGCGTGGCAATCAAACGATCCGACAGAACGATGACCGGCCGTCCACAGAGCCCGAGCGCGCAAGCTCCCGCGATCTCACGAGAAGAGCGCAGCTCCGCGCGGCGGTTGCAGTCCACCCGCGTCCACAGCGTCAGGCGTCGCGCGATCGCGGCGTCGACAGGTCGCGATCGACGCCTGATCGCGCTCATGCGGGCAAGACCACCGACAATGCGCCAGAAACCGAGGAGAACCGTCCCCGACCAGACACCGGCGACGCACGCGATCGCCCAGTCCGGAGGGCTCGGCAGAACCAGCGCTCTGGGCGACTCGCTCAGCATCAGACCCGACGGGATGGTGACGACCGTGTGCGCGGAGAAGATGTGGAGTACCGGAAGCGCGATCACCGCAAGAAGCGCCATCCACCAGACGGCATAGCGCGTCGCGGCGTTGACTCGAGGCGTGCACCGCAAGAGGATGGCCGTGGCGGCGGCGATGGACAGTCCCTGCCACAGCGATGTGATGATCGTGGTCATCGCTTTACTCCGGTAGGGTTGGATTCGCTCTGCTCGAGCGATTCAAGGCAGCCCCGTCGGCACTCTCCAGGAGCTCACGTACGCGGAGCCGCTCATCATCGCTCACGCGATCGTGGCCGAGCAGATCGAGTACGAGCGCTTCGGGAGAGCCATTGAAGAAGCGGGAGAGAAGATGCGAGATGGCGCTCCGCTTCGCTTGCGATCGATCGACAACCGGAAGGTAGATGAACGCGCGGCCATCTTTTTCGTGGGTGACGTAACCTTTCCGCTCGAGGATCTTCAACATCGTCAGCACGGTGTTGTAGGCGGGCCGTCTGCCCTCGATGGCATCGACGACCTCGCCGACCGTCGCGTGCTCATGCTCCCAGAGCACGCGCATGATGCGAAGTTCAGCGTCGGTGAGCGCGGGTGAGGCACGGCGTGGCATTACTGGCGTTTTCCTTATCTCCTAAAAAATTAGGAGGTGGCGCCGACGATACGCGCAACCACGGCCCGCGTCCACTAAAAAATTAGGACTAGCAAAAACAGGCCGGAAAACGACAATACCGGTTATGCGTTACAGTGACGGCCCGCATCGGGAGGCGACATTGAAGAAGCTCAGCCGTTGGGTCGCTCTTGGCGCTGTTCTCCTCGCGCTCGCCGGTGTCGAGCGGGTGGCCGTCATTGAGGCGGAACAGACGCCGGCCTCGCCGCGCTTCGAGGTCGACCCCTTCTGGCCGAAGATGCCACCTCAGTGGATCATCGGGCAGGTCGCGGGTCTTTCCGTCGATTCCCGCGATCATGTCTGGATTCTTCAGCGGCCGTGGTCGGTTCCCGATGATGAGAAGGCGCAGAATCCCGAAGCCCCCTGTTGCACACCGGCACCGCCGGTGATGGAATTCGACGCGGCGGGAAATTTCATTCAGGGGTGGGGCGGGCCCGGCGACGGCTACGAGTGGCCGGCCGACGAACACGCGCTCCACGTCGACTACAAAGACAACGTCTGGATTTCCTCAGCCGGCGGCCCCAGGCTGCGTAAGCGCACCGAGAATCAGATCCTGAAGTTCACGCGCGCGGGCAAGTTTCTGTTCCAGGTCGGGCACCGCGGCAGGAGCAAGGGAAGCCTCGATACCGAGAACTTCAACAACGCCGCCGACATCTTCGTCTACCCGAAGACGAACGAGGTGTTCGTCGCCGACGGTTACGTCAACCGCCGCGTGATCGTGCTCGATGCTGACACCGGGAAGTTCAAGCGGATGTGGGGCGCCTACGGAAATCAGCCCGATGACGCCGCTCCGAATGGGCCCATTTACGATGGGCCCGGCGCACAGCAGTTCAATCTGGTGCACGGCGTCCGCGTTTCCGACGACGGGTTGGTTTACGTCGCCGAGCGCCGGAACAATCGGATTCAGGTGTTCACAACGGGCGGGAAATTCGTCCGCGAGATCTTCGTCGAGCGGAAGACCAAGCTGCTCGGCACAGCCTTCTCGATTGCCTTCTCACCGAGAGGCGAGCGGTTCCTCTATCTCGCCGATGCCGGCAATGGCCTGGTGCACGTCTTCGATCGTGCTTCAATGAACGAGGTAGGCCGTTTCGGACGGATCGGCCGGTACGCCGGACAGTTCGTTTTTCTGCACAACGTCGCGACCGACTCGCAGGGCAACCTCTACACCGCGGAAGTCGGCAACGGACATCGCGTCCAGAAGTTCGTCAGGCGTTGAGCTCGGAGTTCGGCGCTCCTCCCCAGCTCCTGGTCCCGAGTCCCCCGCCCCGCCTTAGAGCCGGAAGAGCCGCGTCAGTTTCACTACCAGTCCACGATTGCGCATCTCGGGGAATCCCCGGACAGTGGTGTCGCGGTTGTCGGTGTAGACGATGAAGAAGTCGCTGCCCGGCCGATACTCCCACCGGAAGCGGATGTTCGTGCTGACGCTGCCGGCATCGGAGTTGTACTGAAACAAGGCGCTGGCCAGCATCCGCGGCGACAGCGAGTACGTCGTGCGCGTTGACAGCAACGTGGTCGTGAACGAGCCGCTCGGCAGGTCCACCCAGTTCACATTGATCGTAGGTTCGACGGAGAGCTGCGGCGTGATCTCCACGCGGCCCCGGCCGGTGCTGAGGCCGGTGCGCTTTCCGTCGTAGAAGCTGCCGGTTTCGACGTTGACGAACCCCGACGCGCGCCGCGCCGGCCCGAAGCTGTAACCGAGATGTACCTCCGGCCAGCCGTAGTCGCCGCGCGGCACCGACACGTGGCTCGAAAGTGGAAACGGCTGCAGGATCGATTCGTAGTTCAGGGCGTACTCGACGCCGACGGCGTCGCCATTCTGCAGCTCGGTGCGGAAGGCCGCCTGCCCCAGCCGTGATTCCAACCGCCCGTTCGGACTGGTGATGTAGTCGTAAGTGAGATCCCAGATGTACTTCCGGACGACGTCACTGGACGCCGGCCGCGGGCTGAATCGCAGATACGCGGAGTCGCGGCGGAACGCCAGCCGCCGCATGAACCCGACCTCAGGGTTGAAGTTGCTGTCGGCGAACACGCGTTCGACCTGCACGCCGTAGCGATCGGCGTTGTAATCGAGCTGGCCACGATAGCTGAGCGAGTCGGTCCGGGCGCCGGGCATCGTCGTCTTGGCGATGTACGTGTTGAAATTCAGGTTTTGATAGAAAGAGAAAACACCGTCGGCGCCGAACGATTGCGAGCGGCCGCCGTTGTTCGATGAAACGGAACGGTCGGTATAGAGAACGCCGATCGCACTGCGCCGGAGAACGTCGCGCTTGATCCGGACGACGCCGAAGTTGGTCGGGCGAACACCGAACGTCGGCTCATCACCGGTGCGGATGTCGATGAGTCCGAGGCTGTACCTTCCGGCCTTGCCCGAAACCCGTCCGCCGAGATCGATGGGCACCGGCCCACCTCCGGCGAGCCCAATGCGTCGGCTGAAGAAGAGCACCGGGATGTCGGGCGAGTTTGGATTCCCCTGCGTCTGACCGGCCGCGCCGCCGCCACCGCCGCCGCCGCCGCCGCCGCCCCGCTGGGCACCCTGGACGCCGCCGAACGAAAAGATTCCCTGGCCCTCCAGGAAGAACTCGCGTTTCTCAGGAAACTGAAGGTTGAAGCGCGTGAGGTTGACTTGCTGCTCGTCTTCCTCGACCTGTGCGAAGTCGGTGTTGTAGGTGGCATCCGCGGTCAGCCCCTCGGTGAGGCCGACCTTCACGTCGAATCCAGCATCCGCATCGGGATCGGTGTTGCTCGTTGATCCGCTCGGCTTGAGC
>JBKPSC010000119.1:0-6015 GCA_046734915.1 Acidobacteriota bacterium | reverse complement strand
AGGGCATCGATGCCCTCGAGACACACTTCATGAACCGCCATCAGAAGCTGGATCAGGCGCGAGCAGCGCGTGATCGGATGCTCGCGCTCATGGGTTTTGGCGCCGTCGCCTTCTGGCCGGAGCTTCCGAACAACGTCAAGTCTGCGCAGTACCACCCGCTTCGCGGCTGCTTGATCGCCAACGGCATCGAAAGCAACGGGCGCGTGCTCGGGTTGGTCTACCCGGGCGAAATCGCCGCCGGCACCGCGGACGGGCAGCGGATCTTCGTCGACCGGGCACTCCTCGATGCCAGCGTCAACGCCAAACTGGTCTCGGAGGGGCTGGCTTACGCCGAACTGTATTCGACCATGCCGCTTTCGCTGCTCGGACGGATGCGGCAAGTGGTGAAAGCGGCCCGCAACGCCGGCCTTGGCTTCTGGCCGCAGGAGAACGTGCAGCTCGGCGCCCCTGCCGATATCACCGA
Organism: Acidobacteriota bacterium; assembly: GCA_046734915.1. GTDB lineage: Bacteria > Acidobacteriota > Vicinamibacteria > Vicinamibacterales > CAVVIG01 > VFZL01. The sequence goes on along the minus strand of JBKPSC010000119.1, from coordinate 5,552 downwards.
CCTGTCGGATCTCCCGAACATGGTGATGTTTCCAAAGCTGTACCGCCGCCTCGTCAAGTACTTCGACAGCGGGTTCATCGGACTCGCGGCCTTTGATGCCTGGATTCGCGCCGACAGCACTACACGCGATGACCGAGCCCTGCTTCCGACCCAGGAGCTCGGAAACCTTCACGACCTGTACGACATCGGGGCCAACGGCATCCAGCTGCAGTTCCTACCCGAGGATCTCACCTTCGAATCGGCCTAGGCGGCGGGACAATCGTCCTCTATACTCCTCACGGATTGCTTTGACCTGGAGCCGGCACGGCAGTTGCCCCTGGGTCGCTGACTGGCATCCCAGATCGACAATTTCTTGGAGGAAATCGGCGTCATCGACCTGACAGGCCACCGTACGTCGTGGCTGAGCGTCAGGATCTGAGCCTGATATGAGGGGAGCTATGTACAGATTCGCCGGCGCCCTGCTGGGAGTAGTAATCCTCGCCGCGGTGGCGTGCGGAGACACCAGGCCCGCCCCGTCTGACGGTTCGACTGCATCGGCGGCTCCAGCCGCTCAGCCGACACAAGATTCCGAAGAACCACTCCCCCCGTCCCAACTTGAGACGCAGCTGCCCGAAGAGGTCCGGGACGCCGTGTTGCGGCGGTTCACCGGCGACTTCAACGAGATGCTCGAGCACAAGCTCGTACGCGTCGGGGTCACGTTCAACCGGACGTTCTACTTCGTGGACAGAGGGGTCCAACGCGGTGTGGCCTACGAGTATGGGCTGCTGATGGAGGAGAAGATCAACGAGAAACGTCCCAAGGGCAGCCTCAAGGTTCACGTGCTTTTCGTACCGATGGCGCGCGACAAGCTCCTGCCGGCGCTCGTCGATGGCATGGTCGACATGGCCGCCGGGAGTTTGACGATCACCCCAGAGCGCCAACGGCTCGTCGATTTCTCGGATCCGACGCGCGCGAACGTGAACGAAATCGTCGTGACCGCCCCGGGAACGCCGGCGCTCTCGTCCGTCGATGACCTGTCAGGACGGCGCGTGTTCGTCCGCAGGACCAGCAGCTACCACCAGAGTCTGCTCGCGCTGAACGATCAGCTTCGGTCGAACGGCAAGGAGCCCGTGCAGATCGAACTGGCTCCGGAACACCTCGAGGACGACGACCTTCTGGAGATGGTGAACGCAGAGCTCATTCCAGCCGTCGTCGTCGACGACTATCTCGCCAGGTTCTGGAAGAAGGTCTTTTCGGGCATCGTCCTGAATGAACAGGTGACCGTTCGCTCGGGCGGCAGCCTCGGCATCGCCATCCGGAAGAACAATCCACAGCTCAAGGCGGCGCTCGACAGGTTCATGGGCAAGTATGGACTGGGCACGGCGTTCGGGAATCAGATCGAACGGCGATACCTGGACAGCACGACCTACGCGAAGAATGCCGCGTCAGAGGCCGAGCGCAAGAAATTCCTTACCGTCGTCCAGCTCTTTCGCAAGTACAGCGACCAATACGACCTGGACTTTCTGTTGATGGCGGCTCAAGGCTATCAGGAGTCGCGGTTGGACCACACGGCCAGGAGTCAAGTCGGCGCGATCGGCATCATGCAGGTCATGCCGGCAACCGGCAAAGAGCTGAAGGTCGGCGACATCACGCAGTTGGAGCCCAATATCCATGCGGGCATCAAGTACATGCGGACGGTGATCGACACGAACTTCAAGGACGAGCCGATCGACAGACTGAACAAAGGACTGTTCGCATTCGCTTCCTACAATGCGGGACCCGGAAGAGTCCGGCAGTTGCGAAGAGAAGCGGAGAAACGCGGGCTCGATCCCAACGTCTGGTTCGGCAACGTCGAACAAATCGCCTCTGAACGAATCGGACGGGAGACCGTCACCTACGTCAGCAACATCTACAAGTACTACGTGGCGTACAGGCTCGTGCTCGAGGAGAACGAGCGCCGCGCCGCAGCCAAGAGCAGCCTTGCCGGAGGAGCAAGCAAGTAGCGTGCAACGCTGAGGGCGCGCCATCCCCTCACCGCGCCTTGAGCTTCACGCGCCAATGGCAAGGCTTTACAGTGGCCGCTCGGTCACGGCACGCCCTCCTGCACCAGGCAAGGGAGCCTTGGCACCACCTCGCGCCTCTCCATTGAGTAGCGCGTCGAGGCCGGCGTAAGCATAGATGGTCGCGGCACCGCTCTGCATCAGGCCCCCGGTGTCGGCCGTCGGACCGTAGTTGCTGTGCAGATCGCGTCCGAGCATTCGCAGCATGGCCATCTGCTGACCTCGATGGTGCGAGGTATGGGTCAGCCGTCGGGTCATCACCCACGCTCGTGAGCGCCTAACGTCAAAGAACGTCGTCAGTTCATCCCACCAGTTTTGCTCGGTCCGTCGAAGAGCGTCCAGGCGCTTGCCGCTGTCTTCTGCGTATCGCTTCAAGAACTCGATCCGGACTTCATGCCGAGGAAGCGGCGGCGTACCGACATCGATCCCCAGCATGGTGCGGAACCACAGATCTTCGCTGACGCATTGGTGCACCAGGTGCTCGTGCACGCTGCGGCCTCGTGGATCGGTCCGGTGTGGTCGAACTGGAAGGTCTTCGTCCCTGAACTCGCTCCAGACACTCAGGACCTTTACCCGCTCGGTCTCGTAAGCGTCGATCAGAAAGTCATATCTCATGTCCGCACCATGATCTCACGCATGACGGCTGCAGGCGCGCACCTGATGGAACTGTCCGCCAAGCCTCGCCGCCGCGCACGCTCAACAGGGCGGATTGACCGCTCCAAGAGCAGCGCCGCTCAGGATTGCGAGCCCTTGCACCCGGGGTGATGACATTCGCATTGCGCTGAGACGTGGTCGCCAGCGAGCCGGCAGTGCTCGCTGCAATACTTTCCGTAGCGGTCGCTAGCCACCTTGCACGTACACGGCGGATGCGCGCATTTCTGCTCAGTCATCGATTCACCCTCCCCTAGCCGGTCGCAGATTGCGAACTACAAGCTGGGCGTCCGGACGCCCTGTCGTGCCTCGAGCTGTTCCTGATGTGTCCGGCAGAGTGGCGTCCACGGGACGGCATCGAGGCGCTGATCGCCGATAGGCTGGTTGCACATGAGGCACCGGCCGTATGTGCCGGCGTCAATCCGCTGGAGCGCCGCGCGGACCTGCGCCAGGATCTCCGCATCAGTGGTGGCCAGCGTCAGATAGTCGTCCCTGAGTTCATCCACGAGGGCGGCGTCGTCAAGCGACGGCTGGTCGTCGCGGGTATCGCGTGCGGTGTCGAGCTCGCGCTCACGCCGTACGACGAGCTCTTTTTCCAGCAGCAGTAAACGCCGCCGGTAGTGCTGGACATCCATGAGCTATCGTTTCCTGCCCGCCACGGATTCCGGTGTCTGGTCAAAGCCCTCGACCATGTAGTAATCGACCTGCCACCAGATGGGCGTCTGGAAATGCTCGAAGAGCTCGTCCAGTTCGACGACCTCATCCGGACAACATACCTGCGCAATGTCCGCGGCCATTCGATCGAGTTCCTGAGCCGTCATGGTGGCGAATTTCTGGAGGTCGAAGCCGGGGAAGCGCTTGACGCGATCTTTCGGGACATCGGCCGTGATCGTGCGCGTTTCACGATCGAGCGCGGCGTGACCCACCGGGATAAGGACGTGCTTCGAATGGAACCAACCGCCGGCGTTGACCACGAGGTAGTACGGAAGAGCCTGCGGAGTGTTGATGATGAACCCCTCGAGCTTCCCGAGCTGCTCACCTGCCGAATCGACGACCTTGAAGTGTTCGAGGGTCGTCTTGCTCTTATCGAGTTCGTCAACCGTTACGTACTTCAAACCCCGACGTGGGTGATCCATTGCCGCCCTCCCTCGAGAGACCCGTCGGAAGCATCGAACATGCCGCGGCGGGCGGTGCGCTTCGAAGCCCTGCGGCACGCTACACGCAGGCTGAGTCTTGACTGGCCGCAATCGTGCTGCGGTCTCGCCCGACTGCTCTTTCGGAGAACTTCCGAAACCTGGACCGCGCGAGGTGTTCATCGCGATCCATACGGCCGGCATCGGCACCTGGGACGCGTCGATTCGGGACGGTTCGTGGCGACGGCCCGGACGCCCACGATTTCCCTTGATCCCCGGCGTCGACGCCGCGGGCACCGTCGTGGCGAAAGGCGCACGAGTTCAGCGTGTTCGGATCGGTGATCGCGTCTACGCGTACGAGTTCGGCAATCCTCAGGGTGGGTTCTACGCAGAATTCGCGGTCGCCGGGGCGCAGCACGTGTCGCGCGTGCCGCACGGACTGAGCTTGCGCGACGCGGGAGCGGCGGCCGTGACGGGGCTCACTGCGCTCCAGGGCATCGACGCACTCGGCCTGCGGCCGCGACAGTCTGTGTTGATCTTTGGCGCCTCGGGCGCCGTCGGAACGCTCGCGGTCCAGTTCGCAGCTCAACGCGGGGCTGACGTCCTCGCCACCGCGTCGGGTGCGGCGGCGCGTCTTGTCCGTCGTCTTGGCGCCGATCGCATCATCGACGCGAGACGCGAAGAGTCGATCGAGCTTCTCCGCACCCTCGTGCCCGACGGGTTGGATTGCGTGCTGGCGTTGGCCGGCGGCGACGAGCTCGAACGGTGTCTCGACTTCATGCGTCCCAAAGGGCTTGTCGTTCATCCAAACGGCATCGAACCGACGCCAAGGAAGGGGCCCAGGTTCCGCGTGCGATCGTTCGACGCGATCGCCACTCCGCGTGAGCTCGCCCACCTGAATCGTCAGATCAACCGCGCCGGGATTCGCGTGCCGATCGCGGCGGCCTATCAGCTCGGACAGGCGGCGCAGGCACATCGGCGATTGGCGCAGGGCCGCGTGCTCGGACGGATGGTGTTGACGATTCGCCGCGGCCGTTAGTCATCGACTTCGCACGATTGACCGTCCACGGTCCACGACGCCGCGTCGAGCTTGGGTTTGCGTTGCCAGTAGGCATTTGCGCCGAGGTCGGTCACAATTGAACACGAGCGATGCAGCATGACAAGCGGCGGCACTTTGAGGGCTTCGACGGGCTTCGTTTGGTGGCAGCCATTGCCGTCATCTTCTCCCACGCGTTCCTCATCGCCACCGGATCCGAAGAATCAGAGCCGATGGTGAGGTTGCTCGGTCCAGGCAACATCCTCGGACTCTACGGCGTCTTCACCTTCTTCATCATCAGCGGCTTTCTGCTCGCGCGTTCGCTGGCCTCGAACGCCGGCGCGATTGCCTTCACCGTCAGCCGCGTGTTGCGCATCTTCCCGGGCTACGTGTGCGCAGTGCTCCTGGTCGGCCTCGTCATCGGGCCCCTGTTCACATCGCTGCCGGTGGGGCAGTACTTCTCCTCTCCGGAAGTCCGCAATTTCGTGCGGGATGCCCTGAACAGTCTGGGAGATGCGTATCTGCCGGGAGTGTTCGCCTCTGACAGCGGGGCGGCCGGCATCGTCAACGGCTCGCTCTGGTCGCTTCGCTATGAAGCGCTGAGTTACGTGTTCCTCTTGTTCCTGTGGATCTCATTGCGGTCCATCGTGAGGGTCACGTGGGTGATTACGGTCATCGCGGTTCTCACATGGG
>JBKPSC010000118.1:0-7664 GCA_046734915.1 Acidobacteriota bacterium | reverse complement strand
CCCAGACGCTGCATCAAGCCCGAGATGCGGTCCGACCCGAAGATCCGCATCAGGTCGTCTTCGAGAGACAGATAGAAGCGCGATGAGCCAGGGTCGCCCTGACGGCCGGCGCGGCCGCGCAGCTGATTGTCGATGCGCCGGGCTTCATGACGCTCGGTGCCGACGATGTGCAGGCCGCCGAGTTGCACCACCTCGTCGTGCTCCGCGTCGGTCAGCCGCTTGAAGTGGGTGAAGATTCGGTCGTACTCGCCCTTTGGCACGCGGTAGAACGCGTCGAGGTGGAAGAAATAGACGAAATGTTCGTCCTCGACGAACCGCTCTTCACCTTTGGGCAGCCGCTCGGCAATCTGTTCGGCAAGCGACTGCTGCCGCGCCATGAATTCCGGGTTGCCGCCGAGGAGGATGTCGGTGCCTCGGCCGGCCATGTTGGTGGCAATCGTGACCGATCCGCGTCGTCCGGCCTGAGCGACGAACTCGGCTTCCTGCGCGTGATACTTCGCGTTCAAGACCACGTGCTTTTCGGCACCGCCGCCGGTCGTTGTCCCGCGCTTCAGACCACGCCGATCGAGCATCGTCGAAAGCCTTTCCGACTTCTCGATCGAGACAGTTCCGACGAGCACCGGCCGGCCCTTCTGGTGCTCATCGAGGATCTCGGTGACGAGCGCGTCCCACTTTTCCTGCTGCGTCCGATACACGAGATCGGGATTCTCGATGCGCGTGAGCGGACGATTCGGCGGGATGACGATCACGTCGAGGCTGTAAATCTTGGCGAATTCTTCCGCTTCGGTGTCGGCCGTGCCAGTCATGCCGGACAGCTTCTTGTACTTCCGGAAGTAGTTCTGGAAAGTGACCGTTGCGAGCGTCTGGTTCTCGCGCTCGATCTTCACCTTTTCTTTGGCTTCGACGGCCTGGTGCAGTCCATCGCTCCAGCGGCGCCCGGGCATCAGGCGGCCGGTGAACTCGTCGACGATGACGACCTCGCCGTCCTTCACCATGTAGTCGACGTCGAGCTTGAAAATCGCATGGGCGCGCAGCGCCTGATCGACGTGATGCTTGATGTGCGCGTTCTCGAGATCGTAGATGTGCCCGCCGTTGAGCCGGTGGAGCAGCATCTGCTCGGCCTTGGCCATGCCGCTCTCGGTGAGCGTCACCGTCTTGTGCTTCTCGTCGACGATGTAGTCGCCCGTCGCCTCGATGGCTTCACGCTCCTCGGCTTTGGTGTCGCCGCGGATGACCACGCCCGGCTTGAGGCGGGGGATGATGCGATCGACCTCGTAGTAAAGCTCGGTCGATTCCTCAGCCGGGCCAGAGATGATGAGCGGCGTCCGCGCTTCGTCGATGAGGATGCTGTCGACCTCGTCGACGATGGCGAAGTGGTGCCCGCGCTGCACGTAGTGCGCGAGCTCGAACTTCATGTTGTCGCGGAGGTAGTCGAAGCCGAACTCGTTGTTGGTCCCGTAGGTGATATCGCAGCTGTAGGCTCGCTGCCGGTCGGCGTCGTTGAGATCGTGCTGGATGACGCCGACGGTCATGCCGAGGAAGCGGTAGATGCGGCCCATCCACTCCGAGTCGCGCCGCGCCAGGTAGTCGTTCACGGTGACGACGTGGACGCCCTTCCCGTCGAGCGCATTCAGATACGCGGGCAGGGTGGCCACCAGCGTCTTGCCTTCGCCGGTCTTCATTTCGGCGATGCGGCCCTTGTGCAGCACCGCGCCGCCAATGAGCTGCACGTCGAAATGACGCATGTTCAGCACGCGCTTGCCGGCTTCGCGGACGACTGCGAAGGCTTCAACCAGCAGGTCATCGATCGTTTCACCCTCGGCGAGGCGGGCCCGGAACTCGGCTGTCTTCGCTCGGAGCTGCTCGTCGGTCAGCGCTTGAATCGTTGGCTCGAAGGCGTTGATCTCGCTGACGAGCGGGCGCAAACGCTTGAGGTCGCGCTCATTCTGGGTGCCAATGACTTTCGCGAGGAGTGTCTGGATCATCAACGGAACCCACGTGGCCGTGGGTATCCGATGATTGTAGCGGAGGGTGAGAGGGCGATCAAATCTAACGCGCGCCAGAGGGCGGCTGCGTCAGGAGCTGCAACGGGTTGATCAGCTTGCCGTTGACCAGAATCTCGTAATGAAGATGGGCGCCGGTCGAACGTCCGGTCGATCCGACGTAGCCGATGATGTCGCCGCGTTTGATCGTCGCGCCTGGCACCACGTTGAACTTGCTCAAATGTCCGTAGCGTGTGCTCAATCCGAAGTCATGCTGCAACACGACGAGATTCCCGTAGTCGCCGCTGTAGCTGGCGGATTCGACGGTGCCATCCGCAGTCGCGTAAACGGCATGGCCCCTCTCAGTGGAAATGTCCAGACCCTGATGGAAGCCTGGCTCGCCCGTGAACGGGTCGGGGCGGCCACCGAACATTCCGGTCAGCCAGCCGTGCGTTGGCCAGATGGACGGCGTCGCGGCGGCGAGCTTTTCCTGGCGCTCGACGTTGCGGCTGACCAGCCGCAGGCGGCTCTCGAGACCCTGCAGCAAGCTGCGCAGCGCGCCAAAGGTGTCATCCGCCGAAATCAGCGACGTCGAGAGCACATCGGAAAGCGCGGCGTTCGAGGTCGCGTTGCCGCCGGCCGCGCGTGCCTTCACGACCGCCGGGAGCTTTTGAATCGCCTTGGCCTGGGCGGGATCGAGCGCGGCGCGCGCCCCGAGATCGTCGATGACGGTCTCGAGTGACTGAATCTGGGTCGTCAGCTCACCCGTGGTCGCGCGAAAATTGCCGTTCTCGACTTCCAGCGCGGCCTTGCTGGCGCGAAGCGCCGAGAGCTCGGTGCCGGCGCTCATCTTCGCGCCGACGCCGATGAGGATGGGCATGACGACGACGGCGAGGGCGACGGCGAGAGTGCTGCGAACGCTGATCGTGAGACGCCGAACGACTCCAGTCGATCGATCGGCAATAAGCACGGTGTAACGTCGTCTGAGCATGCGTCGGTTCGTCGAACGAGTCCGAACGGGTCGATTGGCCCGGCCGAACGTTTCCTACTTGAAAAGAAATGAGCCGCGAGGGAACGGTTGGGTCCCTGAAGTTTCAGAACTGTATCACACGGAAATGTCGGCCCCAAGCGCGAAAAAGCTGCAAAGCGAACAGCCAGCGAAAATGTCGAGATGGGTGTAGAGTCACCGCTCATGCGTAGCTTGATGGCGACAGCGGCGGCGGGGTTGCTGGCCGTCACTCTCGTGCTGACGCGCGCGACGGCCAGCGACACGAGAACCTTCACGCCAATCGCGTGTCCGCAGCAGACCTGGGAGCTCGCGGAGCCCACGTTCGATGCGCTGCCTGGAGCGAAGGCCTACTTCGGCCGTTACGACGGCGGCCTCTATCGAGTCGAGATACCAGATCGCTGGAACGGCGAGCTGGTGTTGAACGCACACGGATTCCGAAGCAACGGTGGACCAGACGGCAGCCGACTATCGGTCGGGTTTCCTTCGACGATGCGCGAGCACCTCATCGAGAGCGGCTTCGCTTGGGCGGCGTCGAGCTACCGCTGCAATGGATACGTGCCAGGTATCGGACTGCAGGACACGATGGCGCTCCGCGATCTGTTCACCCGCCACAACGGCGGCCGGCCGCCGCAGCGCGTGTACCTCACCGGTACGTCGATGGGCGGGCACGTGACGCTGCTCGGCATGCACGAGTTTCCGACTGGCTTCGATGGCGCACTGGCCATGTGCCCGGCCGGCCCCGAGCTCTTCGATTTCTTCACTGGGACCGCGGCGGCGGCCGAAGTGATCACTGGAGTGTCGTTCGCGTCGCCCGCGACCCTGGGGGCAGACGCGGCCAGAATGGCTGAAGCACTCGGCCGGTTTCCGGATCTGACCGGGAAGGGCCGACAGCTGGCAAGCGTGCAGATCAATTTGACCGGAGGACCACGGCCGTTTGCGATGGACGGTCTCGAGAGCCGGTTCATTCAGAACATCAGCGGCAGCGCGCTGGCCGGGAGTTCGTCGCCGCAGAATCGCGCTGTGAGCACAACTCACCTGCGCTACACCGTAGACGAAGCGCTGGGATTGAAATCCACCGAGCTCAATGCGGCCGTACGGCGCAAGGCCGCCGACCCCGAGTACCGGAGCGCCGGCAGTCCGTTCGACGAGCTCGTGCCGTTCGACGGGCACCTGCAGCGCCCGGTGATGACGATGCACGGAACCGGCGATCTCTTCGTCCCGATTCACCTGGAGCAAACACTCCGTCGCGCGGCGGAGGCCGCTGGCACGACGAACTTGCTCGTGCAACGGATCTATCGAATCGGCGGCCACTGCCGATTCAGCCCTGCCGAAGAAGCGACCGCGTTCGACGACCTCGTCCGATGGGTCCGCGACGGCACGAAGCCAGCCGGTGACGACGTGCTGGGCGATTTGACCGACGCGGGCCGAAGTTTTACCAGTCCACTCCGGCCCGGAGATCCCGGCCTGACAGCGCCGCGTCCCTAATCGCGCGAGCGCTCGTAAAGTCATCCGACGTTCATGGGACGGGCCTGCTTCAGTGAGAAGTTCAGCGTGACCGTCAGCACGAACGGTGTCGGCATGCCGTTGAGCGTCAACGGCGCGTACCGCCACTGCTGAACTGCATTGATCGCCGCTTTGTCGAGGAACCCGATCGAGCGCAGAATCCGAACGTCCGTGACCCGCCCTTCAGTGTCGACCGTCGCCTCGAGAATGACCATCCCTTCGACATGCGCCGCAACGGCCAGCGGTGGGTATTCAGGTTCGACCCGTGTCCGCAGTGCAGGCGCGACCACCAGTCCACCGATCCGCACCGGCTCACGGGGTGGCGGCGGAGGAGGCGGGGGTGGCGCGGGTGGAGGAATAGCTTCCGCGATGAGGCCACCGACGATGCCGCCTGCAACGCCTCCCTCGATGCCGCCCTCGACTCCCCCTGGCTGGCCGCCGGATGGCGCCACCGCCGGCTCGGGTTTGATCTGTGTGGGCGCCTCGACGGGCGCCGCATTCGGGTTCGTCGACGATGGCGCTGCTCCCGCCGGCCGCGTTTTGGCGCTCGCCGGCGCTGGCGGGGGGGGCGGTGGCGGCGCGGCAGGCGGGGCCACGAACGCCATCATCACCGGCACCTTCGGCAGGTGCTCGGTCGCGAACAGGAGCGGCAGCACAACGACGGTGCCAATGACGACCACGTGACCGAACACGGAGGCTGTGGTCGCACCCGTCGAGCGTTTGCGATAGGGCCTTTCGATCTTGCCGAGGACTAGGTCGAACATGGCGCCCTCCGAACTCACGCATTCAGGGTGGATCCGACTGAATCCGGAGTGCTGGCGACTTCACTGGCGGTGACAGGCCCGCTGTTCCGAACGACCAGCACCGGACACGGCGCACTGCGGATGACTCTCTCTGCCACGCTGCCGATCAGCATGTGGCTCACGCCGCTGCGTCCATGGGTGCCCATCACGATGAGATCGACCTCGCGTTCATCGGCGCAGCGCACGATTTCATGCGCGGGAGACCCGGCGACAATCACGAACTCGGGATGAAGCTGCGCCTGTTCGGCTGGCGTGAGCACCTTCAGAAGGCGCTCGCGTTCGGCATCGAGCAGGCTGGCCTCGAGGCCGAGCGGAAACTCCGTCACCACGTCGGCGGCCGCCTTGTCGCCAACGTGCAGCAAGATCAGGCTCGAGCGGAACGAGGCTGCCAGATCGACCGCCTGCCGCACCGCCGACTGCGAGGTTTCGCTGAAATCGACGGGCACGAGAATCCGCTGCCAGGAAGCCATGGTCACCTCCGGCGTGGACGAACGGCGACACTCGTGCCACTCGAATCCGGCCCATTTGCGCCGGATAACCGGCATCGGACCGCCGGGAATGGGAAAAATTCCCCACGAGTCCCCAGCGCCTTAGCGAAACTGCAGGCCCTCCGCAATGTGTTCCGCGGACACCCGATCCTCGCCGGCGAGATCGGCAATCGTCCGCGCGACCTTCCTCGCGCGGTCGTAGCCGCGGGCGCTCAGTCCGAGCCGCCGCGAGGCGAGCGTCAGCATTCGAACCCCGGCCGCGTCGAGGTGGCAATGTCGGCCAAGGAGGGCCGGCGTAAGCTCGCTGTTCGTCCAAATACCGTCGCGCTCGTAGCGCCGTCGCTGCCGCTCACGCGCGGCGCAGACGCGAGTGCGGACGTCGGCCGACGATTCGCCGCGCGAGGTGCCCGTCAGGGTGTCGGGCGGCATGGCCGGAACGTCGACCGTCAGGTCGAGTCGATCACGCAGCGGCCCGGAGAGGCGGGCACGATAGCGATCAACCTGCGGCGGAGGGCAGCGGCAGGCCCGCGTGAGGTCGCCGGCAAAGCCACAGGGACACGGGTTCATTGCGCCCACCAGGACGAAACGCGCCGGGAAGGTGGCCGTCCGCGCAGCCCGTGCGACCGTGACGTAACCGTCCTCGAGGGGCTGTCGAAGCACGTCGAGTACGTGCCGCGGAAACTCCAGCATCTCGTCGAGGAACAGCACACCGTGATGAGCGAGGCTCACCTCGCCCGGGCGAGCGTGCGGTCCGCCGCCCACGAGCGCCGCTGCCGAGACCGTGTGATGCGGCGCGCGAAACGGACGCTCCGTCAAGAGTCCGCTGCCTGATCGAAGCAGGCCGGCCACCGAGTGCACCGACGTCACCTCGAGCGCCTCCTCGAAGGTCAGCGGCGGCAGCACGCCGGGCATACGTCTCGCCATCATCGTTTTACCCGCGCCGGGCGGTCCGACGAGGAGCAGGTTGTGCCCGCCGGCGGCGGCGATCTCGATGGCGCGGCGCGCGAGCAGTTGCCCGCGGACATCTGCGAGATCCGCCCACCGGCTGGGAGCCGGCGGCAAAGCCGGAGAGATGATCGGGAGCCGTTCCGGGGCGTTCAGCGAGCCGACAGCCTCCACGAGCGTCGCGACCGGCAGAATGCGCAGATCCTTCACGACAGCAGCCTCGCTGGCGTTGGCCGAGGGAAGAAGGAGATCGGTCAGCCCTTCGCGCCGCGCGCCTGCGGCGATGGGCAATACGCCTCGCGCCGACTGAATGGCCCCGTCGAGAGACAGCTCGCCGAGTACGAGCAGATGAGGCGCCGACCGGCACGTGAGCGTGCCCTGAGCCGCCAGGATGCCGAGCGCGATCGGCAGATCGAAAGAAGCACCCCCCTTCCGAACATCGGCCGGCGACAAATTGACGGTGATGCGGTGCGGCGGAAACTCGAAACCCGAGTTGCGGATGGCGCTGCGGACGCGATCGCGGCTCTCTCGAACGCTGGCGTCAGGCAGGCCGACCATGACGAACGCCGGCAGGCCGAAGGCCACGTCCACTTCCACATGTATAGGGCACGCCTCGATGCCGAAGAGCACCGCGCTGCGGAAGCTGGCAAGCACAAGTTGACACCTGCAAGAGGCGTCTCCTCGGCAGTCTGGTCGATTGCTGGAGATTTCGCCGAACGGTCGCGAAAGCTTGCAGAAAACGAGAGCGAGCACGGAGGGCTCGCGGCAAGAAGCGCGAGCCCGGATACCGGTCGAAGACTTGCTAGTTGGCCCGGGCGGTGTAGATGGTCAGCTGATCGCCGGCTTCAATGCGGGTGCTCGGCAACCGGTTCCAGGTGCGCAACGCCGCGACGGTCGTCCTGAACAGGCTGGCGATGGACGACAGCGTGTCGCC
>JBKPSC010000117.1:0-5456 GCA_046734915.1 Acidobacteriota bacterium | reverse complement strand
GCTGATCCTGAGCGACGAGATCTATTCACGCATCTGCTACGAAGAAGTGCCGTCTTCCATCACGCAGTTCGACGGCATGCTGGAGAAAACAATCATCCTGGACGGATTTTCGAAGACCTATTCCATGACGGGTTGGCGTCTCGGCTACGGCGTGATGCCGCTGTGGGTCGTCGACGCGATGGACAAGCTGATGGTCAACTCGAACTCGTGCACGGCCAGCTTCACGCAGAGAGCCGGGCTTGCAGCGCTCAAGGGTCCGCAGGATGACGTGGACAGGATGGTGGCCGAGTTCCGTCGTCGGCGTGATGCGATCGTCAAAGGCTTGAACGAGATCCCGGGATTCCGCTGCTCGGTGCCTGCCGGCGCCTTCTACGTGTTCCCCCATATCACTGGAACAGGACTATCCAGCAGGGAACTGGCCGACATGCTGCTGAACGATGCTGGTGTGGCTTGTCTCAGCGGCACCGCCTTCGGCAGCTACGGTGATGGATATCTGCGTTTCAGCTACGCGAACTCGCTTGAAAACATTGAGGAAGCGCTCGCCCGGATACGAAAGCTGTCCGAGCGCTGGGCTACTGCAGCGGTTCGGTAGAGGCGGGTCTTCAGACCCGCCTGATCAACGTGAGGCAAAGCCATTCGTCTTCTTCAAATCGGTGCTCGACGCGCCAGGCCGGGAATGCGGAAAGGACATCACTCTCTTCCACTGTCATGAGACCGCTCAGAACGAGCGAGCCGCCGCGCGTGACGAAATCCTGGATCGTGAGTGCCGCCGACATCAGCAGTCCTCCCGTCAGGTTTGCGATCACGATGTCCGCTGACCCCACATCGGTCGAGCGGAGGTCCTGGACGAGCAGAGTGACCTCGGCCTGCGGATTCAAGTCCAGGTTTTCCCGAGCCGCTGCGATTGCGTCGCCGTCATCATCGATGCCAACCGATCGGCTCGCGCCCAGAAGACTCGCTGCGATGGCGAGGACACCGGATCCCGTGCCCACGTCGAGAACTGAGCGTCCCCGGAGATCGAGACGCTGTAGCGCTGCGACACACAAGCGGGTCGTTGCGTGGTGTCCCGTTCCAAAACCCATCGACGGTTGAATGACGATGACGAGATCCTGTGCAGGGCGGGTCCTGCTCTGTGGACCCGCCGAAGCAGTCGTGCCCGTAGGGCGGGTCCTGTTCTTTGGACCCGCCGGCACGTCCCACGGTGGCGCGACGACGATGTTCCCGACGCGGACAGCGCGCAGGCTGGCCTGCGATCGCGCGGCCCAGTTCTCGTCCGGAACGTCGATAGAAGCGATGGTCAAAGTGGGGAATGCAGACCGCAACGCCGTGGCTGCACGGTCCCGCTCGCTGACGGTCGTGAAAAAGACGCGCCAATCATCCGGCGAACGCTCGTCGATTGCCGTAGTTTCGTAATCAATGAGCGCTGCCTGCAGCAGTTCCGAGACGGGATGGACGTCGAGCGCAGGCCAGGTACGAACGCTGTCGTTCACGCGCTAGCCGAAGATGTCCTTGACTCGATCGAAGAGCCCTTTGTCGGCGTGCTCGGATGTCGGTGTGGGCTCGAACGCTTCGTTGGGAAGAGACGCTGCCAATTGCTCGAGCAGCTTCTTCTGGTCCTTCGACAACTTCTTTGGCGTGGTGACCCTGACGGTGACGAGAAGGTCGCCATGCCCGCGGCCGCCGACGTCCGGCATGCCGCGGCCGCGCACGCGAAACGTGGTGCCGCTTTGTGTCCCGTTCGGCACCGAGAACGGCTCCGTGCCGTCGAGCGTGGGAATCTTGATCTCGCCGCCTAATGCCAGGGTAGGGAAGTTGAGCGGGATTTCGCAGTAGAGATCGTTGCCATCTCGCTGGAAGAACGGATGCTCCTGCACGTGAACGACGACGTAGAGATCACCGGGAGGACCACCGCCGGGTCCGGCCTCGCCTTCGCCGCTGAGACGGAGCCGCTGCCCGGTCGCAATCCCCGCCGGGATCCGCACGCTCAGTTTCTTTTCCTTCTGCACGCGCCCGGCGCCACGGCAGGTCTGACACGGCTTGGCGACGATGGACCCCGTGCCACGGCACTGTCCACACGTCCGCGCAACCGTGAAGAAGCCTTGCTGGTATCGGACCTGCCCGCGACCGTGACACTGCGGGCACGTGACCGGTGACGTGCCCGGCGCCGCGCCGTTTCCCTTGCAGGTCTCGCAGATCTCCTGTCGCGGAATCTGCAGGGAAGCCTCAGTACCTCTTGCGGCTTCCTCGAAGGAGATCTCGAGGTCGTAGCGCAAATCCGCGCCGCGCTGCGGTCCGCCGCGGCGTCGCCCGCCGAACGCATCTCCGAAACCAAAGATGTCCCCGAGACCGCCCAGGATGTCTTCGAACCCCGAGAATGCGTTGGGGTCGAAACCGCCGGTCGCTGCGCCTCCGAGACCGGCGTGGCCGAAGCGGTCGTACATGTGCCGCTTGTCCGTGTCCACCAGCACGGAGTAGGCCTCGGCGGCTTCCTTGAAGTTGTCCTCGGCAGACTTGTCGCCCGGATTGCGGTCAGGGTGGTACTTCAGTGCCAGCTTCCGGTACGCGCTTTTGATCTCCTGGTCGGTCGCCGTACGCGATACGCCCAGGATCTCGTAATAATCTTGTTTGCTCACGCGGCTTTGGCCACCTTCACCATGGCGGGTCGCAGAAGTTTATCGCCCAACATGTAGCCGCGCTGTAGTTCCGCGATGACTTCGCCCTCGCGGTGCGAGGGACTGGTCTCGTGGATGACGGCCTGGTGGAAATTCGGATCGAAGTCCGCGCCGAGCGCTTCGATCGGTGTGACTCCACGTTTGCGCAGGAAATCCAGCATCTGCTTGTGGATCAACTCGACGCCCTTGCGCAGTCCGTCGCCTTCCGGCGATGGCGCCTGCAAGGCGCGTTCGAAATTGTCGAGGATCGGCAGGATTTCCGCCAGGACGTCCGCCTTCATGTAGTCGGCGAGCTCACGGCGTTCGCGTTCGACACGCTTGCGGTAATTGTCGAATTCGGCTGCGGTGCGGAGCAGCCGGTCCTGCAGCGAGTCCTTCTCGCGACGCAGCTCCTCGAGCGGATCGGGTTGCGTCTCCGCCGGCTGCGGGTCCTGTTCGTTGAGTGCCTGTTCGCTCATTGTGAAGCAGTCAATATCTTAGAGCGAGGGCCTTTTGCCCTCGCATAACGGGCTAATGGGCCTCGCGAAGCACGCGCGAGACGGCTTGCGTCGTGCCGTCTACGAGCGCGATCGTTCGCGAGTAGTGCATCCGCGTCGGTCCGATGACTCCGACCGTCCTCGTCGTGCTGCCGTCGACTGCCGTACACGCGATCAGACTGAATCGACGCAAATCGGGAGACGTATGTTCGGTGCCGATGACGACCGTGAGGCCCGGGCCGTCGATATACGCGTTGAGCAGATGAATCATCCGCTCCTTTTCTTCCATCATCTCGAACAGTGCCCGCAACGTGACGGTCGAGAAGCCCTCGCTGCCATGTTCGAGCAACGAGGCCGCGCCGTCGACGTGAAATGTCTGCACGTTGGGAAGGTGTTCGAGCGTGGAACTCGCGAGCCGCAGCGCCCGCGCCAGCAACTGGTCGTACAGCGTGCGCTCCTGCCGCAGCCGCGCCTGGACCGCGTCGCGCACCTCGAAGAGCGGAAGACCCGCGAACTCCGTGTTGAGGTATCGCGCCGCCTGGCTCAGGTCATCGGGACGCACTCGTTCGCCCGCATCCACCACCTTCTGCGTAACCTGATTGCTTCGAGCGACGACGACGACCAGCACCTGCGACCCGTCGAGCGGGATGAACTCGATACGTTTCAGGACCGCCGCGTCGTCCGCCGAGAGGGCAAAACCGACGTGCTTCGCCGCGCGTGATACCAGGTGCGACACTGCCGCCAGCAGGTCGTTCATGAGTGGGGTCTGCACTGCCTGGCGCCGGAGCTGTTGCTCTACATCAGCATGCGAAATAGCCGGGGTTCGGCTCTCCAGGAGCATGTCGACAAAGGCGCGATACCCGAGATCGGTTGGCACCCGACCGGCTGAGGTGTGGGGCTGGTGGACGTAGCCGAGCTCTTCGAGCTGCACCAGCACGTTGCGAACCGTGGCCGACGACAGACCGAGACCGCTACGGTGCGCGATCGTCTGCGACGAGACCGGCTCGCCGCCATCGATGTATTCGCGTACCAGCGTCGCCAGCAGCTGGAGTGAGCGTTCGGCTAATTCGAAGGAACCCATTACGAGTCAGGAGCTTAGGGCCTGCAAATGGAATTATAGCCCACTATTTTCTGAGAGCCCCTTCCCAGCGCATGCTGACGGCTGCCACGCGCGGATCGGCAATCTTTCCGTGCTTGGTGGCGATGAGCTCGGCGACAATGCTCACGGCGATCTCCTGAGGGGTGATCGCGCCGATGTCCAGCCCGATGGGTGCGTGCACAGCCTCGAGCGATTTGTGCGGTGTGCCTTCCTCGACGAGCGCGTCGAAGATACGTCGGACCTTGGCCTTGCTGCCAATCAGGCCAAGGTAACGAAGCGGGGCAGCCGTCAGCGCGCGGAGCGCATCGAGATCGTGCGTGTGCCCGCGCGTGACGATGACGGCGTAGGCGGTTGGGGGAAGAGTGTGCGTTGCGATCCACTGAGGAATGTCGTCCACGATGACGTCGATGCCTTCGCCGAAGCGCTCGGAGCTGGCGAATTTCTCGCGGTCGTCGATGACATGTACGCGGAAGCCGACTTCGTGCGCCAGCTTCGCCACAAAATAGCCAACGTGCCCGGCGCCGAAGACATACACGTCCGGTGACGCCTCGACCGGTTCGATGAAGACTTCCATCTGACCACCGCACACGAGACCGGTTTCCTGGGCGAAGTCGTCGTTCAACTCGTACTTCACGTTCATCGGGCGGCGCTGCGTGATGGCCTCGCGAGCCTTCCAGAACGCATCGTTCTCATAGCAGCCGCCGCCTATGGTCCCGACCGTCCGGCCGTCGGGGTAGACGAGCATCTTCGCGCCCACACGCTGCGGAGTGGAACCGTGGGCGGCGACGATGGTGACCAGCGCGACCTCTTCGCCGCGCTCGAGTGCCTCGGCCAGGGCCGCAAAGACTTCCTGATTCATCAACTGAAATTATAAGCGTTCGAACTTCCGAACTCGCCAACTCGTCGAAAGAGAGGTGTTCCGACCACGCTATCGGCATGCCCCCTTCACCGACCCCCTGAACTGGACCGACTACCGATGGGACGCTGGTCCGTGGAGGCGGGGTCCTGCCGCTCGAGCCTGGCGGCACGGTCAGCGGAACCGCAACCACCCCTTCCTTCTCCTGCTCATGGCCGGCCTGGCCGCCATCCTTGGCGCCAAGCTCCTGTCCTCGCTTCAGTCCCGGAACGAATCCTGGGCTCGGCGAGGCTTGTATGCCGTGGTTCTGCTGCTGATTGTTAACGCGTTCTCGCGAAACCGGCGTCGCGGCT
>JBKPSC010000116.1:0-6151 GCA_046734915.1 Acidobacteriota bacterium | reverse complement strand
GTGGCCAGCGCAAGGATGCCTCCGGGTTTCAACACGCGGCCCATCTCCCGGATGGTTGCTGACGCGCCGGCGATGCTGCCGAAGTGCTCGATAGACGACAGCGAATATGCAATGTCGAAGATGCCGGAGTCGAAGGCCAACTGACGGCCGTCCATCTTCAAGAAGACAAGGTGATCGTTCCGATACGGAAACGGGGCGTAGTCTTCAGGTCTGTGGATGACATCGGGATCGCCCTCACGACCTTGGACGTCCTGCCAGACCCCCTCGTACATGTCGGTGGAGACCACCCGTCGTACATGGTTCGCCAGCCAGTACAAAACCAGCTCGTGGCCGGCGCCGACGCTAAGGATGCACGAGTCGTCTTTCAATGCGCCCAGCCGCTGACACCCGAAGATGAGCTGTGTGAACTCGTAGGGCTTCCGGTGCATCGAGAGCTTGTCGTCAGACAAGCCGAGGCTGCGAAGAATCGCGAGCCACTCGTCGTTGTCCCACTTGGCGGGATTCGCCAGCTCGCAGAGCTGCGTGTCGCGCAAGACGCGGCCGCCCTCGGGGGCCAACGCGTGATGCCGTCTGGCGAATTCCTCCGATGTCCCAAGCGCCTTCAGGATCTGACGGCGCGTATCCCCTTTGAGCAGCGCCGCCGTGTAGTGACGCAATCCACCCTCGTCGGCTGGGCGGCCGAGCAGACACTCATAAGCGATCTTCACGAAGTCGGTGGGGGAGCCAATCGAAGCCAGCCCACGCTCCGTGGCCTCGGGATCGCTGTACGGCTCGCGGCCATCGCGCCAGCCGTAGGCGATTTTCAGGAACTCGGGTGAAGCGAGCAGCCGCATCAGCAGCGTCTGCCGCATGCCTGGATGAAATCCGCGCACCTCGTCGCGCAGTTCGACCGCGTTCGCGGCTCGTCCGAGCACGATCCAGAAAACATCCTCGATGACGCGCAGATCGCTCGTACCAGCTGTCATGCCGCGCGACAATTCTATCGTGCATTCGTTCTATGATGTCTCGCGTGTTCCCGGTGACAGTCGAGAGAGAGGCGCCGGCCGGCGCAGTGCGGGTGTCGCATCGCGGGCCGGCCCTGGTGGGCATCGTCCTGCTCGTCATCGCGCTTGCCGCGGCAATCTCCGTGGACATTGTTCGCGCGGCTTACGACATCAAGGGCGATGAGTCGACGTACGTCGCCATGACGCTGAGCCTGGCCTACGACGGCGATCTGAGCTACCAGCGGCGCGATGTCGAGCGGTTCTGGGGACTCTACAAGCAAGGGCCGGAAGGGATCTTCCTGAAGCGCGGCAAGCAGTTCCGCATGCGCGTGCGCGCCACGCCGCCGTTTGTCCGCATCTACAACGACACGCAGGAGCCCCGCACGGATCGACTGTACTTCGCCAAAGCCATGGCGTACTCGGTCGTCGCGGCGCCATTCGTCCGGCTGCTGGGCCTCAACGGCTTTCTCGTCTTCCACGTGCTGCTGCTGGCGGTTGCCTGCTTCTGCGGCTATCGCTTTCTCGCCGCAACGTCGCCGCCGGCGATGGCGATGGCCTTTGTTCTGGCTTTTTTCGGTGCGTCCGTCGTTCCGGTGTACCTGGTGTTCCTGACGCCGGAAATCTTCAATCTCGTGCTGGTCTTCGTCGCCTACTTTCTGTGGCTCTACAAGGAAGTCACTCGTCCAGCCTCGGGATTTCTTGCCGGGAGAGGCTCAGACGTCGCCGCCGCCGTTCTCCTGGGCGTCGCCGCGTACATGAAGCCGACGAACCTGCCGCTGGCGGCTCCCCTGGTGCTCCTGTTCTGGTGGCGACGATCCATCCTTCAAGGGTTCCTCGTCGGTCTCGTCTTCGCCGCAACCACCGGCGGCCTGTTCTTCTGCAACGCGCTCATCACCGGGGAGTTCAACTACCAGGGAGGCGATCGCTCGACGTTTTACGGGCGGTTTCCATTCGACGGCTCGGCGCAGAATGCGTGGGACACGCGGGCGCTGGTCACCACCAACGATTCCGACGCCGCGATAGTGCTCGAGCCGGGAGAGCTCGTGAACCGGTTCGGGAGCAATCTGAAATATTTCCTCGTCGGCCGTCACTTTGGCTTCGTGCCGTACTTCTTTCCAGGTGTCGTCGCACTCCTGGCATGGGCGGCGTCACGCGAGCGTCGGGCGGCGTGGCGGGTACTGAACCTGGCCGGTGTGGTCGCCTCGGCCGTCGTGCTCTTGCTATTCCTGCCGTATACCTGGAGCGGGGGCGGCGGTCCGCCCGGAAACCGCTACTTTCTGTCGGTCTATCCCGCGATTTTTTTCCTGACGCCACCGGTGATGTGGCCGGGAACAGCGCTGCTGGCGTGGGTGGGCGGGGCACTCTTCACGGCGAAGATGCTCGTCAATCCGTTCGCCGCGGCCAAGTTCACGTGGGAGACGACCCAGCGCGGGTTCGCAAGACGGCTCCCGGTCGAACTGACCATGGCCAACGATCTTCCGGTGATGCTCGACACGAGCCTGCGAGGGCGCATTCCGTACGGGCAGGATCCGCAGATGCTGCTGTACTTTCTCGACCAGCACGCGTTTCCGCCGGAGCCGCCTGGCATGTGGATCGCTGGCGACGGCCGCGCCGAGATCATCGTCCGCTGCGAGGACGTTATCGACCACATCACCGTCACAGCTTTTTCGCCGATTCGAACGGTGTTCTCGATGTCGATGGGAGCTGCAACCGTCAGCCACACGTTGGAACCGCGCAAACCAGTCACCTTCGACGTGCCCGCTCGCGGTGTACGCGGTTTGAACAGCTATGCCTATCTGATGACGGCGCTCTCGTCTGATGGCTTCACGCCCCGGCTCCAGGACCCCAATTCAAAGGACAACCGGAACCTGGCCGTGCTGGTCAGCTTCCGTGCGGTCAGAGTCGCCGCGCATTGAGTTTTCTGAAGACTGAAGCCGGAAACCCGACGCGCGCTTACGCCTGCTGGGCGCCGGTCGAAGACAGCGTACGTTCGCGCGTCACGTAGACCGCCGCTCCGCTCAGCGAGAACAGCATGGCCAGACCGGCGGCCACGAGCGAGAGCAGCACGCCTGACTGCACCGGCAGTCCGATCCGCGTGAAGTAGAACGAAAACGTCGCCTCGCGCAGCCCGAAGCCGTTCAGTGAGACCGGCAGCATCTGTACGACGAGCGATACCGGCACAATGACCGCCAGATCCCACACCGTCACCGGAAGATTCAGCGCGTAGACGACCGCGAGATAGTAGATGACCAGCAAAGATTGGACGGCCACGGCCCCGGTGAAACACGTGGCTAGGATCGTCGGGCTGGCGCGAAATCGATGCAGCGTTTGCGTCAGCGTATCGATGCGGTTGCCGACCCACTCGGGGTGAAGGCGCGTCAGCGGCGTCAACAGGCGCCCCATGTGCTCGGGTGATGCCACGACCGGCACGACGACCGCCATCGCAGCGACGAGGATCGACCACAACCACACCGGCATGATAGGCGCGCCGGCGCGGCCCCTCATCTCGAAGGCGATCGTCGAGGCCACGGCGGCCACCAGGAAAAGGCCGATGATCCCCAGCACGCGATCGGCAAGAATGACCAGCGTCGCGAGCGTCCGCGATCGCGCCGGCCGTGCCGTGTCTCGGATGCGGACGACGTCGCCGCCGATGTTGCTCGGCAGGAAATTGTTGAAAAAGTAGGCAACGAGCAGCGACGACAGCAGATCGCGCTGCGGCACGTGCACGTTTTGCGTGCCGAGCAGCAACCGCCACCGCCACGCGCCGGTGAGGATGTGCGCGAAGTAGATGGCGAGCGCCACGGCGAGCCAGGCCACCGACGCCTGACGCATGCTGTTCCACAGCGCGGCCCGGTCGACACGCTCGAGCAGAATCGCCAGCAGCGTGACGCTGACGATGACTCTCACGGCGACCATCAGGCGATTGCGGGCGGAGGAGGTGTCCTGTTCTTCGACGGACATCAAGAAGGTCGAGCCATTTTACGATGGATTCGTGCCAGAATTGCCAGATCCATGCGCATACTGATGATCGCGCCCGAGCCGTTCTTCGAGCCGCGCGGGACGCCATTCAGTGAATTCCACCGCATTCGTGCGCTCACAGACCTCGGCCATGAAGTCGACCTCGTGACATATCCGTTCGGCCAGGATGTGTCGATGCCCGGGCTTCGCGTCTTCCGCTGCGCGCGTCCACCCTTTGTGCGGGACGTCAAAATTGGTCCGTCGGCAGGCAAGGTTCCACTCGACGCGCTGCTGGCGGTGAGCACGCTGCGGCGCGCGTTTGCCGGATCGTACGATCTCGTTCATTCGCATGAAGAGGGCGGCGTAATCGGCGTTCTGCTTGCCCGCTTGCTGCGAGTGCCGCACTTGTACGACATGCATTCGAGCCTGCCGCAGCAGTTGTCGAACTTTGCCTTCACCGGCTCACGCGTGATTCGTGGGATCTTTCAGATCGCCGAGCGCCTGATGATCCGATGGTCTCGCGTCGTCATCGTCATCTGCCCGGCACTGATGGACACAGCGCGCACTGTCGATCCGTCGGCGCGCATCGTCCTCATCGAGAATGCGCCCGGGTCAGCGGAGGGCGAGCCAACCCCGGAACAAGCCAGGGCGGTTCGGACCAACCTCGGCTTCTCGAGTGCAACGCCGATAGTGCTGTACACCGGAACGTTCGAAGCCTATCAGGGTCTCGACCTCCTGTTCGCAGCCATGGCTGATGTCAAGCGTGTGCGGCCAGACGCCAGACTAGTGCTGGTCGGCGGAAAACCGCATCAGGTGCAGGAGGCGCAGAAGCAGGCGAGGGCCGCCGGCGTGGACGATGTGACCTTGTTCACCGGTGAGCGTCCGGCTGGTGAGATTCCCGCTTACCTCCTGGCGGCCGATGTCCTGGTGTCCCCTCGATCGCGCGGCACGAACACACCGTTGAAAATCTACCAGTACCTGCGTTCCGGGCGGCCGATCGTGGCCACCCGGTTGCTCACCCATACGCAGGTGCTGTCGGACGAGACCGCCATCCTGACCGAGGCCACTCCCGGCGCGGTCGCGCAAGGAGTCCTGCTCGCACTCGGCAACCCCGATCGCGCCGCCCAGATAGGCCAGCGTGCCCGGCACCTGGCGGACACGAAGTACAGCTACGCCGCGTATTTGGAGAACACTCGTCAGGCCGTGCAGGCTCTGAGCGTTCCACCGGTGGACGCGCCGGTTCGCGGCGCCGCCGGTCCGAACGACGTGAAGGATCTCGCGTGAACGAACGAGCGTCGCGCGACCATTACAGCTACAAGCTGTACCGCGATCCGGACGTCGCGAAACGATTCGACGATCGCCGCTTTGGCGGGCCGATCGGCGAACTGGTCGCGGCGACACAGGCTCGTGTGCTGGCGAACTTCGTTGGCCGGATTCAGGATCGGCCGATTCTCGACGTCGGAACCGGCACGGGTCGCGCCGCTCTGCTGATGGCTCGGGGCGGGGCGCGCGTCACCGGTGTCGATGCGTCCGAGGAAATGCTGGCCGTCGCCCGCCAGCATGCCGCCGAAGAAGGGGTTCGCGTGACGTTCACGACCGGCGATGCCCACCGGCTCGAATTCAACGATCGCGCGTTCGACGTCGTCATCAGCCTGCGGGTCATCATGCATACGCCGCACTGGCAGCAGTGCCTGTCGGAGTTGTGCCGTGTGGCTGACCAGCTGGTGATTCTCGACTATCCGTCGTCGCGCAGTGTCGCTCTGATTCAATCGCTCGGGCGCCGCTTGGTCGCGGCCGCCGGCGGGCGCACGGAACCCTACCGCGTCTTCTCGTACCGCCAGATTGAAGAGGCGCTCGGCGCCTGCGGCTACCGCGTGCGGTCGGTGCACCGGCAGTTCGTCCTGCCCATCGCGCTGCACAAGACGATCAACTCGCGCCGGTTCACCGTCGCGGTTGAAAATTGGCTCGATCGTCTGGGCCTGCTGCGCCTCCTGGGATCGCCTGTGACCCTCGTGGCGGAACGGTGCACGCTCTAGTCACCGGCGCGACAGGCTTCACCGGGGGTCATCTCGCGCGCACGCTGGTTCAGCGGGGATGGACCGTGCGGGCGCTGGTCCGTAACCTCGCGGCATCCGGCGACCTCCCGCAGCACGGCGTCGAGCTCACCGAAGGCGACCTCCGCCAGCGCGAGTCCCTGACTCGCGCTACGC
>JBKPSC010000115.1:0-5661 GCA_046734915.1 Acidobacteriota bacterium | reverse complement strand
AGTCGGTAGATTGCTGGCCCATGGCCGATCCAAGACTGGATAGCGCGAGCGCCCACGCCGTCAACAATGTCAGCATTTTTGTCTCCGCTGAGAGGAGATGCATCCAGCGCGCCATGATTTCCAGCCAAACCCGGCGCAGACGCGCGGAGAGTCGCCCATCGGTCGCCGACTCAACGGCGTAGCGCTACCACTGCGATGCCTGGCGGCTCGCCGGGCGAAGCGCTTCTTTCCACTCAGAAACCGCCGGTGCCCTTTCCGGTCATCCTGATGGTGTGTGGCGATCCAAGGGCGGTGCTCGTGATGGTCAGAGCGCCGGTTACCGGCGCACTGGCCGGAGGCTTGAAACTAATCGTCACCGCACGCTCCTCGTTCGGCCTGAGCGTCCCATTGAACGCCTCCCATTTGAAGGGGCCCCCGGACGCTGGAAATGACAGCGTCACCGGGTTCTCCGAGCCGTTGCGGATCGACAGCGACCTCTTCGCGACCGTGCCGGTTGGGACTACGCCGAACAACAGCGAGGTGGGGCTGAACGTCAACGTCCCGCATTGGCGCCATGGTGCGATGCCGGCGGGCCACGAACCGAGGATTGTTTCTCCGCTGCGGGCGGTGAACGGATCCTGCCAGCGTGACTGGACGGCGGCGCTGCCAGCGCCAGTGACATGCGGTGTGATCGGCGGCCGACCGCCAGCAGGCGCGGTGAGCAGCGAGGGAGGCAGCGTGCTGCCGTTGTACAGGTAGCGGTGAAGGAATACGGTTATCACTTCGGCGGCAATGACGCGCGAACCAGCCGTTTGCGACGGACGGGTGCCGTCGCATGGACCAATCTCGCTGAGATCCCAATGGCCGATTCCAAGCAGGCTCACCTGGTGCCTGGGCTGGGATAACACACAGAATGGCTGGTTCTCTGGTGAAGCCGCGATCGTGAAGATGTCCTCGTTGGTTGCTGCGATGAGCAAGGTCGGCACCCTGGCGTTTCGTATCGCCTCGAGAGACTCGTTGTCGTCGAACGTGCCGCTGACGCCAACCACGCAGCGAACCTTGCGGTCGACAGCCAGCCGGGCGGCCGCCTTGGCGCCCCACGAATGCCCGATCGCACCGACTCTCGGCGGCGGAAGTGGATGGGTAGGATCGACCACGACTGGCGGCTCCTTGATCACCGCACGGTCGGCCCACGAGTTGCGTGCCCAGGCGAGACCTTCGAGGGCATCCGCGGCGGCGGTCTCGGGGTTGAAGTTGCTGTCGCTGATATTGACGGCAACGACGACGAAGCCGCAGCGGGCCGGCAGTTCGAGCACGGTACCCCAGAGCGTGTGATCGGCCGTGATGTCGAGAGGGCAGAGACCACCTTCGCCGCGTTCGCGCTGCCCGTGGAGGAACAGCACCGGTCGATATGGGTTGTCCTTATTGTCGAGAGGCAGCACGCGGGCATTCACACCGCCGGGCGGCAGAGCTGGATAATAGATCCGGAGCGAGGGCGAATCGACGTCGCGGAAGCCCACGCTGGCCGGTTCCGTCAATCGCGACATCGCGAGCTCCGTGGAACTGTCTAGGCCAGCGCCATTCAATCACATTCCGACCAGCGTCAGGCTGCAATCCTTTCGATCCGAGCGTCCGCAATCATCGCCCGCGCGGTTTGCGCACGCGACGGCTCACGTGTAGAGTGTGGCCGAACCGAGTCACGTCGGACATCCAGGAGCGAGTATGAGCATGAAGCATCTCGTGATTGGCGTCGCACTCATCGTGGCCTCAGCGGTGCCTGCCCACACTCACCACTCCTTTTCCGCCGAATTCGATTCGAACAAGGCCGTAACCCTGAAGGGTGCCGTGACCAAGCTCGAATGGATGAATCCGCACATCTGGGTGTACCTGGATGTGACGGACACGTCGGGTGCGGTCGAGCACTGGCAGTGCGAGGGGGGCGCTCCCAACACGCTGACTCGTTCGGGCTGGAGCCGTGATTCCCTGAAGTTCGGCGACCAGATCACGATTGACGGTTTTCTGGCGAAGAACGGCTCCAAGACCTGCAACATGCGCCTCGTCAAGCTGGCAGACGGCCGGAGCGTGTTTGCCGGTTCTTCGTTTGGTAATGAACCGAAGAAGCCATAGGAGGCCGCCCGTGAAGACGCACCTTGTCGCGGCGCTGGTCACCGCTGTCGCCGTCTCCCTCGCCGTTCCGAAAACCGCCGCCAGCCAGGACGACTTTCGGCCGCCTGACGGACCAACACCGCGGACCGCGTCGGGGAAGGTGGACTTTAGCGGCGTCTGGCAGAAACCCTACGCGCCGGATCTGACCAAAGACGGGCTCAATTTCAAGGGTCTCGCGGAGCTGCCGTTCACGCCGTGGGGAGAGGCCGAGTGGAAGAAGTACGACCCGGCGGAAGGCGACTACACCGGCGCCTGTCTGCCATTCGGCATGACGCGCTCCATCAACACGCCAGAGCCCATGCAGCTCATGCAGACCGACACGTACTTCGCCTTCCTGTTCGAGCAGAACTCATGGTTCACAGTGGTACCCATCGACGGACGTCCTCATCGCAGCGGCATCCCGACTTGGTTCGGCGACTCCGTCGGCCATTGGGAGGGCGACACGCTGGTCATCGATACCGTCAACTTCAACGGGAAGACACGCCTGGACACCATCGGTCATCCGCACAGCGATCAGCTGCACTTGGTTCAGCGTTTTACCAGGCCTGAGCTCGGTCACATCGTTCACGAAATGATCATCGACGACCCCAAGACCTTCACCACATCGTGGAAGACCACGCGAACCCTGACGCTGAGACCCGACTGGGAGATGATGGAATACTCCTGCGAGGAAAATAACAAGAGTCTCTGGGAGGGACGCATCAAGCCGCCCAAGTACTGACGGCCGTCATGCATTGTCGGAGCGGCTGAACGCGGAGAACGCACGATCCTCCTCGAGGCGTTCAGTCGCGCGACGAGCGTGTCTCCTGCTCCTTCCAGACGTGATCACAGTTCACGCACTCGAAGTGATCGCGATCGCGATGAGGGCGGTTGAGCAGCAGGAGCGTGCCGCTCTTCTGGAGCCACTCCGGGCAGACAACCCAGATCGTTGGCTTGGGCATGGCCCGATTCTAGGGAGCCGGCGTGACGCTCGTGTTACGGCTGGTTCGGTGGCCCTTAAGGATGAGGTCCACGTGGGATGAGCCACCTCGATTCGGTTTGCGCATTCCAGGGATATGGCCCCGGCTTGCGGAATCGTGCCTCGAGGTCAAGCTCGCGTCACACCTGGCCGGGCAAGGCAAGTCGTGGGGTTGGCGGTACTTGCAGCGCTCATCCCCTGCTCGATGGCCAGTCCTTTGTCCGCACAGGAACGTCGCATGGTCATCCTTGGCGCGATTGGCGGGGCGAGCATCGGGCACGACGACTCATCGCAAGGAGCCGCCTCAGTTGCAAGTGTTGGCGCAGCCGTTCATCTGACGCCGCGTTTGTTGCTCGACGGCGATGTGCATACGGCCAGAGTGGAGCACGTCTTCGGCCGCGCCTCTCACGATTTCACTGAAGTCACGATCACCGGCAGCCTGCTGTTCCGCAAGGCCGTTCGGGCGAGGGTGCACGTCATGGCTGGCGGCGGACTGGGCGTGCAGCGGACCCACACCGAGTTCGAGCTGCCGCCGTACGGGCGCGCCGACAGAGTTCAGAGCCTTCGACTCGTGCATGGGCGGGTAGGCGCTGAGTGGGATCCGTCAAGTCGGCTGGTCATCCGAACTGAAGCCGTGTTCTGGTTCGGGAGCGGCCTCGATTGGGTGCTTGGCGGCAGGGTCGGTCTCGGCTATCGATTCTGATCGGTTGTCGCCAAGGGCGGAATCCGCGCCGCCCCCGCGAACGGCGCGGCAAAGCCTCGCCGCTGCCGCGATTCCAACCGTCCATTGGGCGGAGATAGCGCTGCCGCACGTCCTCGGCATCAGAGCTGAGACGTCAGCGCCGATCTCGCGACAGGGGCCGCAACCGGCCGAGGCTGCCAGCATTCAGCGTCAGCGTCTAGTTCGCTGGCTTCACCGTCACGGGCTGATGGGCCGGCGCCGCCGGATGGTAGCCGTAGATGAACTGCTTGAATTCGTTGTGCAGGAAATCCGCGCCGAACTTGTAGGCCTTCATCTCTTTGAACGCCTGTTCGGCGGTCCAGCCATCCCGTGATATGCGATACGCCGCGGTCATCACACCGGTGCGATGCCGCCCACCGGCACAATGCACATAGACGGGCTGGCTCGCCGGATTGTTCACGAGCTTCAGGAACTGATCCAGTTGCGCGCGCGTGGGCGCCTCATGTGTCGTCATCGGAATCCTGACGAATTTCATGCCCGCAGCTTCCACGAGCTCAGCCTCGCCAGCGAAGCCGTCCTGCTGTAGATCGATGACGGTTTTGACGCCCAGCGTCTTGAGCTGTGTGTACTCGTCGCCGTCAGGTTGCGAACCGCGAAAATAGGTGTCGTTAATCCGACCGAAGTTATCGATGCTTATCGGGGCTGCGGCGGTGTCCGCCGCTCGGAGTCTGTCGGCTGCGATAGACGAAGCGGGCAGCAGGCAGAGTGGCGCTGCCAACACACACGAGATCAAGGCTCTCCGGAATGAGGTCACGGGCAATGCTCCAGTCTGTGGTTGCGGCTGATGTTGGCCACCAAAGGGGCAAAGCCCGTACCATCCAAGCTCGCAATAAATCTTCTCCTTCTGCGGATCGACCGAGATGCGCGAAGCAATGGACGACTCAATGAATAGACAGTGCGAAGCGTGGACGCCTCATCAGCAGGCGCGAGCTCAGCGTGGCCACGCGGCGCTCTGCTACTATCCCGGCGTTCAGGACGTTCGAGCGAGGTGAATTCATGCTGTATCGCTTCTGTGGATTGCTAGCGTGCCTCGTCGTTTTCTCCGCCGTCACGAGCGCGCAGAACGAATCGTTCTTTGGCACCTGGGAGCTCAACTTGAGCCGGTCGTCGATCACTCGCGGTGGACCGCCGAAAGGCGAGACGATCGTGAACGTCGCGGAGCCCGGCGGCTTCAAGAGCACCTTGACCGTCGTTGGCGAGCGCGGCACGAACGTGGAGATTCACCACTTCAATTTCGACGGCGAGTTTCATCAGACCGAAGGGTCGGATCCGCGTGAGCTCTCGTTCAAACGGCTTAGTCCCAATGCCATCGAGCAGCAGACGCGGCGGAACGGACAGATCACGGTCACGCGGCGGATCGAGCTTTCGCCGGACGGCAAGACGATGACTTACATCGCGTCGGGGAGCAGTGGAGGCGGGCAGAAGTACACCAACGACACGCGAGTCTACGAAAGGAAATAGCCGCCGAACCCTCAGTGAGGCTCGAGGGTAGACCGCGGCGGTGACGAGGCCAGCGTGAGCTGCCAGATGTGGTCGCAGGCCGGACATCGAACGTGCAATACCATCGCTTTTGGCGCGTATACGAGATGGCACGCGCGACCATTGGCGTTCCGGCAGATCGGGCAGGCAGGCAGCTCCGATCGCTCGTCCCCGTCGATGCAACCCACACTAGCGAGTTCTTTCCCAGCCATGGAGGTCAGCGTAGAAGGCGCGATTGACGACTCGACGACGCTGCGGTAAATCCCACGTCAAC
This sequence comes from Acidobacteriota bacterium, assembly GCA_046734915.1. GTDB lineage: Bacteria > Acidobacteriota > Vicinamibacteria > Vicinamibacterales > CAVVIG01 > VFZL01. The sequence goes on along the minus strand of JBKPSC010000115.1, from coordinate 63 downwards.
TGCCGCCGCTGCAGTCGAGGTTTGTGAAGCCTTCAACGACGCTGAGGACGCGCTACACTCGAG
>JBKPSC010000114.1:0-8452 GCA_046734915.1 Acidobacteriota bacterium | reverse complement strand
GTACGAGCTCGCGAAGGAAGGCGTCGACCTATCGACGATGCAGTGGGAAGTCCACTAGGACTGACGATTGAATTGCGGATTGAAGATTGAAGATTGCAGATTTCAGAGTGTGAATCTCACTGGAGCTGAAGATGGCTTACTCGAATAAAGTGATCGACCACTACGAGAACCCGCGCAACGTCGGCTCGCTGCCGAAAGACGATCCGAATGTCGGCACCGGGCTCGTGGGCGCGCCGGAGTGCGGCGACGTCATGAAGCTTCAGGTCAAGGTCAACCCGCAGACGGGTGTGATCGACGACGCGAAATTCAAGACGTTTGGCTGTGGGTCGGCTATTGCCAGCTCCAGCCTGGCGACCGAGTGGCTGAAGGGCAAGACCGTGGATGAAGCCCTGGCCATCAAGAACACAGAGATCGTGGCCGAGCTCAGCTTGCCGCCGGTGAAAATCCACTGTTCGGTGCTGGCTGAAGACGCCATCAAGGCGGCGATCAGCGATTACAAGAAGAAGCAGGTGAGCGAGACGGCGCAGCCGGCCGCGCAGCCGACGGTCTGACCGTGGCGGTCGTCACCGGGCTTTTGGAACGCTCTGTAGTTTCCATGATTGAGATCACTGAAACGGCCGCACGGAAGATCCGGACGTTGATGCAGAAACAGGGCATCGACGAGGGCGGTCTTCGTGTGGGCGTGAAGGGCGGCGGATGCTCGGGCCTGAGCTACACGTTCTCGTGGGAGCGTGTGGCGCGTCTGGGTGACGAGGTGTTCGAAGGCCCCGACGGCGCCAAGATTTTCGTCGACAAGAAGAGTCTGCTGTTTCTGAACGGAACAGTCCTCGATTACGACACGAACCTGATCAGCAAGGGCTTCGTCTTCAACAATCCGAACGCGAAGTCGACCTGCGGCTGCGGCAGCTCGTTCGGCGCTTGACCGGCCGCGCGTCGCAGCGCGCATCAGGACGTCAGGCGTTCGCCATATGGCCCCCGAAACCCAGGACAACCTGGCGACCTCGCTTCAGATCTGCCGCAACTGCGACGGCGGCGCGCCGATCGACGCGCACTTCTGTCCGCAGTGCACGAAGATCCTGTCGCTCGGACGTCAAGGTGATTACTTTTCGTTTCTGGGGATGCCTCGTAAGCTGTCGATCGACCCGGCCGAGCTCGAACAGCGCTTCCGAACGCTGAGCCGCAGCTTTCATCCCGATTACTTCTACAACGCGTCGGCGGCGGAGAGGCGGGCCAGTCTCGAGCGTTCGTCGTATTTGAACGACGCCTATCGGACCCTGCGGCAGCCGATCTCGCGAGTCGAGTACCTGCTTCAGCTCGAAGGCCTGCCGGCCGGCGGCAACGGCCAAGGTTCCAAGCAGGTGCCGGCGGCGTTGCTCGAGGATGTCTTTGCGCTGAACGAAGAGCTGGACGTGGTGCGCGACCTGCGCGCGAGCGGCGCCTCCGAGAATGAATGGAGACCGCGCCTCGAGCAGGCGCGTCAGCCGATTGAAGCGCGTCGCGCCGCGCACGAGGCCGACCTCCAGACGCTGTCGCAGCAGTGGGACGCTCTCGTCGATCGGAAGGCCAGCGACGCCGAGCGCCGCGGCGTGTTGACCTCGCTGCGCGACCGGATGCTCGAGCGCAACTACATCAGTAACTTGCTCGCCGGCATCGAGAGGGAACTGTCGGTGGCTTAATGCCGGCTCGCTGAAGTCTTAGGTCTTACGTCTTAGGCTCAAGTCTTAGGGCTCACGGCTCTTGCGAACCCAGAACCCAGAACCACGGAACCCAGAGCTACGGAACTGAGAACCAAGAACCCAGAACGCAGAACTCGAACCGACAAGAATCATCAAGATGTCCAGAGTCGTAGGGATCGATCTCGGCACCACGAACAGCCTCGTCGCCTTCGTCGAAGATGGCGCGCCGTCGGTCATTCGCGACAAGACCGGCGACGGGCTCGTGCCGTCCATCGTCTCGATTGCCACGGATGGAACCACTTACGTTGGGCGGGAAGGGCAGCGCCGGCTGCTCACTGAGCCCCAGCGCACCGTGTACTCCGTGAAGCGCTTCATGGGCAGGGGCATCGAGGACGTGGCTGGCGAAGCAGCGATGCTGCCGTTCCGGCTGTCCGGCGAAGCGGGCGGCGTCGTTCGCATCGGTCTCGGCGAGCGCGAGCTGACGCCGCCGGAGATCTCCGCGCTGATTCTGCGTGAGCTGAAGCACCGCGCCGAGGCGTTTTTTGCCGCCCGCGGGGACATCGATCCCGATGTCGCGGGCGCGGTCATCACGGTGCCCGCGTACTTCAACGACGCACAGCGGACCGCCACGCGCGACGCGGGACGAATCGCCGGCCTCGAGGTCCTGCGCATCATCAACGAGCCGACGGCGGCATCGCTCGCCTACGGTCTCGACAAGCGCCGCGGCGGTACGATCGCCGTTTATGACTTCGGTGGCGGCACCTTCGACGTGTCGATTCTTCGGGTCGAGGACGGCGTCTTCCAGGTCCTGGCCACCAACGGCGACACGCACCTTGGCGGCGACGACATCGACGCGCTGTTGATGCAGCGGATGCTGGCCGAGATGCCGGCCGCCGGCGTCAACCGCGGCAGCGACCTGGCTTTCATTCAGGCCGTCCGCCAGGCGGTAATTCAGGCCAAGTGGGATTTGTCTGACGCCGACGAATCGACCGTGACCGTTGACGGCTTCAGCCGCAAGCTGACACGCGCCGAGTTCGAAGCCATCATCGCGCCCATCGTTGAACGGACGTTGCAGCCGTGCCGCAATGCACTGGCCGATGCCGGCCTGGAGCCGTCGCAGATCGACGAAGTCGTCATGGTCGGCGGCTCGACACGCATTCCAGTGGTCCGCCAGCGCGTCGGCGAGCTGTTCGGCCGCAAGCCTCACACCGAGCTCAACCCCGACGAAGTGGTCGCCCTCGGAGCCGCAGTGCAGGCTGACATCCTCGTCACCGGCAGCCGCGAGATGCTGTTGCTGGACGTGACCCCGCTGTCGCTCGGCATCGAGACGATGGGCGGAGTCACGTCGAAAATCATTCTGCGCAACTCCACCATTCCGGCGACTGGAAGTGAGATGTTCACGACGGCTGTCGACAATCAGACCGCCGTCGACATCCACGTGCTGCAAGGTGAGCGCGAGCTGGTGGCCGATAACCGATCGCTACACCGGTTCAAGCTGCGCGGCATCCCGCCGATGCCGGCGGGCATGCCGCGAGTGCAGGTCCAGTTTCAGATCGACGCCAACGGCATCCTGAGCGTGACGGCGACCGAGCTGCGGACCAACGTGGAGCAGACCATCGAGGTCAAGCCGTCCTACGGCCTCACCGACGAGGAGGTCGAACGGATGCTGCTCGATTCGTTCGAACATGCCGAGGCCGATGTCGCCGCCCGGCTGCTGATCGAAGCCCGGAACGAGGCCGAGTCGGTCGTCATGGCCACCGAGAAGTCGCTCCGTGCGCCCGAGTTCGGCGAAATCGCCGCCACCGAGTTCGCGCCCGGCGAGCAGAAACGGATCGAACAGGCGCTGGCCGGCCTCAAGCACGTGCTGACTTCCGACGACCGCGCGGCGATCGAGCAGTGGACCCATGTCTTGAACGACGCCACGAAGCACCTGGCCGAGCTCATGATGAACCGCAGCGTGCGGGCGGCGCTGGCCGGCCGCAACGTCAAGGAGCTCGGCTGACAGCGAGTAGATCTCATGCCCAAAGTGACGTACATCATCGACGGTGAACACCAGACCGTCGAGTTTGAACATGGCAAGTTGCCTTATACGCACCACGGCAAGCCCGAGTCGTTTCTCGATGTCGCAAAGAATCTCGGGGTGCCGTTGGAGCATGCGTGTGGCGGTAGCTGTGCCTGCACGACCTGCCACGTAATCATCCGCGAAGGCGCCCAGCATTTGAGCGAGATGGAGGACGATGAGGCCGATCGTCTGGACACGGCCTGGGACCTGACGCCGCAGTCCAGGCTGGGCTGTCAGGCGGTGATCAAGGGCGATGTGGTCTGCGAGCTACCCATGTACACGCGAAACTACGTCCAGGAGGGCGGTGGCATTCAGTTGGGCAAGTCCGACCGCAAGGAGCGGAAGTCCGCCGAGGTGCGGCCATGAAGTGGACCGACGCCGAGGACATCGCGATCGCCCTCACCGAGAAGTTTCCCGACGTGGATCCGTTGACGCTGCGCTTTACCGATCTTCGTGATCGCGTAATGGCCCTCACGGGCTTCAACGACGACCCGAAGGCGTCGAACGAACCGAAGCTCGAGGCCATCCAGATGGCCTGGTATGAGGAGTTCAAGGACGCACAATGAGCGTCCTCGCGATGTTCCGGCCGGGCATGCGGGCCTATCTCATCCCGCTCATTGGCGGCATCGCGCTCGTCGTCTCGGTCTTCCTCCCCTGGATTGTCATCGACGAGGTCGTTCTGACCGGCTTCCCGGACGTCCTCGCCCTCTGGGTCATGGGCCTCGGGGCTCTGGCCGCGACGCTGGCCACGCTCAGCATGATCACCCGCAAGAACTCACGGCACCCGCTGTTCCTGATCGGCCTCGCCTCACTCGGCATCATGTTCTTGTCCTGGCGCATCATGCCGAGCTCGGTCAACCGCCGTGTGCTGTCCCGGGTGCAGGCGATCGCGATTGTCGAGAACACGGACCCGATCACGCCGCCGCAGGCCCTGGTGGGCAGCGGCATCTATCTGGGGCTCGCTGCTGCATCGGCCATCGTCGCCTTTGGCTTCACCATCGTCGTCAAGCGGGCTGCGCGGCCTTACGCGGTCACCGACCCGAACGACGACGTCTAGGTTTTTGGCGGAACGATCATGAAAATTCGAATCGCTCACAGCCCGGACTCTGACGACGCCTTCATGTTCTACGGTCTGGCCTCCGGCAAGGTGCCGGCGCAGGGGTTCGAGCTCGAGCACGTGTTGGCCGACATCGAGACCCTGAACCGGGCCGCCTTCAGCGGCACGTATGAGGTGACCGCGGTGTCGTTCCATGCCTATGCCTACCTCACCGATCGATACGTGCTTCTGCCGCACGGCGCCAGCATGGGCGACAAGTACGGTCCTATCGTCGTCGCTCGCCAGGATGGACCTTCATCGGTGCGTGGGGTGCGCGTAGCGGTGCCCGGCGAGCTGACCACCGCTTTCCTGACCCTGAGGCTCTTCGAGCCGCAAGTCGAGCACGTCGTCGTGCCGTTCGATCAGATTCAGGAGCGCGTCCGCGCTGGCGAGTTCGGTGCCGGGCTCCTGATTCATGAGGGTCAGCTGACCTACGCCGACGAGGGCCTCAAGAAGATCGTGGATCTCGGCGAGTGGTGGGCCGATCGCACTGCCGGTCTGCCCCTACCACTGGGCGGCAACGTCATCCGCCGTGATCTCGGCCCGGCGACGATTCATACCTTGTCGGGATTGCTGCACGACAGCATCGCCTACGGTCTGGAACATCGCGCCGAGGCAATCGAACACGCGATGCAGTTCGGCCGCGGCCTCGACAAGGCCCGAACCGATCGGTTTGTCGGAATGTATGTGAATAGCTTGACGCTCGACTACGGTGAGCGCGGTCGGGACGCCGTACGACGGCTCCTCGGCGATGCCCGTGCCGCTGGTCTTCTACCCCGCCCGATCGAAGTCGAGTTCGCCTGAACGTCGATTCCGGCGGTATCGCCCGCGGCCGATCAATCGTCTCAATCCAGACAAGACTGAGGATGTCTGCCTGAAAAGGCCCTTTTGTCCTTCAGTGCGAAGCTAACTCTGCACTTTTGCGCCGCCACGCGGACCGCGATTACGTTCCTCCGAACCTCATCCAGGCGGTTTGTCTCAAAATTTCGCCCATATAACACGGACTGAACAACGTCTGTGAAAGTCGACGTCTGGTGCGGCAACGCGATTGCTCTTGCTCACGGCGTCGCGCCTTCACGTTCAATGAGACAACCGTTGCAAATACTCGTCGTGTCGCAGAGCTTGCAGCAGCGGGATCTTCTGCGTCACTGGCTTGCATCGGCCGGATATCAAGTCGACTTGGCCGCCGACTTCGACAGTGCTCGCAGGTGGCTCGAAAACCGCAATCCCGATCTTCTTGTCACTGACGTCAAGCTTGGTGCGTATAACGGTTTACACCTGGCCATCTGGAGTCGGGGCCGGGACCTGGCGACCAGGACGCTCCTCATCGGGGACGCGGATCGCGTACTGGAGAGAGAGGCAGAGCGCGAGCGCGCCGTCTACCTGACCTCGCCGCTGATCGAGCCGGCGTTCATTAACGCGGTTAACGCACTTCTCGGCGCGAACAGCCCGATGCGGCGCTGCAGACGGAAGCGTGTGCTGGTCGACGCGACTGTCGACGGCGTGCTCGGATCCATCGTCGACTTGAGTTATGACGGCCTGTGTCTGGCATTGCCGAATGCCGACCAGGTCGCGTTGCCGGCGTTTTTCACGCTTTGCGTGCCGGCCTTCGGCGTGGCCTGTCGCGTCAAACGCGTGTGGACCGTCCGGCCGCCGAACCCGCGGGGCACGCTGCTTTGTGGCGCCGTTCTGCCGGCCCCCGAGACGAACGGTTCGACCTCCTGGCGGTCATTCGTCGATACCCTTCCGTCAGTGGAATCGGTAAGCGCGGAATCAGGATAGTGATTCGGCCTTCCAGAACCCCGGTACGCGACTTCTCGTCTGACATCGGCAACTAGTCAGCCTACGGGATTACTTTTTTCATCGAATCCGGGTCACTACAGTGCGCAAATCTGTAAAGAAGAGCTTCCGTGCCGAATCCAGCAGCGTCGGCATCCTGCCTAGTACCTCCTAAAAGCTTCATCCGAACTCGTTTATCATCCGCAGGCCCTCTCATCTCGGCCGTGGCGACCTCCTTGCACCACAGGACGGCGAATCCGTGTCAATAAGGTCACTTTACAGTGCTGTCGACGTAACGTCTCAGCACCATCCGTCACCAATAGCACATTACGGGATGCGGACAGCAAGGGCAGCCGCAGCCCATTCCAAGAGCCACTGATGTACGAGCAATTTTTTGGATTGCGGGAACGACCCTTTGATCTCGTCCCGAATCCGCGCTTCCTGTACCTCTCGGCGCGCAAGCGCGAGGCAGTGGCCAACCTTCGATACGGTCTCGGTGTGCCGCGCGGACTGACGCTGTTGCTGGGCGAGGCCGGCACCGGGAAGACCACAATCGTTCAGGCGGTGCTCGCCGATATCGATCGGGCGAACGTGGAGTGCGTGCTCATTAGCAACCCGACGCTGACGCGCGACGAGTTCTACGAAACTCTCGCGGACGGGTTTGGGCTCGGCCCTGAAGCCGGGCGTTCCAAGGTCCGGTTCCTCACCGAATTGCGGGATCACCTGGAGGCACGGCGTGATGCCGGCCTGCTGAGTGCCTTGGTGCTCGACGAGGCGCAGAGCATGCCGTACGAACTGCTCGAAGAAGTTCGGCTGCTCAGCAACATCGAGACGTCGACGTCGAAACTGCTGAACGTCGTGCTCGCCGGGCAGCCCGAGCTGGCCGATCGGCTGAATGACTCGAGTCTCCGGCAGTTGAAACAGCGGATTTCACTGCGCTGCGAGCTCGCGCCGCTCGATTTTTCAGAGACTGCGGCGTACATCGCCGGACGCCTGCGAATTGCCGGGGGCGAGCCGTCTGCGATCTTCAGTCGCGAAGCCATTGCCGCGATCTACGAGACGTCGCATGGCATTCCCCGGACCATCAACGTTGTGTGCGACAACGCGCTCATTGGTGCCTTTGCCGCACAGACGCGGCCGGTCATCCGTTCGATCGTCGATGAAGTGACGCAGGACTTTGACCTCCGACGGGGCAGCCGCCGTGCGCCCACATCGAGCCCAGAACCTGCGCCAGGGTTGGCGGAGCCGGTCCTCGTTGCGGACCTGCCTGACACCGCAGCCGTGTCGGCGTCCGAACCAGCGCCGCCGACGAAGAAGCGATTCTCGTTCTTTTGAGAGGCCGTCATGCGGAGACTGTTCAACGTCGCGGGACTAATGTGCGTTCTGTCCGGCTCGGCCTTTATTGACGCCGTCGTCCAGGCGCAATCCGCCGCGCCGCCGGCCGCCGCCGGCGGAACCGTGGTGCCAGCGGACTTCGTCATCGGTCCCGAGGATGTACTGGGCGTCGTTTTCTGGAAGGACACCGAGATGACCGGCGACGTCACGGTCCGTCCTGACGGCTTCGTGACCTTGCCGCTCATCGGCGATCTCAAGGCTGCCGGCCTTCGGCCCGATGCGCTGCGCGACGCCGTGATGAAAGCGTCGGCGAAGTATCTGACCGACGCCTCCGTCACGGTGGTCGTGCGACAGATCAACAGCCGAAAGGTCTTCATTACCGGACAGGTCGCAACGCCGGGGGCCTACCCGCTCGTCGGACCTCGGACCGTCATGCAGATCATTGCTCTGGCCGGCGGGCTGACCGAGTTCGCCGATGCCAAGAACATCTCGGTCATGCGCGAC
>JBKPSC010000113.1:0-7720 GCA_046734915.1 Acidobacteriota bacterium | reverse complement strand
CAAACGCGGCGTATAGGCCCGCTGGTAGAGCAATATCCGGAGCCGCGGATCGAGATGCATCCGCGGCTGGCGCTCAAACTTGGCATCAGCGACGGCGATTGGACGATCGCCGAAACGCGGCGAGGGGCGATCACCGTGCGCGCCCTCGTGGTCACGACCATCCGGCCGGATACGATTTTCATCCCGTATCACTGGCCGGGCGACAAGAGCGCCAACCGGTTGACCGTCGCCGCACAGGATCCCATCAGCAAGATTCCGCAATACAAGGTGTGCGGGTGTCGTCTCCGCAAGGCTAACGGGCCGCCTGCCTATGCGTCCGTGCTCGAGCCGCAGCAGTAGCCGCCATGCCGAAGCCAGAGTACCTGCACTTCTTCATCGACCCCAATCGCTGCATCGGCTGTCAGGCGTGTGTGCAAGCGTGCACCGAATGCGACACCCATCGCGGCGAGTCGATGATTCATCTCGAGTTCGTCGACCGCGCGCAGAGCGTCCAGACAGTGCCGGTGGTCTGCATGCACTGCGAACAGCCCACGTGCGCCGAGGTGTGTCCGGCAGATGCCATCAAGCGAACCGGCGACGGGGTCGTCCAGTCGGCGCGCAAACCCCGCTGCATCGCCTGCGGCAACTGCGTGCTGGCCTGTCCGTTCGGCGTTCCCGAGGTCTACGAAGACCGCCAGATCATGATGAAGTGCGACATGTGCTACGACCGCACGAGCGTCGGCCGGAAGCCGATGTGTGCCACCGTGTGCCCGAGCCAGGCGCTGTTTTTCGGCACGCGCGAGCAGGTCGATCAGATGCGGCCGATGTCGACGCCGGTCAACCGCTTTCAATTCGGACGGCAAACGATCACGACGCGCGTTTACATGATGATGCCCGCCGACCGGCTGACCCGGCGACCGTACCTCGACGTCACGGCCGCCATGAACGAGCAGCCGCGGGAGCGCGCGATCATGCTCACACCGGTGAACGTCGATCCCTTTGCAGAGGTGGAGGTGTAGCGCCGTGACCGAGGACGGACGCGAACCGCTCGACGTCAGAATCGATTCCCTGGCGCGCGAAGGCCTCACGGGCACGGCGCCCGCCAGCATTTATCGCCCCCTGCTCGACACCGAGCAGGTGACGGTCGCGCCAGACGGGCGGCCGGAGGACCTGCAGCCGGCATGGCGGACGGACTTCCCGATCGACTGGCCGCAGGATCAGTACGTCGAGCGGCGTGACTTCATGAAGTTCATGGTTCTCACGAGTCTCGCTTTCACGGTCGGCCAGTTCTGGATCGCGGCGGAGGACTGGTGGCGGAGCCGCCGGCAACTGACGTCAGGCACACGACTTGCGTCGCTGAGCGATGTGCCGATTGGAGCGGCGCGGACCTTCGCGTACCCAACCGAACACGATCCCTGCGTGCTCGTCCGCACGACGGCGCAGACGCTAGTGGCCTACAGCCAGAAGTGCACGCATTTATCCTGCGCCGTACTACCGCAGGTCGCCGCCGGCGTGATTCGCTGTCCGTGCCACGAAGGGCTCTTCGATCTGGCGACGGGCCGGCCAATCGCCGGTCCGCCGCGGCGGCCGCTGTCGCTGGTGACGCTCGACATTCGCGGCGATCAGATTTTCGCCACCGGGGTTGAAGACCGAACGGTATGAGCGTCAATCGGCCGTTCACGCGCGCGCAGAGGACAACGATCGTCAACGGCATGCTGGCGTTCGTCCTCATGCTCGTCGTGCTTCAGCTCTGGCTGCTGACGGCGACGATGAATGCCTATCTCGGCGGCGATCACACCGTCATCTGGCCCGCGGCGGCGGTGAGCCTCGCCTGTCTGCTGCTCAACGCCGGCCTTTTGCGCTTTCTCTATCGCCTCGAGCGCACACGGAGATGAACGACCGTATCGCGGCGCTGCACCCCGCGTACTTTGCCCTGGTCATGGCGACGGGTATCGTGTCGATCGCGTGTGCCCTGCTCGAGTTTTCTCCGCTGTCGATCGTGCTGCTGTGGGTGAACAGCGGATTTTACGTTGCACTCTGGCTGCTCACGGGCATCCGCGTCCTGCGCTTTCGCGACCGGGTCGTGGCGGATCTGATGCATCACGGTCGAGCGGTGGGGTTCTTCACGACGGTCGCGGCCACCAGCGTGTTGGGGAGCCAATGGCTCGTGGTCGCCGGCACCTGGAGGCTCGCGGCGTGGCTCTGGGCTGTTGCCATCGTTTTGTGGGGGACGATCACCTACGGCGTGCTTGCGCTGCTGACGGTCAAGCACGACAAACCGTCGCTCGCGGATGGCATTAACGGCGGCTGGCTCGTTGCGGTGGTCGCGGCGCAGTCCGTGTCGGTTCTGGGATCGCAGCTGGCGTCCGGGTTCGCCGGCAGCACGCCGGTGGTCTTGTTCTTTTGTCTCGCGATGTGGCTCGGCGGCGGGATGCTCTACATCTGGATCATCTCGCTGATTTTCTATCGCTACACGTTCTTTGCGATGGACCCGTCAGACCTGACGCCGCCGTACTGGGTCAATATGGGCGCGGTGGCCATCTCGACGCTCGCCGGATCCCTCCTGGTGCTGGCGGCACCGCAGTCTCCGGTCGTGCGCGAGGTGCTGCCGTTCGTGAAAGGCCTCACCTTGATGTTCTGGGCGACCTCGACCTGGTGGATCCCCATGCTGGTAATTCTGGGCATCTGGCGCCATGTCTACAGTCACTTTCCGCTGCGCTACGATCCGCTGTACTGGGGCGCTGTGTTCCCGCTCGGCATGTATACCGTTTGCACGTTCAGACTGGCGCAGGCCATCGACGCACCATTCCTGTTCGCGATTCCTCGCGCGTTCGTGTATGTGGCCCTGATGGCCTGGGCCCTGACGCTCGTCGGTCTGGTGCATGACCTCATCCGCCCCTCGCCGTAACAGCCGCGACATGAACGAAACGCTGGGTGCCGGCAGTGCGTACCGTTTGCGCGTCGACGAGGTCATTGCGGCGCTCGCATCCGACGAGCGGAAGGGCCTGGCGGACGACGCGGCGCGGGGACGGCTCGAGCGGATCGGCCGCAACGAGCTGGCTGACGAGAAGCCGATCCCGAAATGGCGTCGGTTTCTGTCGCAATTTCAGGATGTGCTCGTCATCCTGCTGCTGATTGCGACTGCCGTATCCGCCGGCCTGTGGGCCTTCGAGCGCGATGCGGCCCTGCCGTACGAGGCCATCGCCATCCTCGCCGTGGTCCTGCTCAACGCGACCATGGGATACATCCAGGAGTCGAGAGCGGAGGCGGCGGTTGCCGCCCTCCGCGCGATGTCGGCCGCGGACGCGACCGTCATTCGGGGCGGCGAGCGGCGGTCGGTTCGGGCGGCCGAGATTGTGCCCGGCGACGTCGTTCTCGTCGAAGAAGGCGACACCATTCCGGCCGATGCACGGCTCATCGAATCGGCCGCGCTCCAGACCGCCGAAGCGGCACTGACCGGCGAGAGCCTGCCCGTCACCAAGCAGACGGCGCCAATTGCCGACGAGGTACCACTCGGCGATCGAGACAACATGGTCTTCAGCGGTACCGCCGCCACCTACGGGCACGGCAGGGCGATCGTGACAGCCACCGGCATGCAGACGGAGATGGGGCGCATCGCCGGTCTTCTGAAGGAGACGCCGGACGAATTGACGCCGCTCCAGCGAGAGCTCGATCGCACCGGCAAAGCTCTTGGCCTCGTCGTCATCGCCATCGCGGTGATCATGATCGCGACGATCATCCTCGTGGAGGACGTCCAGGGTATCGCCGCGCTGTTCGAGGTCCTCATCCTCGGCGTGGCGCTGGCAGTGGCAGCGGTGCCCGAAGGGTTGCCGGCAGTGGTGACCGCCGTGCTCTCCATCGGTGTCCAACGGATGGCGCGACGCAACGCCATCATCCGCCACCTCGCGGCGGTGGAGACGCTCGGCTCAGCAACCGTGATCGCCTCCGACAAGACCGGCACCTTGACGAAGAACGAGATGACGGTGCGCGTCGTCGTAACCGCGAGCGGGCGCGTGAGCTTCGAAGGTTCCGGTTACGCCCCGGAAGGAACCGTCCATGCTGACGGCGGCGGTCCGATCGAGGGTCCACTCCGCATCGAGCTCGAGCGGGCGCTTGCGGTTGCCGATCGGGCGAACAACGCCAGCGTCCAGCACCGCGACGGCCGCTGGACGGTACAGGGCGATCCGACCGAGGGAGCGCTCCTGGTTGCCGCACGCAAGTGCGGGCTCAGTTCCGATGATCTCGAGAGGCGGCTGCCGCGCGTGGCGGAGGTGCCGTTTTCGTCGGAGCGCAAGCTGATGAGCACGATTCACCGTGACGAGCAGCAGGAGCACGCAGGCATCGTGTTCACGAAAGGGGCGCCCGACGTGCTGCTGGGGCGCTGCGCGTTCGAACTGCTCGGCGACGGCCGGCGGCCGCTCACGACGGCGCGCCGGGCCGAGCTGCTTCAGATCAACGAGTCGCTGGCCGGCGACGCCCTGCGCACCCTCGGCGTCGCGGCCCGCTGGCTGGAGAAGGACGCCCTTGCCGAGCACGCCGCCCGGCCGGACGAACGCGTCGAACAGGGCCTGGTGTTTGTCGGCCTGATCGGCATGATCGATCCCCCGCGCCCGGAGGCGAAGGATGCCGTCGCCCGCGCCATACGCGCCGGCATTCGGCCGCTCATGATCACCGGCGATCATCCGCGCACGGCCGCGGTCATTGCCCAGGAGCTCGGCATTGCCGCTGACGGCCGCGTCATCACCGGCGCAGAGCTGGAAAAGCTCACTCCGGAGGCCAGTCAGCGTACCGTCGCCGAACTATCGGTTTATGCGCGCGTGAACCCCGAGCACAAACTGCGCATTGTCGACGCACTGCAGCGTTCGGGCGCCATCGTGGCCATGACGGGCGACGGAGTCAACGATGCGCCGGCGCTGAAGAAGGCGAACATCGGCGTCGCGATGGGAATCACGGGTACGGACGTCTCGAAGGAAGCGGCCGATATGGTGCTGGCCGACGACAACTTCGCCTCGATTGTGGCCGCCGTCGAGGAGGGCCGCGCCATCTTCGCGAACATCCGCAAGTTCCTGCGCTACCTGCTGTCGTCGAACATCGGCGAAGTGATGACCATGTTCTTTGGCGTTCTCTTGGCAGGCCAGCTTGGTCTCGTCGCCGTCGGTGAGGCCGTGGTGCTGCCGCTCCTGGCCACGCAGATTCTCTGGATCAATCTCGTCACCGATGGTCCGCCGGCGCTTGCGCTCGGCCTCGACCCGGCCGACGAAGGCATCATGGAGCAACCTCCACGGCCGGTCGCCGAAGGCGTGCTCACCCTACGAATGTGGCGGGGCATCGTGATGATCGGCATCATCATGGCCGTGGGCACGCTGTTCGTGCTCGATGCGTCGCTACCCGGAGGGTTTGTCGACCGTCCCGGAACGCTGAGCTACGCGCAGACAATGGCGTTCACAACGCTGATGCTGTTCCAGATTTTCAACGTGCTGAACGCGCGGTCGGACGAGCAGAGCGCGTTCGTTGGACTGTTTGCCAATGGCTGGTTATGGACGGCTATTGCCGGTTCCGTGGCCCTTCAGGTGATGGTGGTGCACCTGCCATTCCTCCAACGCGCATTCGGAACGACAGCATTGAGCGCCGGCGATTGGGCGCTCGCGTTCGCGGTCGCCAGTTCGGTGTTGTGGCTGCGGGAAGCGAGCAAGGCGATCGCTCGCACCCGGCGGTGACGACATGCCCCCTTCAACCCTCGAGCAGACTCAGATCATTCCCAGGCATTGGGCCGCCTCGGTCGCGCATCGCGCGACCACCGCGCTGGCGCCCGACCTGGTCAATCGCGCCGCCGCTCGCCTGGAGATTCTCGCCTGGCTTTACGCCTTTATGTTCTTCATGGCGGCGTTTGTCCCAACCCTCTTCATCGCCGCCGAGCGAACGACTCTCTTCTCGAGCACGTTGTACTGGGCGCCCGGCGCCCTCTCGATCGCCGTGGCGGTTGCCGTTGCCCTGGCCATCCGCGTGGCCCGGTTGCCGCCCGCGGCCGTCATCCTTCTCGCCCTGGTGTTCGAAGTCGTCAGCAGCTATGGCATTGCGGCGTCCGAGTTTCTCTATCCAACCGGAATGAATGCCAATCAGTCGTGGGTTGGTCTGTCGTGGGTCGCGGTGTGGATGTTGCTGTTCAACGTCGTCGTGCCGACGCCGCCCCGCTACGCAGTGGTCGCCGCACTCGTGTCGGTCACCTCGGTTCCGACGATGGTCCTGCTCTCGCTCTCTCTCTTCCCGCCGGACTCACCGCCTGACGGCCTGATGATTTTCCGCGCTTTTGGCTTTCCGTACTTACTGATCGTGATCATGGCTTACGTCGGTGCGCGAGTCGTCCACGGCTTGAGCCGGGAGGTCACGCGTGCGCGGGAGCTGGGAAGCTACCAGCTCGAGGATCGACTGGGCGCAGGCGGCATGGGTGAAGTCTGGCGGGCGAGCCACCGCCTGCTCGCCCGGCCGGCGGCGATCAAGCTGATTCGATCGCCGGTGCCAGGTATGGGGCCGGACAGCTCGGACGCGGCACGACACCGATTCGAGCGGGAGGCGCAGGTCATCGCCCAGCTCCGGTCGCCCCACACGGTGACGCTGTTCGACTTTGGTGTCGCTCAAGAGGGCTCGTGGTACTACGCGATGGAGCTGCTCGACGGGATCGACGCCGACGCGTTGGTCAGGCGTTTCGGCCCGATGCCGGCCGAACGCGTCGTCTATATCCTCCGCCAGGTCTGCCATTCGCTGTCCGAGGCGGAATCGCGTGGTCTGGTGCACCGCGACATCAAGCCCGCGAACATCTTTCTCTGCCGATATGGAGAGGATCACGACTTCGTCAAGGTTCTCGACTTCGGGCTCGCGAAAGCGGTCCAGGACTCGTCTTCGCTGACGCAATTGGCCATTACCGCGCCCGACGTGATTCAAGGCACGCCGGCCTTCATAGCGCCGGAGCAGGCATTCGGCGCGCCCGACGTGGACACGCGCGCCGACATCTACTCGACAGGATGCGTGGCCTACTGGCTCCTGACGGGGAAGTTCGTCTTCACCGCCGAAACGGCGATGAAGCTGCTGATGGCGCATGCGCAGACGCCGGCAGAGCCTCCGTCCTTACAAACCGAGTTCCCGATTCCGCACGATCTGGACGCGCTCGTCCTGTCCTGCCTCGCCAAAGATCGGGCACAGCGACCTCAGTCGGCCCGCGATCTTCTTCAGCGCCTCGAGGCGGTCACACTCAGTCAACCGTGGACGGAGGCACGCGCCCGGGAGTGGTGGACCGCGCATGCCCCGGAGGAGGGATTCGGCCGGCCCGAGACGCGTGAATAGCGCTAGCCGAGCCCGCCTTCACAACGGCGGTAGCGCCACGAGGCGGGCGGGATTCTGCTTGAACATCCGCGTGAGCGTCGGTTCGGGGAATCCTGCGTCCCGCAAGACTTTCGCGGCACGAGCCAGAGCATCAGTATGGCTCGGCGACCCGGTCAGCCCGCTGTCGCTGGAGATGAACGTCTGCGCGGGACCGACGCGACGGATGGCGTCGATGACGCTGGCGGTTTCGGCAGCAGTCCCGGTGAAGTTGCGCCCGACGATCTCCATGAAGGCGCCGAGCGAGACGGCCTCGCGCAGCTCGTCGAACGACATGTCGGTGTACTGCGGACCAAGCAGTGGATGGGTCAGGATGATGCGCTGCACGCCGCGCCGCTTCGCCTCCCGGATGATCATCAGAGCCTCG
>JBKPSC010000112.1:0-11728 GCA_046734915.1 Acidobacteriota bacterium | reverse complement strand
GTACAAGACCGAATGGGGCGAGGCCATCAACTTCGACGATGAGGCCGGTCCGGTGCGGGAGTTCGTGCTGTCGAACGTCGCCCACTGGATCAGTGAGTACCACCTCGACGGCCTGCGCCTCGATGCCACGCAACAGATATTCGACGCCTCGTCTCCGCACATCCTGCAGGAGATTGCAGAGCGCGCCCGGCTTGCCGCCGGCCCACGCGCGGTCGTCGTGGTCGCCGAGAACGAGCCTCAGCACGTGCGGTTGATCCGCTCGGTCGCCGAAGGGGGCTATGGTCTCGACGGCCTGTGGAACGACGACTTTCATCATGCCGCCTGCGTTGCGCTGACCGGCAGGGCCGAGGCCTACCTCGCGGACTTTTACGGCGGACCGCAGGAGCTCGTATCGCTGGCCAAGTGGGGGTTCCTGTTTCAAGGACAGCGCTATTCCTGGCAGTCGCAACGCCGGGGATCGCCGACGTTCGGTATCGCGCCGGCGCGGTTCATCACCTTTCTGGAGAACCACGATCAGGTCGCGAACGCCCCGTGGGGAAACGGCGAGCGAATGCACCAGATGACCAGCCCCGGCGCGTACCGCGCGGTGACCGCGTATTGGCTGCTGTCACCAGGAACGCCGATGTTGTTTCAGGGACAGGAGTTCGGAGCGTCCAGTCCATTCCGCTACTTCGCCGACCACGCTGAGCCGCTCGCGCAGGACGTCCGCCGAGGACGGGCGACGTTCATGTCGCAGTTTCGCAGTTCCTCCGCGACGAATCTCTTCGAGCGGCTGGCGGTGCCGTCGGACGAACGGACGTTTCGTGAGTGTCAGTTGCCGCCAATCGAGCCGTACACTCACGAGCGATCGATTGCTTTGCACCGCGACCTGCTGGCTATCCGCCGTGACGATCCCCTCATCGGCGGCGGCTCGTCGTTCGTCGACGGCGCGGTGATCGGCTCGCATGCGTTCGCCATCCGCTTCTTCACGACCGATCCGAGGAAGAGCGCTTCGTCGGATGACGGTCGCCTGCTCATCGTCAACCTGGGTCGCGACTTGCGCCTGGATCCGGCGCCCGAGCCTCTGCTGGCACCGCCAGAGGGATCGGAGTGGGTTGTTCGGTGGTCGAGCGAAGACCCCGTCTACGGAGGCATGGGCACGGCGCCACTCGAGACAGACGCCAACTGGCTGATCCCCGGCTATAGCGCCGTCCTGCTCGCGTCACGTCAGCCATGACCATCGTCCGCGATCTTCCAGACCCGTTGCACAACCAGCGCAGCGACGCCAGCCTCGAGTGGCTGGTGACGAACGGTCTCGGCGGCTACGCGTCGGGGACCGTGTCCGGCATCATGACCCGACGCCACCACGGCGTGTTAGTCGCGGCGTTGCCGGCGCCAATGGGCCGAATGGTGATGCTCAGCCACGTTCAGGCCAGTGTCCATGCCGGTGGCCAACAATTCATCCTCGATCCTGGATTCGCCGGGTCAGCGCCGGTCGAAGAGGCCGTCATCGCCGATCTCATCGACTTCCGCCTGAAATGGGGTCTGCCGGTCTGGATCTATCGAGCCGGCACGGTTCGCATCGAGAAGCGTGTGCTCATGCCGTACCGGCAGAACACCGTTCACGTCACCTACTCTGCGATTGAGGCGAGGGGCCTTGTTCGCCTCGAGCTTCGGCCGTTCATGCACTTCCGCCACTATGAGAGCCCGCTCTCCGAGGCGCCGATCTCTTCCTACACTCTGAGCGCCACCGACGATCGCTTCGAAGTGCGCGCTGGAGACGACCTCCCGACGCTGCGGTTGTCGATCAATGGCACGAAGTCGGCGCTCACGCTCGAAAGCTCGCAGGCGCTGAACCCGTACACCGAAGAGAAACATCGCGGCTACGCGTACGACGGTCGGGTCTGGAGTCCCGGGTACTTCAACTTCAATCTCGATCAGGCACCCGGAAGTCCCAGGGGGACGTTGATTGCCTCGACCGAATCGTGGGAGACGATTGGTGCGCTCGACCCCGAGAAGGCTATGGAGGCTGAGCTCTCGCGCCGGCGGACGCTGATCGATCAGGCCTGTCCCTCGGCCCGCACCGGCGTGGCGGCAGAGCTCGTGCTGGCGGCGGATCAATTCATCATCACGCCCGTTGGACGAAGCGAGGATGCGGCACGGGCTGTGGCGGCTGGCTCTGAAGCGCGCACGGTGATCGCCGGCTACCACTGGTTCACCGACTGGGGCCGCGACACGATGATCAGCCTCGAAGGGCTGACATTATCGACCGGGCGACATCGCGAGGCGGCGTTCATCCTGAAGACGTTCGCTCACTACGTCCACGATGGCCTCATCCCCAACATGTTTCCCGACGGGGAATGCGAAGGTCTCTACCACACGGCCGACGCCACGCTGTGGTTCTTCCACGCCATCGACCGTTACGTCAAGGTCACGGGCGATCGCGACCTGTTGACCGCTTTGCTGCCGACGCTGAAAGACATCATCCACCACCATTTCCGCGGCACGGACTTCGGCATTTGCGTCGATCCGGCAGACGGTCTGCTCCGCCAGGGCGCCGAGGGCTATCAACTCACGTGGATGGATGCCAAGGTCGACGATTGGGTCGTCACACCCCGCCGCGGCAAGGCCGTCGAAATCAACGCGCTCTTCTACAATGCCCTCCGTCTCATGGACGAGTGGACGACGCAGACCGAAGGTTCGCTCGGTCTCGCTGAACATGCCGCGCGCCTCTATGCATCGTTCAACGCGCGCTTCTGGAACGAGGCCGGTGGCTGCCTGTACGACGTCGTCGACGGCGAGACGTTGAAGGAGGATCCGGCCTGCCGGCCGAACCAGGTGTTTGCCATCTCCCTGACGCATCCTGTGCTTGCGGGTGAGCGCTGGGCGGCAGTGCTGGAGGTTGTCCGTGCACAGCTGCTGACCCCGTTTGGCCTGCGGTCGCTGGCGCCGGGGCACCCGGCCTACCGGCAGCAGTACTACGGCGATCTGCGAACCCGCGACTCCGCCTACCATCAGGGCACGGTCTGGGCGTGGCTCATCGGACCTTTCATCGATGCCTGGCGCAAGGCTGCGCCCGACGACGAAAACGCCATCGGAGAGATGCTGGACGCGTTCGCGGGACATCTGAGCGACGCCGGCGTCGGATCAGTCAGCGAGATTTTCGACGCGCAGCGTCCCTTCACGCCGCGCGGCTGCATCGCGCAGGCGTGGAGCGTGGCGGAACTGCTCCGGGTCTGGACTTCGAAACCCAACCTCGGTCACGCTTGCTAGATCGATATGCCGATCTCGATTCGCCCCGGCAGTCCGTCGCCGCCAGGAGCCGTCTGGGATGGCGCCGGCGTCAACTTCAGTCTGTTCTCGACCCACGCGACCGGCGTCGAGCTATGCATCTTCGACCGTGATGCCCAGACTGAGATCGCGCGCGTCAACCTGCCCGACTACACCGACGAGATGTGGCACGGCTACGTGCCAGACCTGGGACCAGGGACGATCTACGGCTATCGCGTCCACGGTCCGTACGAACCCGAAGCCGGCCACCGCTTCAACCCGAACAAGCTGCTGCTCGACCCGTATGCCCGGGCCCACTTCGGCACGCTGCAGTGGGACGATGCCGTCTTCGGATACTCGATTGGCGCACCCGGCGACGACCTGACGTTCGACGCCAGGGACAGCGCGCCGTTCATGCCCAAGTCAGTCGTCATCGATCCGAATTTCGAATGGCACAACGAGGTCAATCGACCGCGCGTGCCGTGGGACGAAGCGATCGTGTACGAGATGCACGTCCGCGGCTACACCATGGCCAGGGGCGACATCGCGCCGCATCAGCGCGGGACGTTTGCCGGCATGAGCGCGCCGCAGATCGTCGAGCACATCCGCTCCCTCGGCGTGACGAGCGTCGAGCTGCTGCCCGTTCACGCATTCATCAACGACCGCCATCTGCTCGAGCGCGGGCTGACGAACTATTGGGGCTACAACACCATCGGGTTCTTCGCCCCCGACGTGCGCTACGCCTCGGATCCGGCCAACAGCCTGCGCGAGTTCAAGGAGATGGTCGCGCGCCTTCACGATGCCGGTCTCGAGGTGATCCTCGACGTCGTCTACAACCACACGGCGGAAGGCAGCGAACTCGGTCCGACGCTGTCGTTCAAGGGCATCGACAACGCCGTCTACTACCGGCTGGCGCCGGATCATCCGCGCTACTACAGCAACGATTCGGGTACCGGAAACGCGCTGAACCTCCGGCACCGCCGCGTGACGCAGATGGTCACCGACAGCCTGCGCCACTGGGTCACCGACATGCACGTCGACGGCTTCCGCTTCGACCTCGGCACGGTGCTCGCCCGGGACAAGTTCGATTTTGACGACCACAGCGGATTCCTCATCGCCTGCAGCCAGGATCCGGTGCTGTCGACGGTGAAGTTGATTGCCGAGCCGTGGGACTGCGGTCCTGGCGGTTACCAGGTCGGGGGCTTTCCGCCAGGCTGGGCTGAATGGAACGACACCTATCGCGACGCCGTGCGCGACTTCTGGCGCCGCGAAGCGCCGGCAAGCGTGCTGGCGTCCCGGCTCTGCGCCTCGGCCGACGTCTTCAACCATCTCGGCCGTAAGCCGTGGGCGTCGGTGAACTACGTCACGACGCACGACGGCTTTACGCTGCACGACCTGGTGTCGTACAACGACAAGCACAACGAGGCCAACGGCGAAGAGAATCGCGACGGAAGCTCGAACAACCGATCGTACAACTGGGGCGCTGAGGGTCCGACCGACGATCCGATCATCATCGACATCCGCCAGCGCCACATGCGCAACTTCCTGGTGACGCTGCTCTTCTCGCAGGGGACGCCGATGGTGCTCGGCGGCGACGAGTTCGGCCGGACGCAGTACGGCAACAACAACGCCTACTGCCAGGACAATCAAACGAGCTGGCTGGACTGGAACCTGGCCGACTGGCAGCGAACGCAGCAGGCCTTCGTCGAGCGGGTCATCGAGCTGCGCCGCCGGTTCCCTATCCTGCGCCAGAACCGGTTCCTGAACGGCGAGAAGAACGAGGAGACCGGCGTCAAGGACGTCACCTGGCTGACAACCGCGGGCAAGGAGTTGACGCCTGACGATTGGAACAACGGCCAGCTTCGCTGCTTCGGCATGGTGATCGACGGCCGCGCGCTGTCGACCGACCCGCCGCAAACCGACACGCTGCTTCTTCTGTTCAACGCCAACGAGGCGGGCAAACGCTTCACGTTGCCGACGTGCTCGTGTTACCCGCGACGGTGGTCACTCCTCATCGACACCTTGCGGCCGGATCAGGCCGTGGGCAGTCGCTTCATCGAGAGACAATGCCGCATCGGGCGGCAGTCGGTGATGCTGCTTCTCAGTAGCTCGGAAACTCAGTAGCTCAGTCACTCAGTAACTCAGTAGCTCAGTAATTGATCAACCGAGCGACTGAGCAACTGAGCTACTGAGCGACTGAGCAACTGAGCTACTGAGACTTACATGGCCCCCAGGTCACCGAACCGCCGCCGCCGGGCATCGGGCATTCCTTGGCCGCAGCACCCATCGACTTCATGAACTCCGCCATCGGCACCGGCTTGCCGTGCACCGGCGCGATGGTCGCCACGTCCAGATTCAACGCCCGCATCGTCCGGTAGAAGGTGGTCATGGCCGGCGTCGGCGTGGCCGGAGCCGGTTCGTGCGTGTCGAAGAGATTCGCCTGCATCACGATCTTCTCCGCCGGCAGATACGCCATCGCCATGCCTTCGGCGTGGCGCAGCGGCTGCACGTAGTAGATGTTCATGATGCGCGCGCCGTCGGTGATCACGTAGTTCTCGTTGAAGCTCTCGTAGTTGTAGCCCTCCGCCACTTCGGTCGGCGGCCACAGCGTCACCATGTCGGGCAAAACCGTGCGGGCCCGGTAGTTCAGGACGTCGTGGTTCAGGAAGTTGATGTTCTTCCGCTGCGTGACGATGGTCGCGCCGATGTGCAGATAGGTGCGGATGCCGCCGATGTGATCGAAGTGCTGATGCGAGTTGACCAGATACCGGATCGGCTTGTTCGGAATGAGCTTCGCGATGTGCTCGATGACGGCCAGGCTGCGCGGCTCGCTCGTCGGCGCCTCGAAGACGGCGATGAACGTTTTGAACTCCACGGCGATGCTGTTGGCCGGCCCGCCGCCCAGCAGATAGACGCCCTCGGCGAGACGCTCGGACGTGACCTGCGGCAGACCGAACTGCGCCTGACGAACCGAGTCGGGGACCGGCACGGCATCTCCGCAGTTATTCGGCTCGACGTTCGGGAAATTGCCGCCGAACGCGTTGTGTCCGGCCGTGATGTTGTCGAAGCCGAAGTTGTCGTCCCAACCCTGGTGTGAGTGCCACGCCGTCGGGAACTTGATGTTGCCGAAGGTCTGCTGATTCGTCGACTCGTGCTCGTAGTTGAAATCGCCGAGCGCCGGCTCGGCGACCATCGTGTGAATCCGCTGTATCTGGTTCTGCTTGTTGATCGTGGCGTCGATGCGATACGGCCCCAACGTGATCGACACGACGTGCACCTTGTCGGGAACGGTGGTCGGGCCGTCGCGGCCCATTTCGCCCAGTTCCCAGCGCCAGATGGCCTTCGGGTTCGCGCCCGGCAGGCGGGCCGCTTTCAGGAAGCCGTGCGGGTTCATCCAGATTTCGAGCTGGCCTCGGGCGACGTCGTCCGGTGACATGGGCACGGGCGTCGCGCCGACACCGTCCATGTGCCAGCCGTGAGTGCCGTTGATGATGAATGTTTGATGAAGGTTCTTCTGGACCGGCGTACCGTCCTGCCAGCCGAGGCCGTACTTCCACGAGGCTGGATTCAAACCGGGCTTCCGGTCGAACTCCTCCCTGATGGTCCGTGTCTCGTAATTGATCGTCCGCTTATAGTTAGCGAGCGAGTCGATGCGCGGCCAATCGATGTTCACGCCCGACTCGAACGCCTGACCGACGGCTCCGCTGTAACCGGTCCCCGAAAACGTGATGCACTTGAGGTTGGCCTCACCGATCTCCTTCGCCGCCGCGGCGAGAAGCGGTGCGGGATCGACGTACCCTGCCGGGAACTGTTGTGCTGCGGTCGTCGCGCACAACAGCACTGCCAAACCCAGCCCAGACAGCACTCTCATACGACTCCTGCTTTCTGGCCTGCCTCCTGGCCGCGCCTGCGCGCCGCCAGCGCCGCGCCGATTATGGCCGAAGTAATCGCGCTACGATAGGTCTGACCGGCTTCCGGATGGCGTATCGGCGTCCGCTCCTTCTGTTCGACACCCTCGCTGGTGGCCTGACATCTGGTCTCGCCCTTGGTGCGGCCTGCCTCTCGACGGCATGTGCCACCATTCCTCCGCCCGCTCGTCAAGCGCAAGCTGCACCTGCCTATCGCGAGCGCACTTCGCACACAGAGCTCCACGGTCGACGACTGACGCTGCACCTGGCGGCACCCGCGCCGCAGACGATCGAGTCAGGCAGCGATCCGGTCACGAAGCCGTTGGTGCTCTACGCGAGCGGCGACGGCGGATGGTTCGGCGCGGCCATCGACATGTTTCGATCCATCGCCGGAGCCGGCTATCCGACGGTCGGCATCAGCTCGCGCAGCTTCCTGCGCCTCGAACGTCCCCGCCAGGCCGCGGTGAATCAGGTTCCTCTCTCCGAAGCGGGCCTCGCGGCCGACTACAGCGCGATCCTGGACGACGCCCGCACCGATCTGCGCCTGCAGCCCGACACGCCCGTCATTCTGACCGGCTGGTCGCGCGGCGCCGCCTTCGCGGTCATCGCCGCGCCTCGGCTGACGACGTCGACGGTGGTCGACGGCGTCGTCGCCATCGGCCTGGATGAAGGCGAGACCCTCGAGATCGAAGACGACGACAACGATGACGACAGCGGGCAGGGCCCTCACGCGGATTCGAGCCAACCGCGGCATTGGCCGTTCGAGACCTATTCACTGCTGCGGGCCCTCGACCCCATGCGGGTCGCGGTCATCCAGTCCACCCACGACGGTTACCTGCCCGCCGCGCGCGCCCGCGAGCTGCTCGGCCCGGATACGCGAGGGCGGCGCCTCATCTCGATCGAAGCCAGGAATCACCGGTTTTCGGGCGCCACCGCCCCATTCCAGACGGCCCTCGTCGATATGCTGAACTGGGTCTCCGAAAGAACCCAGCACCCAGAACCCAGAACCCGGAACTGACACCCGCCTCGGCGTAAGAACGGCGGTCCGCATGTCGAGATCTGGGATTCCGCTCCGACCTACACATGAAGGCGCCAATCAGGGCGCTCCGATTCAAAGGACTCACACGATGCGATTCATGCTGATGATGCACGCCCCCCGCGGCACCGGCGACTGGGGCATCATGAAGTGGCCACCCGCGGACCTGAAGGCGCACATCGACTTCATGCGCAACTTGAACAAGCAGCTGATCGACGAAGGCGCATTCGTGTCCGCCGAGGGCCTGGCCGGGCCGGGCGAAGCACGAGTCGTCCGGGCGACCAAGTCCGGCGTGCCGGCGGTCACCGATGGTCCCTACGCGGAGGGCAAGGAATTCCTGGCCGGCTACTGGATCATCGACTGCGCGAGCGCGGATCAGGCCTACGCGATTGCGGCGCGGGCGTCGGTGGCTCCTGGCCCCGGCGGCACACCGCTCTACATTCCGATCGAGGTGCGCCAGGTGATGAGCCCGCCGCCGACCAGCTGATGGCGGCTTTCGATGAGCACCTGCTGCGTGATCTGACGCCGCAGGTGCTCGGCGCCGTCGTGCGCCGGTTTGGCGATTTCGCAGCGTCAGAAGACGCCGTTCAGGAAGCCTTGCTGGCTGCCGCCACGCAGTGGCCGGCCAGCGGTCTGCCCGACAATCCGCGCGGCTGGCTCATTCAGGTCGCCGCGCGGCGCATGACCGATCACATCCGGAGCGAGACCGCCAGGCGTGAGCGTGAGATGGCCGTCATGAGCGAACCGGTGCCGAGCATCGGCGCGCTGCCGGCGCTGGAACCGGACAAGAGCGAAACCATGGACCACGACGACACGCTGATGCTTCTGTTCATGTCGTGTCATCCGAGCCTCACGCCCTCCTCTGCGATCGCCCTGACGCTCCGCGCCGTCGGTGGACTGACGACGGCCGAGGTCGCGCGCGCCTTCCTCGTTCCGGAATCGACGATGGCGCAGCGCATCAGCCGGGCCAAGCAGACCATCAAGGCGTCTGGCGTGCCGTTCGAGATGCCGGAGCGCGCGGAGCGACAGGAGCGTCTGGCGGCGGTGCTCCACGTGCTCTACCTGATGTTCAACGAAGGCTACTCGAGCAGCAGCGGTCCGACCTTGCAGCGTACGGACTTGTCGAACGAAGCCATCCGGCTGACGCGAGCGGTTCATCATCTGCTGCCCGACGATGGAGAGGTCGCGGGGTTGCTCGCGTTGATGTTGCTGACTGACGCGCGGCGAATCGCGAGGACCGGTCCCGATGGCGAGCTGATCCCGTTGGACGAGCAGGATCGATCGACATGGGATCGGCAGGCCATCGCCGAGGGAACGAACCTTGTGACGTCCAGTCTGTCGGGAGGGACCGCGGGCGCCTATCAGCTGCAGGCGGCGATCGCCGCCCTGCATGACGAGGCCTTGTCTGTCGGCGACACCGACTGGCCGCAGATTCTCGCGTTGTACGGGTTGTTGAAGCGCATGGACCCGAGCCCGATGGTGGCGCTCAACTACGCGATTGCGGCAGCCATGGTTCACGGGCCCACCGCCGGATTGAAGCTTCTGGATGCACTCGCCACTGACGATCGGATTGCCGGTCACTATCGACTCGAGGCAGTCCGCGGCCATCTGCTGGAGCGCGCCGGCAGCCGCGCGCAGGCGATCGAGTGCTACCAGGAAGCGGCGCGGCGGACCATGAGTATTCCGGAACGTGACTACCTGATCGGCAAGGCCGCGCGGCTCGCCGCTACGCCGGCGCCCGGCGATTGACCGCCCGCGCGTCGAGACACAGGCGCGCCACGGCGCCGATGATGGCCTCTTCGTCCAGGCCATATGCACTGTACAGCTCGGGAATATTTCCTGACTGGCCGAACGACTCGACGCCGAGCGGCACGACGCGATGACCGTGGACCGCGCCGAGCCACGACAGCGAGGCCGAGTGACCGTCGACGAGCGTCACCAGCCCGGCGTCGGGCGGCAGCAGCGCGAGCCGTTCCTCAATAGGCGCCACGGCGCGCGGGCCGACGCGGCGTCTGGCCGCGATCCAGCCGCGGTGCAGGCGATCGGCTGAGGTGACCACGAGCACGCCAGCGCCCGGGCAATCGTCGCCGAGCAGCGCATGCGCCGCGATCGCCTCGGGCAATACCGGGCCGGTGGCCACCAGCGCCACTTCAGCTCCGGGCGACGGCTCGAT
Source organism: Acidobacteriota bacterium (assembly GCA_046734915.1). Lineage (GTDB taxonomy): Bacteria > Acidobacteriota > Vicinamibacteria > Vicinamibacterales > CAVVIG01 > VFZL01. The sequence continues at coordinate 1,362 of JBKPSC010000112.1, read as the reverse complement.
CAGCCAGTACGCGCCGTCAACGACCTGGGCCGAGAGCTCCGGCGTCATCGGACGCTCACGCTGGTCGAGCGGGCGCGTGGACAGCCGAAGGTAGATCGATCCGCCATCCTTGACCTGGAGGTGCTCGAAGCTCCAGCGGAGAATCTCACAGAGCTCGTCGACGTAGGCCGGCTCGAACGACGTCAATGACGGCTGGCCGATGCCGATGAGTGGCGTCACGATCGACTGATGGGCGCCACCCTCGGGCGCCAGAGTCAGACCGGACGGCGTCGCCACCAGAATGAAGCGAGCGTCCTGGTAACAGGCGTAGTTGAGCGCATCCAACCCACGCGAGATGAACGGGTCGTAGACGGTCCCGATCGGCAGCAGACGCGTGCCGAACAGCGGCGCCGAGAGTCCGAGCGCGGCCAGCATCGTGAACAGGTTGCTCTCGGCGATGCCGAGCTCGATGTGCTGCCCTTCCGGGGACACGCGCCACTGCTGTGGCGACGCCGCTCGCAGCTCGTCGGAATCGGACGCCGCCCGCTGACCGAAAATGCCCCGGCGGTTCACCCATCCACCCAGGTTCGTGGAGACCGTCACGTCCGGAGAAGTGGTGACAATCCGGTCGGCGAGCGATGCGTGGTCGCGGGCGATCGTCGAGAGCAATCGGCCGAAGCCCTCCTGCGTCGACATGCGCGGCGCCGCGGGCTTCTCGAACCGCTCGGGCACTTCGACGCGCGGCGCCTCGTAGCGGCGCGGCTCGGGAGAGGCGAACGGCACGTTGCGGACGAACTGCATCAGCTCGTCTTCAGGGATGTCGAGGCCGGCGGCGATATCCCACTCCTCGCCGTCGGCGATGCGGTTCTTCCGCTTGAACACCGCCATCTGGTCCAGCGTCATCAACCCCGCGTGGTTGTCTTTGTGTCCTTGAAACGGCAGGCGGAAGCCCTTGATCGTGTAGGCAATGAAGCAGGTCGGACGTCCGCTCTGGGCGGCGTCGAACGCGTCCAGAATCAAACCGAGATCGTGGCCGCCCAGATTCGTCATCAGCTCCTGAAGCTGCCCATCGTCGTGGTCGTCGAGCAGCTCGCCGATGCCGGCGGTCGAGCCGAGTTCCGTGGTCAGGCACGCACGCCAGGCGGCGCCGCCGGCGAAGGCGAGGTCTGAATACTTCGTGTTCGGACAGGCGTCGATCCAATCGCGGAGCGCGTCTCCACCGCGTCGCTCGAACGCCGCCTTGAGAAGATGTCCGTACTTCAACGTCACGACGTCCCACTCCATCGTCCGGAACGTCGCGTCCATGCGATGGACGATACGGTCGGTGACAACGGCATCGAGACTCTGGCGGTTGTAGTCGATGATCCACCAGAGGTCATGGAC
>JBKPSC010000111.1:0-6020 GCA_046734915.1 Acidobacteriota bacterium | reverse complement strand
AAGCGGGGCTATGAATTCGACCGGTCCATCACTGAGTTCTACGTCGTCTCCGTGTCGGACGGAGAGGTGCATGGCCCAGTTGATCAGGAGAACTTCTCTACACTTCGGGCCACGCTCGGCGTGCCAGCAAGCCTCGACTTTGCGCTAGTCATTGAGCAGCTTGCCTCTCTCCCGCCGGGGAGACCGCAGAAGCCGACCGCCCTAGTCGTTGGACTGACTGGACTGCGGCGTTCAACTGCCGTCCAGAACGGGAGTGGGGAGCGTCAAAGGCGACGAGCTGAAGCACTCGTACCGTGTGCCCGGGAAGAGCGTTCTACGGCTGGTTACTTCAGAGGGAAACTTCGACTACGAGCTTTTAATCGACGGGACGGTCGATGATATTCCGTTCTGAACAGCCGCCAGCTACGCGGCACGCTTTAGCCGGCCGGTAAGCCGCTTTCCGTCTTGCGCGAATGTCCTTCGGGACGCCATACCTCGGGAAAAGATCAGCGCAAATAAGCCATTGAATGTCGCTTCGCCGCGGCGTTCCCAGCGGCAGCGATCGATCGGCGTGAACGTGACACGTCCCTTCAACAGGGACAACACGATCGGTCTGGCGTGCGACGGGTCGTCGGCCAGCACACGACGCCAATTCGACGCCAGCGAGAGCAGCTCGCTTCAATGATCATGAGCGAGCGTATGCGGAACCGTCCCAGACGTGGCGCGGAACGAACGCGTGCCCGTCGAAGAGCACGCGCGCCGTCCTGACCAGGCTGGAACGGCTCACGACAGTTGAACCACCTTTCGCGTCGGTCTCGATTTCCACGGTGAACTCACCGGTCGGATGCTCAACCGAGAGCCGTTTGACCGAACCCGCGGGCGCCTCCGCGATCCCCTCTGCGACCGACCCGGGCAGGCACACAGCCGTCGCGACCGACACCGCACCGAGAACGCCGATGGCCGCATGGCACTTGTGCGGGATGAACGTGCGCGTGGACAGGTGTCCGCCGCTTCGCGCGGGCGCGATGAGCGTCATCTTCGGCACCACTTTGCTGCGCACGTCGCCAAGTCCCATCAGCGTCCCGGCTTCGAGACGGACTTCTTCGAGGGCCGCCTTGAATGACCGGTCGCCGTCGAGCTTGCCGGGACTCTCGTAGCCGGTCTTCCCGAAATCTGACGCACGCAGCACGACGACAGGCATGCCGTTGTCGATGAGCGTCGCGGTCACGCCTGTCGATTCCAGGCGGTCGGCCGCATGTCCCGTGGGGAGAAGCGATCCGCAAGCAGACCCGGCCGTGTCGAGAAAATCGATCTGGATTTCGGCAGACGTCCCCGGCACGCCGGCAATGGCGGTGTCGCCCTCGAACGTCACCACGCCACCGGGCGTGGGCACGTGCGCGACGGCGATGTTGCCGCTGTTCACCATGTAGATGCGCACGGGGGTCACAGGATCGCGGGCCCGTACGAGTCCTCTCTCGATCGCAAACGGACCGACTCCCGCGAGCATGTTTCCGCAGTTCGGCGATATGTCAACGAGCGCACGATCGACCGAGACCTGCGCGAACAGGTAATCCACGTCCATGTCGAGACGCGACGAGAGACTAACGATCGCGACCTTGCTGGTGAGGGGATCGGCGCCACCGACGCCATCGATCTGCCTCGGGTCGGGTGATCCCATCACCGACAACAGGACTCGATCGCGAACGGCACGATCGCCGGGGAGATCGCTGGCGAGGAAGAACGGGCCTTTTGACGTGCCGCCGCGCATCAACGTGCAGCGGATCGAGGTCTGGGACGGCAGAGCCACGATACGGTTACCTATCGGTACTTCAGTCCCAGGTCGGACAGCATCTTGCGCAGCGAGTAGATGTCCAGCCCCAGCTCACCGCTCGCGAGACGGTTTCGCGTCCCGTCTTCCTTGAGCAGCCGCTGGCGCGAGGCCTGAACGACCGCGTCCACCTCCTCGCGCTTCACCACGACCACCCCATCGTCATCGGCGATGACGACGTCTCCACCCGCGATGAGCGCGCCGGCACACACGACCGGAACGTTCACCGAGCCGAGCGTGGCCTTGACGGTGCCCTGCGCACTGACCGCCCGGCTCCACACCGGAAACCGCATCTCGGTGAGCGCCCGCACGTCCCGGCAACCTGCATCGATGACGAGCCCTTTGACGCCGCGCGCGCGAACCGACGTCGCCAGCAGCTCACCGAAGTAGCCGTCCGTGCACGGCGACGTGACGGCGACGACCAGCACGTCACCCGGGCGGCACACTTCGACCGCCACGTGAATCATCAGGTTGTCGCCGGGCGGCACGAGGACGGTGACCGCCGGTCCCGCGAGCACGGCTCCGGCGTAAATCGGCCGCATGTAGGTGGCGAGCAGTCCCCGGCGTCCCTGTGCCTCGTGGACCGTCGATACGCCCGCGTTCTCGAGCGCGGTCACGAGGTCGCCTTCCGGCCGGTCGATCTCGCGAACGACCGTGGGGCCGCTCATGCGAGCACCTCCGCCACCTGCGGAAATATCCGCTGATACCCCTCGGCGTACTTGACGTTCCGGTTCGAGTTACGCGACGCCTGAACGCCTCGCTGGAGTGCGACGCGCTCGTAGTACTCCCAGAGGTGCTCCTGCGCAGCCATCACCCTGAATGCGGCGTACTTCTTGTCCCAGACGGACGTGATGTCGAGCAGGACCTGGGGCTTCCAGTCGCATTGCTCGGGCTGATGCGGCTCGAAGAGGAACACGGGCGGCGCGCCCAGCACCTTCTTCGCGGGATCGTGCCCGTGAGCCTGCGCGACGATTCTCGCTTCCTGAGCCAGATGCGCCGCGAGCGGGTGGTCGAAATTGTACGGATCGTGAAGCGAGTGCGTGAGGATGAACTCGGGCCGCAGATTCCGGTACAGCGCCGCCAGCGCGTAGAGCACTTCGTCCGGTACGCGCATCGGATAATCGCCGACGTCGAAGAACGTCACCTTCGCTCCCAGAACCTCCGCCGCGCGAAGCGCCTCTTCCCGCCGCGCCGCCTTCACACGTTCCATGGTCATGTCGGCTTCGCGCCAGAGCTTTGCGGATTCGCCGCGCTCGCCGTACGACAGACAGACGACCGTCACTTCCCAGCCGCGCTCCGCGTAGAGTGCGATCGCGCCGCCGGCGCGCCAGACGAAGTCTGCTGAATGGGCGCTCACGACGACGGCTGTATGGGGTGTTGCGGCGGATTGTGGTTGAGCGGCGGACACGGTCACGTCCAATCGTACAGTCTGGCGGGATTCTCGACGAGCAGCTTGTGCCGCATCGCTTCATCAAGGGCCATCAGCGGCACCAGGTCCAGCAGATCTCCGTCGTTCGGCATGTGGCGGCCGACGTTCGGATGCGGCCAGTCGGTGCCCCACAGCACGCGATCGGGGGCGGTCTCGATGACGGCCTTCGCAAAGGGTATGGCATCGTGAAATGGAGGGCCGGCTGTCGAAACACGCTCGGCGCCGCACACCTTCACCCAGCAGTTCTCGAGCCGCATCAGATCCAGCAGCGCGCGAAACGCCGGCTGCGCGACACCCTCGCTGGCTTTCACCCGGCCCATATGATCGACGACGAACGGCACGGGAACCGATCGAAGAAGGCTGGAAAGTTCGATGATATCAACCGCATCGAGGTGAACGATCAGATGCCAGCCAAGCGGAACGATCCGTTGAACCACGCGGTGAAACACGTTCATGTCGGGCATGCCGCCAAGATGCCGGACGAAATTGAACCTGACGCCTCGGATGCCACCAGCATGCAGCGCGGCATAGTCGGCGTCGCCGAATGTCTCGTCCACGATCGCGACACCGCGGTAGCGGCCGCCACTGTGCGCGATGGCATCGAGCATCGCGCGATTGTCCGTGCCATGACAGCTTGCCTGAACGATGACGGCGCGCTCGATCCGGAGCACCTGATGGAGAGCGGCCAGGCGCTCCTTCGGAGCATCCTGGGGCGTGTACGCGCGATTCGGCGCATATGGGAACGTTGCCGCGGGACCGAACACGTGGCAGTGGGCGTCGCAGGCCATGGCCGGCGCGACGTAGTCCGGAACGTGGGGATTCGGGTCTGGCGCCTCAGGGGAGGCCATGTCGCGCTCGGCTGAAGGGAGGACCGCAAGAAAAATCGCGGGGATTGTAGAATCCTCGGTCGAGGCCGTCAAATGCCGAACCCGGAGACCGCCACACACACGGTAGAGGTACGCACGATGCGGCGCGTGGCGCTCCGCATCGTTCCGTTCCTGATGGTCTGCTACTTCGTGTCCTTCGTCGATCGCGTGAATCTCGGATTCGCGGCGCTCGACATGGTGAGGGACCTTCGACTGTCGCCGACCATTTTCGGATTCGGCGGCGGCATCTTCTTCGTCTCGTACTTCCTGTGCGAGGTGCCGAGCAATCTCCTGCTCGAGCGGCTCGGGGCGCGCCGCTGGATCGCGCGTATCATGATCACGTGGGGCATCCTCGCCGGCGCGATGGCTCTCGTCACTGGTCCGCGATCCCTGTATCTGATGCGTTTTCTCCTGGGCGCCGCGGAGGCTGGGTTTTTTCCTGGCGTCATTTTGTACATCACCTATTGGTTCCCTGCCGAGTACCGCGCGCGCATCATCGGATGGTTCACCGTGGCGATACCGGTGTCGAGTTTTCTCGGCTCGCCGATCTCGGCGGCGCTCCTCGAAACCGAAGGCTGGATGGGCCTTCACGGATGGCAGTGGATGTTCATCCTCGAGGCGGTGCCCGCGGTCCTTCTCGGCTTCATGTGCCTCGTGGTGCTGAGCGACCATCCGCGCGACGCGAAGTGGCTGCGCACCGACGAACGCGAATGGCTGCTGACGCGTCTTCGCGAGGACAGCCGCCGGGCGCGTCCGGTTGATCAATTGAGCCTGTGGCGCGTCCTCTGGAACAAGCACGTGCTCGTGCTCGCGGTGGTGCTCGCGGGAAGCACGGCCGTCAGCAGCGGTCTCCAGCTGTGGCAGCCGCAGATCATCAAGTCGTACGGTCTCACCAACATCCAGACCGGCCTGCTCAATTCCATTCCGTTCGCGCTCGCGTCCGTGATCATGGTGTGGGTCGGGCGGCATTCTGACCGGACGGGCGAGCGGATCTGGCACGCCTCTCTTCCGCTGATGCTGACGGCGCTCAGCCTGACGTCGGCGCTCGTCTTCGACTCGCTCTTCTCCATTGTCGTGATCCTGAGCCTGGCCGTGATCGGGATTTACGCGGGCAAGGGCCCTGTCTGGGCCGTGTCCACGGAGTGGCTCTCCGCGGGGACCGCGGCCGCCGGGCTCGCGCAGATCAATGCCGTCAGCAACCTGGCCGGATTCGGCACGACCTACGTGATGGGCCTCATCAAGGACGCCGCCGGCAGTTTCACGATGGCGTTGTTGCCTCTCGTCGGCCTGTCCGCCACCGCCGCGATCGCTATCCTGTGGATCGGACGGAGCCGCACAATGATGGGGGTCGCCACTGACAAGGCGGCCGTGACCACTGCGTAGAGTCACGCCTGCGTAGCGTCGCCCGAGGGGTCGTTCATGAATTGGTTATTCAAGGAAGAGCCAACGACCTACAGCTTCGATGCCTTCCGGAAGGACGGACGCACGATCTGGAGCGGCGTCAGGAATCCGCTCGCCCAGAAGAATCTCCACGGCAGATCGCTGCAGTCATAGCGTCGTGCCTGCCGAACGGTTCTCGTAACCATCCCGAATGCTTTCGACCGACATCTCCGACGCCCCAGGAGGCTCAGAAACGCCACGGGGTTCCTTTTGGCCTGCTCCTGCAGGTATTGCTCGTCCCCAACCCCCGCGAGGGCGCTGAGAATCATGTCCTTCACCGCTAAGCGGAATACTCGCAAAAACGGCTTTCCCGAGGTATCGAATCCCGGTTCGAGCCGAGAAAGCGGACCCTGGGCCCCGTTTCACGAGCGTTCAAGCGCGCTCTTCGCGTGAAAGCAGTGGCGAGCCTACTTGTCTCGAGAACTGCGCCCAGTCGGGTTCCACAGCGCCAACCGCATGCGCTTAACCTACCTACCCA
>JBKPSC010000110.1:0-6589 GCA_046734915.1 Acidobacteriota bacterium | reverse complement strand
GTACCAGTTTGCCGGCGACGAAGTGATTGGGCTCTTTGGCATTCCGGATCATCCCGAGGGATTTACCGACGCCGTCCTCGAGACCGCTCGCGCGCTCTGCAGAATTGGCGAGTCGGTGTCACAACACTGGCAACGTCGAATCGATCGTGTGCAGAGCGCCTCTGGGCTGCATGTGGGGATTGCGCTCGGGGATCTGCAGATCGTCTCGCTCCGCCCTTTTAGCCGACTCCACATCGGCGCGATCGGCGACTGTATCAATGTGGCCTCGCGTTTACTGAGTCTCGCCGGTCCCGGTGAGGTGGTGCTCAGCAACGCCTTTCATCAACAGCTCGACGAGCGGCACCAGGCGCGTTGCTCCGAGATCGAACCGATCGATGCTCGCAACGTCGGACGAATCAGGGCGTGGAAACTGACGGCAAGCTGACACAGGTGGAGGTGCGCAATGGGCGGAGAGCCTTGGTATTACTTCGTACCGTATCAAGCCGATATCAACGGGGCGTTGCAGTCGCTGCGACGGCGCGAATTCCAGGCCGGCCGCTACAATCCCGTCACACCTTTCTTGGAGTTTCCCGTCGACGCCAGCGCTCCCGGGCCGGGTGCGCAGCACGCGTCAATTGAAGACGCCATCGAGGACGCGGATGCCGACGGTACCCGATCGATTCTCGATATGGAAAGGGTAGCCGACGAGCCAGATTACGGTGCGGTGACGCCGCTGTCCGATGACGATTTGGTGGACCTGTTCGGCACGAGCAAGCCGACGCGCGAGATGATTGAGTCGAACGAGGACTTATTCGAAGCGCTCGAGCGCGGCCAGGGCGTCTACATCGTCGCCTACCGTGACGACAAGCCGTCCGAGATCTTTTTCGCCGGCTATTCTTTCGATTGAGGCGCCCCGGCCGCGGCGCGGTTATTCGTCAGCGCTAGCGTCGACCCGAATTCTTTCTCGCACTGCTGGCGCCGGCGCCGACCGGTTCCTCGTCATCGTCAGCGTGCGCCGCGTCGGCCGCACTTTGATTGATGCCGCCTTCAGCCAACCCGGACAGCTTCTTGTCGGCGGCCTTCTCTTCGTCGAGCGTCTGCTGTAGAAGCTTGGCGGCCTCGGTGTGACCCATCGCCTGCGCCCACGCGACCAGCGTGCCGTACGCCGCCATCTCGTAATGCTCGGCGCGCTGGCCGGCGGCGATCAGGCAGGCATCCATCGTGGTCTCTTCGAGGTCCTCGTCCATGATCGACTTGCCTTCTTCGATGATCCCGGCGATGCCGTCGCAGTGCTTGCCGCGCACCTTTTCGTCCAAGCTCTGGAACACTTGTTCCAAGCGGGCGATCTGGCCGTGCGTCTCTTGGAGATGGCTCTCGAACGCCTGACGCAGCTTCGGGTTCGACGAGGACTTCGCCAACTTGGGCAGCGCTTTGGTCAGCTGTTTCTCGGCGTCGTACGTGTCGCGCAGTTCGTCAATGAACATGTCGTGGAGTGTGCCTGCTTCAGCCATGTCGTCTCTCCTTGTGGTGATGTGTGCCGCCGCGCCGTCCATCAGACGCGCGGTGGATCGGTTTCTCTCTCGAAGTGCCGATGTTTTGCGATCGCCGCGATGAACCCCTCGCTCGCCTTGCTCACGTCCTTCGTTGCGATCACGCCGGGATCCGGTTGGCCGTTGGCTAGCGCTACATCTATTCCGCAGGCCTTGAGTAGCTGATCGCTCGCACCCAGCGCGAGAATCGGTTTGCAATGACGGTACTGGTCCTTGATGAATTCCAGCGTGCGACCGTCGGCACGTAATGCCTTGACGGCCTCAGCGCCATCGGGCAGGACGATCGCGTCGTAGAGAACAGCCGGCGCCGCCTCCAGGCTGATGTCCACCTCGATGTCCTCGCCGGCGGCGGATTTCACGGCACCGAGCGTCGTCGACACGAAGCGCGGGACCGCACCTTCTTTAGTCAGCCGATCGGCGAGGGTCAGGAGCGGCTTGCCGTCACACCCATTCGCCACAAGCATCGCCACGCGCCGCGTGCGGATGCTACCGTCGCCGGGTCGTGCAAACAACGACAGCGCGGGTGACACCGACACTTCCGGGGTGACCTTGTGTTTCAAGACTTTCGGCATCGGCGCCGGCATCTTGCGGATGCCGAGCCCGGTCGCCACGCCTTCGGCCAGTTCCGTCGCCACATTCATCAGGCCCGACACCATCCGCTCTCTCACCGCCGGTGTTTGCACGCGCGACAGCTCGAATCGGAACGCGTTGACGATGTGCTGTTTCTCGGCGTCGGTCTGGCTGTTCCAGAACAACGTGGCCTGGGCGTAGTGATCGGCGAAGCGTTCGGCCTTCCCGCGCACTTTGTGGTCGCCGGTGTCGCGCGGCTCCGGGAACGAGACGAAACCAACCTTGCCCGCCTGAAACGGGCAGCCGCCGCCAAGAGAGTTGGGCTCGTACGAGACTCGCCCGCGATGGATCGCTTGACGATGCATACCGTCACGCTGGTTGTTGTGGACCTGCGCGATTGGGGCGTTGATCGGAATCTCGTGGAAGTTCGGTCCGCCCAGGCGCGAGATCTGCGTGTCGACATACGAATGGATGCGGCCCGCCAGCAGCGGATCGTTCGAGAAGTCGATGCCGGGGACGACGTGTGCGACGCAGAACGCCACTTGCTCCGTTTCGGCAAAGAAGTTGTCGGGATTCCGATTCAGCACCAGCCGGCCGACTGGGACGATCGGAACGAGCTCCTCGGGAACGATCTTGGTCGCGTCGAGCACGTCGAAGGTGAACTCTTCCGCCTGTTCTTCCGTGAAGATCTGGAGACCCAGCTCGTATTCCGGATAGGCACCGGCCTCGATCGCTTCCCACAAGTCGCGACGGTGGAAATCAGGATCTGCGCCGGAGATTTTGACTGCCTCATCCCACACCAGTGAATGCGTGCCGGCCTTGGGACTCCAATGGAATTTGACGAAGTGCGATTCGCCCTTGGCGTTGACCAGGCGATAGGTGTGTACGCCAAAGCCCTGCATCGTGCGGTAGCTGCGCGGAATCGCGCGATCGGACATCGCCCACATCAGCATGTGGGTGATCTCCGGCATCAGTGACGCAAAGTCCCAGAAGGTATCGTGCGCCGACGCTGCTTGCGGCATCGCGAAGTGCGGCTCTGGCTTGGCGGCGTGGACGAGGTCGGGAAACTTCATCGCGTCCTGGATGAAAAAGACCGGGATGTTATTGCCGACGAGATCCCAATTCCCTTCATCCGTGTAGAACTTCACGGCAAACCCACGCACATCGCGCGCGGTATCGGTCGAGCCGCGTTCGCCCAGGACCGTTGAAAAGCGAACGAACACGGGTGTCTGCTTCCCGACCTCACCGAAGAGTGAGGCGCGCGTGAACGTTGGAATGGCGTTCGTACACTCGAAGAAGCCATGCGCGGCCGAGCCGCGCGCATGGACGATCCGCTCAGGGATGCGCTCGTGATCGAAATGCGTGATCTTCTCGCGAAGGACGAAGTCTTCGAGAAGCGTCGGGCCGCGGAGGCCCGCCTTCAGCGAGTTCTGATTGTCGGCGATAGGAACGCCCTGATTGGTCGTCAGCGTGCGGTCAGTCGAATCGACGCGCACGCGATCGAGCGGACCAACGGTCGGGTTCTGACCGATCTTCGGACCGCCGCTGCCGACCTTGTCGGATCCGTTCCGCTCGGTGACGGTACTGGCCCCGACAATCGGATCGCCGGGCTTGGCCGAGGCACCCTCCGGAGGCGCGAGCGAAGCGTCGGAGTCGTATTCGGCCGCCTTGTTCCGATTGAAGGGAAACGTCGACGCGAGGTCCTGCGTTCCCGCCGTTTTCTCGGCGACGATGTCGCCGGCGCCTGACGCGTCTGGCTCGGCCGGACCGCTCACAGTCGTTCGGCTGTTTCGTACAGTGCTTGTGTTCCGGCGCGTCTTTGCCTGTCGAGATGATTTGGCCATGAGTGACAACGAAGAAGAGGTCTCAGCGTGCGATGACTCCTGTCGAGAGGAGCATGTTGCGTACCGGCGCGTGAGCGCGCCATCGCACCTGCTTATCTCAAGGCTCTCGAGACCTCGTTGAAGAACTCGCTTACGTTTCTTCAAGGAGCTGAGGCGAATGCAATCGACCTGGAGCATTCATCGACTGGTCATTCGCGTCTTACGTGAGCATGGGGAAGCACACGATGGGTAACCCAAGGCGTAGTCGGGACGATGCGAGTCTTGTCAGCAGAGCTGACGACGCGGAGCGCGAGAGGCCGGCTGTGCTCGTCAGTTGGGGGTTGTGATCAACTGGCGCTGACGCCTGTGAGCGCTGCGTTGTCAGGCCGGCGGCGCAGTCGAACGACATCCGTGACCGTGCGTTCCTCTGCAGCCGCACCCACGGGCTGGAACCGAGCGAGCGGCTGGTGGCGCTCCCACCACGCGTGCGCGGCGTTCACTGTCCATGCATCCGCAGCGACCGTCGCCGCGAGCCTCTCGCTCAGAACCGCAGCCGACGCTGGCCTTGCAGTGGGATCTTTTGCCAGACACTCCAGAATCAGCGCATCGAGCGCTGGAGGAATATCAGATTCAGAACGCAGCCTTGGTGCAACCGGCATATCTTGTACGTGCGCGAGGGCGGTGGCGACGGGCGTATCACCCGAGAAGACCTGTTGGCCGGTGAGCATGTAATACGCGACACAACCCAGGGAGTAGATGTCGGTACGGCCGTCCACGTTGGAATCACCGAGCGCGATTTCCGGCGCCATGTAGCTTGGTGTTCCTATAGCGGTCCCTTCCATGGATAGCATCGTGACCGTCTCCCCGCCAGCGGCATGCTTCACCAGACCAAAGTCCAGCACTTTCACGAAGTCATCGTCGGGACCGAGCCGGCAGACCATGATGTTCGCGGGCTTGACGTCGCGGTGGATCAGACCACGAGTGTGGGCCTCGCCAAGCGAATGACAGACCTGCCGCAGCAAGTACACCGTTCGACCTGGGTCCACCGCCCCGAATTCTCGCACCAATCGCTCGACACTGAGACCCCGGAGTAGCTCCATCACGTAGTAAAAGTCCCCCTCCTCCGTCAGACCGAAATCGTAGACGTCGATCGTGTGTGTGGAGCCGAGGGCGGCCGTGTCGCGGGCTTCGCGCTCGAAACGCCGCACGACCGCCTCGCGTGCCCGTAGATTCTCGCCGAGCATACTGCTGCGTATGAGCTTGATCGCGGCCGGATGCGCCAGTAGACGATGCTGCGCCCGCCAGACTTCACCCATGCCGCCGGCGCCAATCTGCTCGATCAGCGCGTAGCTGCCGATTTCACGCGCATCGTTCAACCGCAGGTTGACGCGGTAAGTGATGCGGGCGATCACGAACGCGATGATGGCGCACAGGTACGTCGACGTGAGGAAATACGACGCGGCATCGAGCGGCCGGACGACGGACGTCCGAGTTGCGGCTGAGGAGATGGCGAGTGTTGCCGGGCCCACTGACGCCGCGAGGAGCGATGCGACGAGAATCTTCCTCGGCGTGTTCGGCACGAGCAGCGGATAGGCGATGATCCACACGCATTCACCAGGAACCAGGAACCAGCCGTCAGGAGTTTGCGGCAGTCCGCGCCAGAACTCGGGGACGGCGATGCCCAGCGTGCCGGCGATCTGGAACACCAGACCGAGATCGAGCAGCCGCCGTGACGACACAGTGCCCCGGCGAACGGTCGCGAACATGGCGAATGCGACGATCACCGCCGCGACGCCGAACAGGTCCGGGATGCCGAAGTCAGATGCATCGATCCGTCCCTCGACAGCCGACAGCACAACTCTGGCGAATGGCCCCGTGACATTCCCAATGGCGTAGACGAGCGCCACCCATCCGAGACGCCGCACGCCTTCAACAATCGTCTCCGGCGGGAGCGAAACGGACACGTGACGGTCAGGCGCGGCCGCGTGTGGTTGAATTTCTCGATGCGGAACGCGCGTGGTCATCATGCGCTGGTCTCGGTGACGTCAAATGTCAGCGCGGCTCCCGATACGGCACCCGTGGGACGCCAGGAGAACGACTGGACTGGCGAGGTCATGACGAGCCGGTCACCATAAACGAACTGCATGCGGCGCCCGATCGCGATTGTGCGCGTTTGGAGCGAACGGCCGTCTGCGGTCGAACCGAGAAACACAACGCGGCGGAAGTCCATGAATTGGCTGCCGCCGCGCACCAGCACGTCTCCGTCCTCGCCCCGAAGCACGATCAGCTCATAGACGCTCGCGCGGGTATTCACCACGATCGTTTCCTGCGTCGCACATGAATCAATCTGAATAGCCATGGGTTATGCCACTCCGCTCACGGTCTTACGCAACGACCACACGCGAGCGTCTGTCCGGCAGAACAACTCGACTTCGTCTCGGGTGAGATCGAAGCCATGCACGCACAGCTCGAACAGCGTTTCCTTGGGATCGAGCGTAAAACAGACGCGCAGGTGCTCATCGGTGAGCAGCTTCTCGACGACCATTCCAACGCCGGCTCGTGACATGGCGACCTCCTTCGGACCTGCGCCGGGCTTCCGCAACATCCACGCCACTCGTCATCGGCCGCAAGTAACCCGATTCTCGATGCACCCGTGTTGACGCTGCT
>JBKPSC010000109.1:0-9972 GCA_046734915.1 Acidobacteriota bacterium | reverse complement strand
GGAAATGGAGAGGTGCGATCCTCCATTGATCGCTTGCAAGACGCGCTCGACAGGCTCCCGCGATCGGTCTGACGGCCGCGCCGGATTCTTTCGCGGCTCCTTGCCAGACGACGCCGCCGTTTCCTGCGGCGACGCGTCAGGCGCGGATGTGGCCGACAGGGCTGCCACCGCTTGTTCGGCTGGCTCAATCTCAACCGTTCCGGTGGGCGGCCAACGTGTGTACCAGACGACTCCAGCGGCGAGCGCGATCACCAGGAACGAGACCACCGCAACCGTCGCGATCGTCGCCGGCTTCGCGCGGACCGCGCCTGACTTCGTATCGCCGGCCGGCGCGTGTTTCCGTCGATCGATGGTCCGGTTCATCGTCGCGAGCAGATCCACCTGGGCGTCGAGCTGGCGGGCCTCTTCGGCGGCGTATAGGCGAAGCAGCGGCTCGGCGTCCAGACCCAGGAAGGTGGCATAGGTGCGGAGATACGACCGGTTATAGGTGCCGCCCGGCAGCCTGACGATCTCTTCCGCTTCGAGCGCCGTCAGATACCGCTTCGACAGCCGCGTCTCCCGTGCGACATCGTCGATTGACACGCGGCGGTCCTCTCGGGTCCGCTTCAAGATCGTTCCAAATGAAGGCATCGCTCTCAAAGTATAACGTCCGTACGTAACGACGGCGGCACAAGTCTTCGGCTGATCTACACTCATCCGTTCGCTCAAGGAGCAGTCACATGCGCCAGATCGTTCCGACGACGCTCTTCCTGGGATCGGCCCTCATCGCCGCCGCCTCTGCGCGAGCGCAGACACCGACCCTGCCGTACGATCACATACACATCAACGTGCCCGATACGGCCGCGGCGGCCAACTGGTACGAGAAGAACTTCGGCGGCAGGCGGATCACCGAGGCGCCGGATCGGCTCATGTTCGGCAGCACCCGCTTCATGTTCCTGCCGAAGGCCGACGCCAAGCCCAGCACCGGCAGCGCGGTCGATCACGTCGGATTTTCAGTCGCCGATCTCGATGCCAAGATGAAGGAATTCGAGAGCGCAGGCGTCAAGGTCGTGACGCCGGCCCGCGACGTGCCGGGACTCTTCAAGCTGGCGTTCGTCGAGGATCCGTGGGGCACGCGCATCGAGGTCGTGCAGGACCCTGAGTTGCTCGGCCTCCATCACGTCCACATGCGCGGCCCGAACACCGAAGAAGTGTTCGCCTGGCTGCTCGCCAAGTTCGGCGGCCAGCGGACCAAGCTCAAAGGCCGGCTCGACGCGATGAAGTACAGCGCGCCAGGCTTCAGCGATATGTGGATCCTCGTGCAGCAGGGCGCCGCCGAGCCCAGCGAGGGCCGTGCCATCGATCACATCGGCTGGCGCTCCACTGGACCGCTCGCCAAGACGATCGATGATCTGCGTGGTAAAGGGGTGACGGTGACCTCGGAGCCGCGGCCGCTGACGCTGCCCAACGGTCCGGCGATCAAGTTCTCGTACGTCGCGGGACCTGCTGGCGCGCGCATCGAGATCGTCGAGCGGCCCGGCCTGAAACCGGGCGAGTAACAGACGCGAGTTACAGCGCCTGGCGCGGTCCGGCGGCGCGCGCGCTCATCTGACGGATTGCGCCGAGATGATAGGCAAGATGCGCGGTGCTGGCGATGATGCCCTTGATGGTCGCATCGTCCCACCGCGCGGGCGCCGCGACCGCCGCGAGCCACTGCCGGCTTTCCTCGCCGAGGTCCTGCAGCAGCGTGGCCCACTTGGCGTCTGACACACGAGGCCGTCGCCAGGCGGCGGCCCAATCCGCTGTCGCGAAGCCATCCTCACCGGCCATCCACCGGTTCATCAGGCTGAGTCCGTAGCGAAGGTGTTCGGCGTGGGCGGCGATCGACGAGCCGGCGGCGTTCGTCTGACTCGCCTCGCTCGCGGAAAGCTGGGCGAGCGAAGCCAGCAAGCCCCGGTCGCCCCGGTTCAACAGCCAGGCATCACTGCCAGGTGGACCATGCAGCACCTCGCGCAGGATGTGCGCGAGCGCGCCAACGACCTCAGGAGGTGCAGGAGCCACGCGCGACCTGCGCTACTCCTTTTTCACGGTCGCCTGCACGTTGAGCTTTACCCCCAGCTCGGTGACGACCGTCAGGTTGACCTTGTCACCTTCGGCAAGCGGTTTCTTCAGATCTTTCAACAGCAGGTGGACGCCCTTGGCATCCATCTCGAGGGCGCCGTACGCCGGCACGGTCACCTCTTCCAGGGCCGCGTCCTTGCCGGTCTGACGCAGTTCGACGCTCCCGGCAACATCAGAGGATGCCGACAGCAGATAGATGGCGTACATGCCGGGGTTGTCGACCGTGACGTACGCGTCCGCTGATGTCGCACCCGCAGCCGGCAGCTTCACCCAGCCACTCGTCGCCGAAGGATCTTTCTGCTGCGCTGCATGTCCGGCGGCGGTCCCGCCCAGCATCATCGCGCCCGCTATCACAGCCGTTGTCACCGCTTGCGTCGCCCATCGGCGCATCGTCCGCTCCTCCAAGTAAGAAGAATGCCATTGTGCGTCAAGCGGCGGCCGCCGGGCCAGCCTGCCTGCTTGACTTCATCTCTGCCGGGTCCATAAGCCGATGACTACTACCTTTTTATTCCGCAGAGTTTTCCCCCTCGGTGTCGTCGCCATCATCGGCGTGTGGTGGATGCCTGGCGTCACTGGCCAGTCCACCGGGCAGCCCAGCACGAAAAACGGCGAATGGACACACTACACCGCCGACGTCAAGGGCTCGAAGTATATGCCCCTCGACCAGATCAACGCTGCGAACTTCAACAAGCTCGAGGTTGCATGGCGATTCAGCACCGCCAACCTCGGCCCGCGTCCCGAGTTCAACCTCGAAGGCACGCCGCTGATGGTCAAGGGCGTCGTCTATGCGACGGGAGGCGGCGGCGGGCGGCGATCGGTCGTCGCGCTCAACGCCAAGACCGGCGAGCTCCGATGGAAGCACTCGATCAACGAAGGCCGGCGCGCCGAAGTGGCGCCGCGACGGTTGTCGGGCCGCGGCGTGTCGTACTGGACCGATGGCAAGGGCGACGAACGCATCATCTACGTGACGATCGGCTACCAGCTGGTCTCGCTGAATGCCAAGACCGGCCAGCCGGTTCCGTCCTTCGGAAAAAACGGGATCATCGATCTGAAGGTCGGCGCGTTCATGGGCACCAAAGGCAGCAAGGAGCAGAAGCAGATCGACCTCGTCGAAGGCGAAATCGGTCTGCACTCCACGCCCACCGTCACCGGCGACATCGTCATCGTCGGCTCTTCGTTCCTCGAAGGGCTGAACTACCGCCGCGTGAACAACACCAAAGGCATGGTGCGCGCGTTCGACGTGCGGACCGGCAAGCAGTTGTGGCGGTTCAACACGATGCCCGGTCCAGGCGAATTCGGCCACGAAACCTGGGAGAACGATTCCTGGTACTACATGGGCAATACGGGAGTCTGGACGCAGATCACCGTCGACGAGGAAGCCGGGCTCGTCTACCTGCCGGTCGAGACGCCGACCGTCGATCTCTACGGCGGCGATCGACCGGGCGCCAACCTTTTTGCCGAGACTCTGGTTGCCGTGGATTTGAAGACCGGGGTCCGCAAGTGGCACTTCCAGTTCGTCCACCACCCGATCTGGGATCACGACATGTCGTCGGCGCCGCTCCTGGCGGACGTGATGATTGACGGCAAGCCGCGGAAGGTCGTGGCGGTCCCGTCGAAGCAAAGCTACCTGTACGTCTTCGACCGCATCACCGGTCAGCCCATCTGGCCGATGCCGGAGACGCCGGTCCCGGCCAGTGATGTGCCAGGCGAAAAAGCGTCGCCAACGCAACCCATCCCATCGAAGCCGCCCGCTTACGCACGTACGCACCTCAAAAAGGACGACCTCATCGACTTCACGCCGGACATGCGCAACCAGGCGCTCGAGTTGCTCAAGCGCTATCGGTGGCTCGAAACGCCGTATGTCCCGCCGGCGCTCGGCGGTCAGCCCAGCGGGCCGCTTGGCGCGATCAACGTCGGAAACGCCTCTGGCGGCACGAACTGGCCAGGCGCGTCGTACGACCCTGAAATGCACATCGTATTCGCGCAAGCGGGTAATTCGGCGGTCGGCGGCACCAACGTCCAGGCGATTCCGCCCGAGCGCGGCGACGCGAAGTTCACATCGGGCGGCGGCCGCACCGGCGGCCCCGAGACTGGTGCCTTCGGCAGCATGAACGGCGAGACTCGCGAGAGTCTGGGCGCGGCGCGTGGCCGCGGCGGACGCGGCGGCGCAGCCGGTGGGGCCGGGCGTGGGGCCGCGGGCGACGAGCCCGATGGCGGCGGCGGTGGTGGCGGCGGCGGTGGCCTGAACGTTCAAGGCCTGCCGATAGTGAAGCCGCCGTACGGGGTGCTGTCGGCGATCAACCTCGATCGCGGTGAGTTGATGTGGCAGGTCGCGCATGGCGAAACGCCCGACAACATCCGCAATCATCCGGCGCTGCGCGGCATGAACATCCCGCGCACCGGACAAGGCGGCAGCATCGGATTGATGGTGACCAAGACGCTCGTCGTGCTCGGCGATCGGCAGGTGACCTTGCCACCCGGGCGCCCCCGCGGCGCAATGCTGCGCGCCTACGACAAACGAACGGGCGAAAACGTCGGTTCGGTGTGGATGCCGGCCGGCCAGACGGGATCGCCGATGACTTACTTGGTCGACGGCAAGCAGTACATCATCATCGCGGCCGGCGGTGGCAATACGCAGGCCGAGTACCTGGCGTTTGCACTGCCCGACACGGAGATCAGGCCGACCACGCAAGGGCAGCCGTGACAGTGCAGATTGCAGAATTCAGATTGCAGATGTGAACAGCCTTCAGGCTTTGGGCTTCAGGCCTCAGAGGCCTCGGGTACGACCTGAAGCCCGAGCCTAGAGCCTGCCATCGATCGCACGGAAGCGGGCATCCAACGGAACGTCCAGGCCAAAGACGTCGCGCAGCAGGGGCACCAGCTCTGATCGCGAAATCTCGCGCGACGTCCACTCGCCGTTGGCTCCGACCATGTAGGTGAGATTCCGGAGGATATGTCGCGTGCCGCCGACGGTGCGTTGTGCGGTGAGGCTGCGAACGAAGTTGCTCTCCGGATAGGTGCTCGTGAACCAGTTGCCCATCACGAAGTCGACTGGCGCCGCGTCTTCGTCGGAGAAGGCGTAGAGATCCTCCCACTCGGCGCTCTGCGCACGCTGCAGCACGTGCAAGGCCCCGTCGCGAACGGTTCGATACGTCCAGCCGTCCTGGGTCACCGGCTCCCCTCCCATGACGATCGGCTCGACGAGGCCGCTGCCGCCAAATCCGACGTCCGCCAGCCAATCGTCGCCAGCGATCGGCACAACCAGAGTCATGTGAGTTCGGGGCCGTATGGATCCATTCGAGTCGAGCCGTACGCGCGCCGTCCGTGACCGCGGTGCGAAGCCAACGGCGTTCAGCACGAGCCGGAAGAGACCGTTCTGTTGAAAGCAGTACCCACCCCGACGGCGGTCGACGAGGGCTGCCTGCACGGCCGCGGCATCAATCTCGATGGGCAGCCCCATCTGGATGTCCAGGTTCTCGAACGGAATTGCCTGAACATGCGCGCGATGCAGCCGTTTCAACGCGTCGGCGTCGGCGGAGAGTGGCGGCGCCGCGCCTGTGCGCCGGAGATAGGCGTCCAGATCGAAGGCATCGGCCATGCCGCCATCGTATCGCAGACCGCCGGGTCAGCGGCCAAAGACGATCGACTCGCGGCGAAGCAGTCGCGCCGTCAGCGCGACGAGCGCCAGCGCCAGAACTACGACCACCACGGCGGCAATGACGTATGACGCGAGTGCCGGTGGCTTTCCGCCCAGCACGTCGGCCGCCAACGCGTACTGTCCGAGAATCGGCACCGGCGCGAGCCACGGCCGATCCGACAGCGGATAGGCGGTCGAGACCATCCCCGGCAACAGCGGCACGAGCATCAGAATCGTCAGATACCCTTGCGCCTCTTTGAACGACCGCGCGAAGGTGGACGCGAAGAGCAACAGCGCGCTCAGAAACAGCGCCGCCGGCAACACGAGCGCGAGCAAGCTCAGGAGATCGGCGTCGCTGACGGTGAACCGCACGCCGAGATCGTGCCAGGGGACGCGCCGCATGACGTTGATCGTCAGCAGCATGGAAAAGATGACCGCGCCAAAGCCGAAGAGCGACGCTGCCAGCCACTTGCCAACCGCCAGCGACGAAGCCGGGACGGGATTCAGAAGGAGCGGCTCGAGCGACCCACGTTCGCGCTCCCCCGCCGTCGAATCGATTGCGATCTGCATGCCGCCGGTGAGAGCCGCCAGCACCAGCAGCAGCGGCAGAATGCTCAGCTGCGCCGCGAGTCGCTGCTGCGAACTCGAGACCTCGACCTCTTCGATGCGGATGGCGGTAGCGACGAGCGGGGCCACGCCGCGTGAGATGAGGCGCAGCCCGCCGATCATCTGCGAATAACCGGCAATCAGACTGCGCACGCGCGCCACTTTTGGTCTGGCGTTGTCCCGGGTGACGTCGCTCACCAGCTTGACCGGCGCCGGCTGGGCTCGCGCCATGTTGCGGTCGAAGTCCTTGTCGATGATGAGAACGACGTCTTCGGTGCGATCGCGCACGGCGCGCTCGGCATCGGCGGGCGCCGTGACGACGATGACGCCGGTCTGCTGTTTCAGCCAGTCGACGAACGCCGGGGCATGTTCCGCGCCGGCGATCGGCAGCGCGACCTCGTCGGCGCTCTTCCGCCGCTCGGCGATGACGGTGAACATGGCGCCGAACAGCAGCGGCGTCACGACCGCCGAGAACAGCAGCGTCAGAAGCGACCGCCGGTCTCGTGCTCCGTCGAGCAGCTCTTTCCTGAATACGACCCAGGCGAGTCTGAACGGCGTCATGTCGCCGGCTCCGCATCGAGACCAGCCAGCGCGACGAACGCATCCTCGAGATCGCTGCGCCCCGTCTGCCGGCGGAGATCGTCGGGCGTGCCGTCGGCCACCACAGTGCCCTGGGCAATCACGACGATTCGATCGCAGAGGGCCGACACCTCCTGCATGATGTGGCTCGAGAAGATGACGCAGCAGCCCTCCTGACGCAGCCCGCGAATCAGGTCCCGGACGGCGCGGGTGCTCATCACATCCAGGCCGTTGGTCGGCTCGTCGAGGATCACGTGGCGCGGCTGATGCACGAGCGCCCGAGCAATCGCGACCTTCATCCGTTCGCCTTGTGAGAAGCCGGCGACCCGTCGGTCGGCGAGGGTATCGAGACCGCAACGGTGAATCAGTCGATCGACGCGCGAGGTCAGATCCGTCCCGCCCAGCCCATGCAGCCGGCCGAAATACTGGACGTGCTCGCGAGCCGTCAGCCGCGGATAGAGGCCGCGCGAATCGGGAAGGACGCCCATCAGGCGCTGTGCGGCCAGCGGATCGGCGAAGACATTGGTGCCGTCCACGTGGATGGTGCCGCCGTCCGGCGTCATCAGACCGGTCAACATCCGCAGCGTGGTGGTCTTGCCGGCACCGTTTGGCCCGAGCAGACCGGTTACGGTACCGTCGGCGGCATCGAACGTCACACGCCGGACCGCGTCGACGGCGCCGAATCGCTTCCGAACCTCCCGTATCGCAATCACGGACGGACCGGACCGGTGTAGTTCGTGAAAAACGGCGGCCGCGACAGCGTCGTCAAGCACGCGCCATCCAGACCGTCGGCGCTCGCCCGATCCAGGAACGCCATCACCATCTCGGGCACACAACCCCGCATGAGGGTGATGTGGCCAGCACCCGGAACCACGAAGTGCTTCGACCGCGGGAGGTGAGCCGCGACCTGTTCACCCCAGGACGGCGGCGTAACCGGGTCGTCGGCGCCCGAGAAGATGAGCACCGGGCGATCGGAAGCGACTGGCGCGTAGTAGTCATCGCCGATCGAGCCTCGCGGCCAGAACTCGCACGGCTTCATCTGCGTGTCGAACATGACCGAGCCGATGAAGCGGTTGGCCGTTTCGCGGGCGATCTCCTCCGCGCCGATGCGCGGCAGGTCCTCCGCGCATACGACCGACAGGAACATCCCGTCGCTCATGCCGCCCTTCGGCAGGTCGCGCGAGAACGCCAGCGCGAACAGGCCCTGGTATTGTCCTGCCGCGGCGTCGGTCAACAGCCGTGGCAGGAGCGACGCGACTTCAGGCACGTACAACGCCTGGAACACGATGCCGGCAACGAGGCGTTGCGACACGGCCACACGCTCGGGTTGGCCCGTCCGCGGGTGCGTGAACGACACCAGGGGCCGGCTGGCCAGGGTGGCCCACAACTCGCGGATGGTTGTGGCTAGATCGGGGAATTGCTGTCGGCAGACTGGATCGCGCTGACAGTCCGAGACGAGGCGATCGAGCGCGCGCTGGCTGTCGCGCGCCATGTAGAGCGGCAGGTGCATGTCGGTCGGCGCGACTCCGTCGAGCACGACACTGCGAACGCTGGCTTCGTGCCGTTTCAGGTAGACGAGCGCGGCGCGGGTGCCATACGAGCCGCCCCAAAGATTGATCTCGCCATAGCCCAGATACGTCCGGACGTCGTCGATGTCGTCCATCGCGATTGGCGTCGTGTACAGCCGAGGATCGGCATCGAGCTTCTGCAGGCAGTCGCGAAAGCGGGCGACCGGATAGTCGTCGAGTGCACGGAAATCGTCGGCGCCAGGATCGTCGACCGTGCAATCGAGCGGGTTGGAAGCGCCGGTGCCTCGCTGATCGACGAGCACGATGTCGCGATCGGTCTGGAAGCGCCGGAACATCGGAACGCGATACGGCGCCAGCGTCGCGGCACCACCGCCGGGCCCGCCTTCGAAGACAAACAATGGATCGGGCCTGGCATCTCGGCGCAGCGCCGGCGCGACGACGATCTTCAGGTCGATCGTCCGGCCGGTTCGCGCATCGCGGTTCTCGAAGATCTGGAGCTGGCCGCAGAAGGCATCCGGCGGGCCCTCGGAGATGTCGCACGGATGAAGGCGATCCACAGCGGTGCGTCGCCCGTATTGACAAGCCGTCGAGAGCAAGGCCAAAAAAACGAGCGCGAGACGCACTGCATGCATTACATCACAGGTCGATTCGCCGCCTCCAACGCCGCTGCGACAGATTGTGCCGTTTCAAGCAACGCGAGATCGCGTCCGCGCGCTGCGCACAGCTGCAGTCCGAGCGGCAGCGCATCACGCGCGACGGGCAACGGAATGCTGATCGCCGGCGTGCCGAGGGCGGTCCATGGACTGTTGACGCGCGCGTCGCCGGTCGAGGCGAGGCCCGGCGGCGCCGGCCCGGTCGCGCCCGGCGTGACGATGATCGGCGTCGCGGCGAGCGCGGCGTCGACGATCGCCCGGCCGTCGGCGATGGCCGCGAGGGCCTGTTCGTAGCGTTCGCGAGGAATTGAGAAACCCTGACGCACCATGTCGGCGATGTTCAGCAGACGATCGCCAAACTCCTGATATCTGGATTCGTGGACGCGTGCACCTTCATAGAACTCGACGATGCGGTTGTGCGCCGGGAGGTCGGCGAGCAGTTGCCCGATTGCCACAGGACGCACCTCGAATCCCGAGTGTCGAAGGATCAGCAGCGCGCGGTCGACCGCTGCCGCCATCGCGGGTTCGACCGATAAAGGTGGATCGGGAACGCCGAGGGCTATGTCTGCCGTCTCGCGCGCTGGAGGGCTCTGACCGATCGCCTCGAACAGCAGCGCGGCGTCTCGAGGTGTATGAGTGAAAAATCCCAGCGTGTCGAGGCTTGGTGCCACCGGAAGCACACCGTGCCTGGACAGCAGACCAAAGCTGGGTTTGAAGCCGGTGACGCCGCAGAACGAGGCTGGACGTAATACCGATCCATGGGTCTGCGTGCCGATCGCGAACGGCACCATCCCGGCCGCGACGGCGGCGGCGGAACCGCTCGAACTCCCGCCTGGCGTGTGATCGAGGTTGCGGGGGTTGCGCGTGA
>JBKPSC010000108.1:0-13730 GCA_046734915.1 Acidobacteriota bacterium | reverse complement strand
GACTGAAACAGAACTACGACGCCGAAACGTTGCCCGGTGGAATGTCATTGGCAGCATCCACTGGCGGTTTCACACTGCTTCCACTTTATGTGCAGAATGCGCTGATCCCGTCGGTCGTCGCTCGCCCTTTACGCGGCGAGGTTCCGACCATCGACTTGATGATCGGCTACAGCAAGTCGAATACTTCTCCGTTGCTGAAGAGATTTCTGCTTCGCGCTGATGAGCTTGTCGAGCGCGGTTCTCCGGGAGACAGGTACCCTCGCACCTTGAAACGTGGCCATCGGAAGCTGTCAGTCTAAAAGCCGAATGAGACTTGAAGGCGGTGTCATCATCCTGCGGTGGATGGCCAGGGCCTGAAGAGACGTTTGTCGATGCCGAGAGCCTTTATCTTCGACTCCAGAGTTGATGAGGGAATGCCCAGCTTGACCGCTGCGCCAAGTGGCCGAGACACCCGACCCTTTGTTTGCGCCAGCGCGGCCTCAATCGCCTCTTTCTCGTGAACGACCAACGTCTTCGATTCTTCAGGCAGCCGCGAACTCACGACGGATAACCAACGTTCGTCGATAGAGAGCGCACAGCCGTTGTCGGAGGCGATCACCGCTCGCTCGATGAGGTTTTGAAGTTCGCGGATGTTGCCGGGCCAACAAGCCCGTGGGGCCATCACTGCCCTCGTCACTTCCTTGGCCGCGTGCACGAAACGCGCTTAGCGCCTCGTCTCGTACCTGGTCAGAACCACCCCGCCGGTAAACGTCCGCGTCTCCACCAGTGTAATCTCGACGTCGGGCGCTTCCTCGCGCAGAATCCGCAGCGATTCAGACAGCCAGACGTACGACGAGGCTAGCCGTGTACAAGCACCGTGGGCCAACAGTCTTTCCGAGGACCTGGCGATCAAGGACATTGACACCACGCGCCGCGTCGTCGCGGAGCTGCGGAAGAGGCTTGAGCTGAATGGCGAACGGGCTTCGAGATGACCTGATCAAAGAATGCAAGCGGGCGGTTCACGCGGCCTCGCGGATGAGCCAGTTGTTTCAGGCTCGAGGGTTCGACGCCGACTGGTCATGAGCAAGCCTTCGAAGCAGCGCGAGGACGCTGCTGAGCGTACGCGGCCAGTACTTCCGGTGCGAGGCCTGTGCACGAATATGGCACATGGACACCACTCCCACACCGTCGTTGGTGACGCAGACCGCGTCCGACTCGCACTTGCCCTCAGTACTGCAGGACCGACGGGTGGGCCATCACTCGGGGTGACAACCGACCCTGGTCTCGTCCACACCTCCCCCCATTCCTTGTTGCGATTGTGACTTGCCCCCATCGACGACAGCGCCGACAGCGGTGCGCGTGCAGCGGTATCCTTGCGGGTCGGAAACGACGACTTCTGTAACATGCTCACCGTCGTCGCTCGTACACGCTGCGCGTGTTCGTCGAGGCTCATGAGAGAGTCGGTCCGTCACATCAGTATTTAAGAGGAGGCAGTATGGGCGAACGAATCGACGACACGGCGTTGGATACGCTTTTCCGCGAAGCACGGACGTACGGAACGTGGCAGTCGCGACCGGTCGACGATCAGGTGCTGCGGGATCTCTACGAGCTGCTGAAGTGGGGGCCCACCAGCGCGAACGCCTCACCGGCGCGATTCGCGTTTCTCCGGTCGAAGGAGGCCAAAGAACGCCTCCGTCCGGCGCTGGCCCCGCTCAACGTCGAGAAGACGATGACCGCTCCGGTCACGGTGATCGTCGCGTACGACTTGAAATTTTACGAGCAGCTGCCCAAGTTGTTCCCACACAACCCTGGCATGGCGACTCTGTTTGAGAGAAATGCCGAGTTGGTCGAGGCAACCGCGAAGAGGAATTCCAGCTTGCAGGGCGCGTACCTGATCATGGCAGCGCGTGCGTTCGGTCTCGATTGCGGGCCCATGTCCGGCTTCGACTCGGCGAAGGTGGACGAGGAGTTCTTTGCGGCCGGCCGGCCCTGTTTCGGCTGCGATCAGGAATTCTTTCCGGAAGGACATGTAAAGACGAATTTCCTCTGCAACCTCGGCTACGGTGATCCCAGTGCGCTCCACCCGCGGCTTCCGCGTTTGGCGCTCAACGAAGCGTGTTCGTTCTTATAGAACGCGATCATCAGCGTCGCATCCGCGCGGTCTACGCGGATGGCGACGCGGTCGTTGTGCCTGGGACGGACGACGGCAGCCTCACTGCTGCCAGCCCCGCCTGACCTGATCGCCTAAGAACCAGAGACCAACATCCGTTTGGCAAAAGAGGTCGACCTCGTCGGGTGTGAGGTCAAAGCCTCGCACACACAGCTCGGCGAGCGCTTCCACTCCGTCCAGCGAGGCATCTGCGCCGACGCGGTCGCGACGACAACCAGGCTCGCCATCATCACGGCAAGCAGGAGAGGTGAGCCTGTTTGGGGACGGCGCGGGTTCCGTGCCGTGCCACCTGTGAAGGATGGGCATGGCTCTTGCGGTCGATGGTGAGCAGCTGCTTTCAGCGTGGCTGACAGGGAGAGCGAAAATGACTGTTGCCGACATCGCATGACATGCGCCGATCGGCCCCACGAAGCGTTGCCCCTAGTGTCGCACCGCTCGTCTCCACTGGTTCGGCATTATTCGGATCTGTGCGGCATGCGGCAGGCTATCCCATTGGTGCGAGGTTTTGTCCGACGAGTGAAATGCCGGCGACACGTGGTGGGCTGATCACCGGCCTGCCAGGCCGTTGATTCGAGTCTGATTGCCGCGCCGGACACTGGCCAGAAAATCCTGTGATCGCAGAACACTGAGGGAAATAGCCACGTCAGAATGCGCGAGATTATGGCGCAATCTCGCAAGACTGATCACTCTGTTCGATGGATGTTCGCCTGAAGATTTTCTTGAAAGCGAAATCGGCGAATTTTCTAGGAAATGGCGCGCCCGCCGCGACTCGAACGCGGGACCCCCGGCTTAGAAGGCCGGAGATCGGCTATGCTGAGCGCTCAACATCGCCCGACTGGAGGAGATGATGAGCGCAGGATCACGCATCGACCAGTGGCGATACGCGCGCGCATGCCTCGCGATTCTGTTGCTTGCCTTGTTTCGTCCTGTGTCAGGGGCGGCGCAGGGAACGGCGTACGAGCCGATCGATTTACCGAACGGCCCGGCGAAGCCGGGCTTCGACGTCACGCGTTTGCGCAATGCAGGCAACGGCCTCTTCCAGACCTTCGACGTCTCGGTGAGCGAGCCGCTACGTAAAGTCCTGGGCGACGCCCGGGTCGCGGAGGATACCCGCCTGCTCGTCCTCGACACGGCCGGTGGCAAACTCGCGCTCGTGATGGATCAGATGGCATTCCATCACGTGGCGGAAGGGCGCGCGGGCAACACCAACTGGCTGGCTGACTTTTGAGTGGTCTGTAATACCGGGACCAGTTTGGTTCCGATCATCGACGGCAAGCTCCATCACTTCCATTACGTCGCCCTCTATGACGGCTTGGCCGTGATCCAGGATTACGAAACGAAGACGCTCTGGAATCACATCACCGGCGAGGCGATGTACGGGCCGCTGGTGGGCCATACGCTCAAACACGTCGGCAACCTGCTGCAGATGAACGTGAGACAGGCTCTGGCGGTCGACCCGAAGATGCAGATCGCCATCTCCGACCGCGAGTACTTTGTCGGCGGAAAACACTTCGGAACGGCCCCCGGCTTTGGCGGCGGTCGCGGCGCCGAACGTTATGCGGCGAGCAATCGCGACGCGCAACTGAGCCCGGTGTTCGTCGAGACGCTCGGCAAAGAGGACACCCGGCGCCCGCGGATGGATATGGGCTTGGGCGTTTGGACGTTCAGTACGCACCGCTACTATCCGATGGACGTGTTGCGCCAGCGAGGTGACGCGCTCGTTGACAAGATCGACGGCCGCAATCTGCTGGTGTACCTCGAGCCCGAGACCTACACGCCAGCGGCGATGTTCGTGAGCGCGAACGCGGCGGTCATGAACGGCAAGGACGTACGATTGGACGACGGGACGACCGTCCACTTGGGGATGATCGTTGGTCGCGATGGCAAGCCGCGGAACGCAGAGCGACCGCGGCAGATCTTCACGCGATGGTACGGCTTCGCGCTGACGTTCCCGGCCTGCGAGATTGCAGGTGCTCCAGACAAATGATGAGCCCGACTTCGAGCTCGCCTTGCGCGTCGCGCAAGGCATGGTGATGTTCCTCATGCGCGCCCGCGAACCAGTCTCAATTCAGCGTGCATCTCACCGGCCCGAAGACGGACGATGAGAAAATCCGCGATGTCGTCTCCCACATCGAAAAAAACCCTGGCTCCGACCTGACGGTCGAGCGCCTCGGCGAGCTGCCCGGGAGGAGCCCCCGCAGCTTCACGCGCGTCTTTTCGAGCGAGATCGGCATGACCCCCGGGAAGTTCGTCGAGGTATCGAGGCTCGAGAGCGCGCGCCGATACCTCGAACAGTCGACGATGGCCGTTCGCGAGATTGCCCACGCGTGCGGTTACAGCACGACGGATGGAATGCGGCTGGCCTTCGATCGAAACCTGAGCGTGACGCCGCGCGAATACCGGCTGCGTTTCTGCTGAAGGCGATCCCTCTGCCTCGTACCCGGCCGCCTGCGCGGGAATCAACGGCTGGGACGACTCACCCGCGATCGAAGGTGAGCTGCGACTCAACGTACTGACCGCTGCGGCCAGCGACGAAGATTCAGCAGACGGGCCCCAGATCGGCTCTTCACTCAACGAGTCTGTGTGAAATTTGGCGCGCCCGCCGTGACTCGAACACGGTGCTCCCGGCTTAGAAGCCGTGCCGTCCTGATCTGAGGATGGGCACGGCTACTGTCACTGACTGCGAACGAGCTGAGCGAGTGAGCCACGCGAGCGGAGCGGGGATAGGGGCCCGACGAGTGAGCGTGCGGGGGAGTTCGAGGGGCGCTAGCCCCTCGAGTAAAGAGGTTCGAAACCACGACCGCAACGACGAGGGCCGCGAGGTGGAAGCGATTGGTCAATGCGTCAGAACCCAGACGACGACGTCGACGCCGAGCGCGTACCCGGATGGCGAGTAGCGATCGAAATTGGCCTGGTTGTCGCCCTCGCGTTCCCAGCTGTCCGAGACGTCCGAGTTCATACTGACGAGCACCATCAACCGGTTGTGGTCGCCGAAGATGCCGTAGTAATGCACAGTCGAGGGGCCATCTCGGAATCCTGGCGTGTGCGGAACCAGGAGTTGATCGCCGGAATTTGCGGAAGGTGGTCCAGCCGGTACAAGACCGAGCACATCGGGTGTTCGAGCGGCAAGTCAACGATCTGGTAACCGGGGAGAATTCTGGAGAGGTTTGGACGAATGTAATCGAAATCCGGATCGCAGTTGTCATCCATCCAGAGAAAACCGCCCTTGAGCAGGTACTCTCGCAATCGGGCAGCCTCCTCATCCGTGAATTCGTTATTCGCCGCGTTCTGCATGCGCACGACGGGACAATGAAAAGAGGTTCGGGTCCATCGCCGTAAACTGCGAAACCCGGGGTAGCCGTTGTGCCAATGGCTCATCTTGATGGTCGTGAGCTCTGCGAGGCGCTGCAGGAAGTTGTAATCGCCGTTCGGATAATCGTCGCCCCAGCCTGATTTCCGTACGCGGCGGACATTCTTGTAACGCAGGCGGCAGAGGACGAAGCCATCTTGACGGTCGGGCAGCCCAAAATTGATGGGGGTTTGGAGGTTGTAGCCCCCGGTCCAGATGGAGGTCTGCGCGGCCACCCATTCGGCGACGCCTATCAGTGATTCATGCGCACAGATCAACGAGCCGCGGCCTCAAGCGATCAAGAAGATTGATCCTGCCCTGAAACTACAGCACCGGATGCTTCAAGTGATGGTCCGTGCGGGACTGGAACGCGTACGCAAGGAGAAGCAGTTCCGGCTCTCCGAATAACTTGCCCGTCATGTGGAGAGCTGTCGGCGATCCTTCGAAGAACCCGCTGCGCACGGTCAGGATGGGATGACCGAGACGGTTCGTCAGCAGGTTGTTCGCACCGAGGAAAAGGTCGAGGTTGGCCATCGCGGTGTTCATGTGCTCCATCGCGCGCATGCGATACCGGTTGGCCTGGATGTACTCGACGGCCGGGATGAATCGACCTGCGCGGATGTCGGCAGGGCGCGTGCTCTGCTCGGGGCCGTTCTCGATCTGACGGAGTGTGCCGTCACGCGTGGGCTCATCGAATGCCGCCGCCGTCTCCGCCCAGCGGATGAAATCGATGGCCGCGATGTTCACATCCGGGAGATCGAACGGCTCGACTTGCACGCCCATGCTGCGGATCACCCGCAGCGCGGCCTCGTTATTCCGGCGCGTGGCAAGTTCTCTGGCCGACTCGCCAGGCCGAGACGCGAATGCGGAGCGGAGGTAGCCGACGCGAAGCGAGCGGACGTCGGCCGTCGCATCCCATCCGAACGGCACGTCAAGCAGACTGTTGTCCCTGCCGTCCGGACCGTAAATCGCCTCGAACACGAGTGCGCAGTCTTCCGCCGAGCGGCACAGCGGACCCACCGTGTCCTGCGACCAGGCCAGCGTCATCACGCCGTGCCGGCTGACGCGTCCGAACGTGGGCCGCAGTCCGGCGACGCCGTTTCGTTCGGCCGGTCCTGTAATCGATCCGCCCGTATCGGAGCCGATGGAGAACCCGACGAGTCCGGCGGCGGTCGCCGCTCCCGAGCCTGCGGACGAGCCCGCCGCATCCTCTTTGGTGTTCCACGGGTTTAGTGTCAGACCGCTGAACCACCGTGCGCCGACCGCGAGCGCTCCGGTCGACAGTTTCGCGACCAGGATCGCGCCGGCAGCCCTCAAGCTCGTGTACACGGTCGCGTCCGTATCGATGACACGGTCTTTCCAGGGCGAGCATCCCCACGTCGTTTTGGTCCCGCGCACCGCAACCAGGTCCTTCAACCCGAATGGAATGCCGTGCAACGGCCCGCGATACGTGCCCGCGGCGATTTCCCTGTCGGCTTCCCTGGCTTGGGCGCGCGCCAACTCCGGGGTCAGTGAGACGACGCAGTGTAGGGTTGGATCGTGTCTGACGAGCCGCGTCAGATAGAGTTCCGTGAGCTCTGACGGCTTGATCTGTCGCGTCTCGACGAGCCGGGCAAGATGGGTGACCGGGAGAAAGGCCAGTGCTTCGTCGGTCGACGGCCTCGAGACGTCGGGCGGCGCCCGACGAATCAGACCCCGAGTGCCTCCTGACGGCAGCGCCTTGCCCGGCGGAACCGGATTGAACACCAGCGCCGGCTGTACATCATCGTCCAGGTCGGCAGTGCGCAGCGCCGCAAAGCCTGCCTGGTGACCGTTGGCCGCGTTGATGCGCGTCAGGATTGCCTGTTGTTCCTGGGGTGTGAACGAGACACCCGCCATCCTCTGCGCGGCTTCGAGCATCCCGACAGTGACGACGTCGGCGCCCTGCGCCGCGATCGTGAGAGCCTCTGGCAGTAGAGTGGTGCCGAGGCCCAGAATCGACAGCGACGCGAGAAAATGCCGCCGCCTGAACGCGAGTTCGTCGTGGTGCATTTGGCGTAAGCCGTTGCCAGTTTATCGCCACGCGCCTTAGTGCTTGGAAGAAAACTGGACGAGTCCCGCCATGAATAAGGTACCTGACAACCGCCCGCTCATTGGCCCCCATGCGCATCAGCCGTGTCTATCTGGTCGATGCCTTGTCGGGGTTCGGGACCATGGCGTCGCAGGCCGCCGCCGAACTGCTCGGGTAATCCTCGGCGTTGTACCTTTCAGGGAGTACACTCCAGTGGCCGCAGACAGGAGGTTCCCATGACGCGATTGACTGCTTTCGCAGTTGTGCTCTCGCTCGTTGGGGCGATCGCGCTTGTCGCGCAGCAGCCCGCGCCCCCATCCGCCCCGCCGCTCCCGCCGGCCACCGACACGGTCGCTCCCGACATTCCGGGCGTCGTGCGGGGCGGCACCCGGGTGCAGGCCATCAAGGACGGCTTTGACGGCACCGAAGGCCCGATCACCCTGCCTGACGGCAGCCTGATCTTTACTGAGACCACTGCCAGCCGCATCGCCAAAGTCGACAAGGATGGCAAGGTATCCACGTTCCTCGAGAACACCAACGCCACCAACGCGCTGGCGTTTGACGCCAAAGGGCGGCTGATCGCTCTCCAGCGCGGTGCGAACGGCGGCAAGCCGCAGATCGGTGTCATCTATCCTAGAGGCCAGGAGGCTGTGCTCGCCGACAACTTCGAGGGCGCGCCCCTCAAGGTGCCAAACGATCTCGTTGTCGACAAACAGGGCGGGGTCTACTTCACGGATCCCGCAGCGACGCCGCCAGTTGTCTACTACATCCCGGCGGGAGGGAAAGCGACCAAAGCCACCGACGCGGTCGAACGGCCGAACGGCATCCAGTTGAGCCGCGACGAGAAAACGCTCTATGTCAACTCTGGCGCAGAATATCTGATCGCTTTCGACATTCCAGCGGACGGAACACTGGCCAACCGCCGCAACTTCGCGAAGTATCAGCACATGCAGCCCGCGGGGAATGCCGGCACGGCGAGCGGTGCCGATGGACTCGCCGTTGACAGCGAGGGCCGCGTGTACGTCGCCTCGAATGGTGGGGTCGAGGTGTTCACGGAGAAGGGTCAATACCTCGGCACGATCCCTTTCTCTAGAAAGCCACAGAACCTGGCGTTTGCCGGCCCCGACAAGAAGACGCTCTATGTCGTCGGGCGCGGAGCCGCCTACAAGGTGGACATGCTGGCGCAGGGATACCGCGGGCGCTCGAAGTAATGTGACTCGCTTCCTTTGCGAGCGCGTCGAGCGGGCGAGGTCGATCGCAGATCAGGCGACGCAGAACGGAACTGGCGCGCCCGGCAGGGCGATTGTTCGGCCGTGCGCCGTCGCGAAACGACGACGACCTCGACGCTCGTAAGCGTTCGCGACCTACTGGGCCAACGTTCGTGTCAGTTCGTCTGATTCGTACGCGCGGGCGCCGGTATCGGCGTCCCGTTATCGACGACAGGCTTCGGTCCAGTGTATTCGACCACGAACAGCCCGGTGCCCACGCGGTCCGTGGCATACGCCAGACCGCGGTGATCGATCGTCACGTCGTTGATCTGAATGGCCGTTTTCTGCCCCGCTCCCATCGGGTGCGACATCTTGTTGATCTTCGGAATGTAGTAGCCGAGCTCTTTCATGGCGTACGGGTCCGACACATCAACGACGCGGATGCCCGCGTTGAAGTAGGCGATCCAGGCAATCCGGTCCTCGTGACGATTGAGACGCCCGTTGACCTGTTCCGCGTGCTGGTGGACGCCAAAGCGGCCGCCTTTTTCGCAGAAGCCCCCAATTGGCACCTGCCACATCGACACCGGCATCGGATTGGTTTCGTGCGTGATATCGAACATCGTCGCCTTCGCCATGACACCGGTTCTGCAGTTGCTCGTCTCGTCCGTGACGAGCGCAAATGTCCGTGGCAGCGCCGGCGCAGTGTGGTACGGCAGGTTCTTGTAGACGATCGGGGTAATGGTGTGCGGCCCCGCTCCCGGTGGCGCGACGTCGTACATCCACACCATCTTCGGATGTGCGCGGTCCGTGATATCCCAGGCGGCAAGGAGCCCTGACCCTCGACCGCCGATGTACATCCGGTTGTTCTGTTCGTCGATGATCGGGTGATGCACGTACTGGTTCTGGTACAGCGCTTTGTCCTCGGTGTCCTTCATGCCAGGGAACCACGTCCGGCCGACCCACTTCGGATTCTTGGGATCCTTCAAGTCGAAGATCTGAAGCGACGTATTGCGGAAGCCCGGCTCACCGGCTGCGGCGTAGTAGTACCCGGTATCCTCAGACCAGTAACCTTTGTGCGCGCGATACTTGAACGGACCGCCGCACCCGGGCCCGCAGGAATTCGGCGGCGTGCCCTTGATCTCGGCTACGAGCGCGATCGCTTTCGGGTTTGTGGCCCGTTCGGTGATGTTGAAGATCTGGAACCTGAAATCCTCGCCGGTGTCGAAGCTCCGGATTAGATAGTCATTTCCGCTGCCATCGTGCTTGTAGTCGTACACAACCGACACTGACCGATGATTGGCGCCCTTCGCTCCAGGAATGTGCCACTTCGTCGTCGGCTTCGAGGGATCGGTGATGTCGATGATCGACGTCCCGTTGTATTCCATCTGCCCGGTGATGGGATTCATCTGCGGTTCGTCGGGCCCCCCCTCCTCTTGCGCCGTCGGAGCGCTGCGGTTATTCGGACTGTGTCCCACATAGACCCAGTTGCCGTTCACTGCATCCGACCGGGTCGTGAGCTGCAAAGACTGACGCCCTTGCAGATCGTTGTAGCCGACGAGCCGTACGTTCTGCGCGCCGTCCGACATCGGATCGGCTGCGGGTTGCTGACCGGATGCCGGAGTGGAGGGCTCTGCGCAAGCCGTCAGGGTGGCAAGAAACAAACCGATACATATGACGCCGTTCTCAGTTTTCATGAATTCACCTCAGATATGACCGATCGCGAGTGAACAACACATCGCAGGCGAGCAGCCGCTGCCGGCCCTCAGGGGACCGGCAGCAGCAACGAAGAACGTGAGATCAGAAACGGAATACCGTGTCGAACTGGAATGACCGCGACGTCTGCTGGTTGTCCTGAACCAGGTAGAAGGCGGGGTCGTATGACAGGTTCGCGCCGGACCGGTGCCATTCCGTGTAACGGCCTTCATTCAGCGCATTGAAGATGTTCAGCCCCAGCTGCAGGTGCCGGTTGGCACCCAAGGCCAGACGGTAGCCAAGCTTGAAGTTGAGCGTTCTGACGTACGGGAGACCCTCCTGCCCTTCACCGCGGGTCGGATAGAGGAACCGAATCCGGGTCGCAAGCGGATTGGCCTGGCCGCCGCTGGCAACAGGCGTCGTGCCATTGAACCGCGCAGGCCCGTACTTCAGGACGTCAGGGTCGTTGGCGGCGAGCTGCTTGAGGATGGGACCCGTCCACGGGCCGCCGACGACCGTATAGCTCGTGGACACGACGATGTTCTTCGGTGCATTCCAGGTGCCTGCCACGCGGAATGACCCCGGCGTCCAGGTGGGCGTATTGCGGAGCGTGCCACCGGTCGCCAGGCTGTTGTTGTCGACTGGATCCTGGTTCCGCCAGATGGTCTTGTCGTTCGCGAACGCGTCCGGCTGAATGAAGCCCGCCGGATCGGTCGGGTTCCAGGTGCCGTCTTCTTTCTGCCACTGGTGCTGATAGCTCACCATCGCCTGGAAGTTGTTCGACATGTTCTTCGCCACAGTCA
Organism: Acidobacteriota bacterium; assembly: GCA_046734915.1. Classification (GTDB taxonomy): domain Bacteria; phylum Acidobacteriota; class Vicinamibacteria; order Vicinamibacterales; family CAVVIG01; genus VFZL01. The sequence continues at coordinate 2,479 of JBKPSC010000108.1, read as the reverse complement.
ACATCATTTCGTGATACAGCTGGCGCGCCCAGGTCCGGTTGGTCAGCCTCAAGATCTGGCCCGAGCGCGGATCCACCTTGCCGAACCCGCCGAACGGAAGACCGGGTGCGGACGGCCAGAACCCGTTGATGTCCACCTGCGCGTAAGAGTCGTTGAACGTCTTGTGCGTGTATGCCACGTCCACGCTCATGTCGAGCGGCAGCTGGCGTACATAGCCCGTCGTGAACTCGTCGATGAACGGCTGATGGAAGTCCGGATCGAACCGCTGGCTGTCGACGGCTGCCGGCACCGCGGGGGTCGGCACTTCGGACTCAAAAATTCCGTCGCCGTTCGCGTCGTAGATCGTCTTCGAGGATGCCGTCGGGTTGCCCGAGAACGCAGCGACTGCGTCGCGGCCTCCCATCAGCTGCCGGTGGACGCGCGCAAAGCTGGCCCGTAGGACGTTCTTTGCGTCGTCGTCCAGCAGGAGCGCGCCGCCGAGGCGCGGCGCAACCTCGACACTCTTCTCGATTTCGAAACTCCGCAGAATGTCGTAGCGCTGGACGAAGTCGGCCCGGACGCCGAGCGTCATCGTGAGGCGATGGACCGGCCGCCACGTGTCCTGAACATAGACCCCGTAGTCATGGTCGCGGCCCTCCGTGTTGACCGTCTGGAGTGCGCTCGTCACGAACGTGCGTGAGAACGGGATCGTCCCCGAGTTCATGTTGTTCGGGTCTCTCAGCCTCTGCGATTCCGTTGTCCACCCGCTCTGATCGATGACGATGCTGCTGCCCTTGTAGTAGTTCCGCGGCATGAGCAGGAAGCCCGTCTGGAGCTCGTGCGACCCGCCGAGCCCGTGCTTGAACCACGTCACGTCGCCACGGACCACCGAGTAGTTGGAATTCTCGATCGCCATCGTGCCGTAGCCACCTTCGTTGAAGATGTTACCCACGCCGGTCGGTATTCCCTGGTTGACAGTGGTGCTCTGGAAGATGCTGATAGGCACGCCGAGAGCGATCAGATCCTCATCGTAGCTGCTCTCGTCGTTGCCCTGCTTGTTGTTGTAGTTGAAGGCAAACTTGGTCGTTAGCGTCGGTCCAAAGGTGGACTGCAGCGAGACGCCGTACATCCCGCCGCCCACGTCGGTCACCGTCGTGCGGTTGGCTTCGTTCGAGCGGACCGATTTCTGCCGCATACGGTCGTACTGGAAGATGCCGACGAGCTCGTGATTCTGGCGAACACGCGAGGTCAGCTTGACGAACGGCTGATGTGAGTGGAGCAGATTCGCCGGGAAATCGCCGACGAGATCGGGCGCGAACGCCTGGAAGGCTTGAACGTCGGCCGGCGAGCGGTCCACCGTGGAATCGATGAACGCCCGGCGATAGGCACCGAAGATCCAGATCTTGTCTTGCTTGATCGGACCGCCGAGCGACACGTCGAACTGATCGACTTTCCGGGTGCCCGGCGTGCCGACCACGCCTTCCTGCCGGTCCTCGGTTGCGTTGTTCCCGTTCCATGAGAACGGCTGCACGGTGTACCCGACCGAGCCCGACATGGTATTGCCGCCGCTCTTCGAGATCATGTTGATGACGAGGCCGTATCCCATCGGGGCTGCCGCATCAACCCCGGCCAGCTTCACGTTGGTGTCCGAGATCGCCTCGCCGCTGAGGCCGGTCCGGTTCACGTTCATGTCCCAGTAGTTGGCGGCCATGAAGCCGTCCATCTGGGTCACGTGCTCTCGATGCTCGACGCCCGAGGCGTAGTAGTTCTGCCGTCCGCTGCCGTCGTTGTGCGGCCGCGACAGGACGCCTGGCGTCATCTGCAGGAAGTCGGTCCAGAATCCGCCCTCGGTCAGCGGCAGGGCTTCCTGGAACGTGGCGTCGATGTTCATCGTCGTCGTCGGGTTAGAAACCTCGATCATCGGCGACTTGCCGGACACGGTGATGGACTCCTCGAAGCCGCCCACCTTCAGCATGAGGTCGTCGACCTGGAAATTCGCGGACGCGCGCAGAAGAATGTCTTCACGATTGATGGTCGAGAAACCGGTGAGCTCCACCTTCAGCGTGTAGGTCCCCGGCGGTAGGTTTGCCAGGCGATACTCGCCGTTACCGTCGGTTACGGCAACCACGGGCGTCAAAGCCTGAGGGCTCGACGTCGTTACCGTCACACCGGGCATGGGCGCGCCCTGTTCATCGAGGACCCTGCCACGGAGGGTGCCGTTTCCGCTTTGCGCCGTGACTTCCGGCACGATCGAGAGCCCTAGCAGGCAGACCAACCCAACGACCGTCTTCCTCATCGTTGCCTCCCACAGGAAAACCGGGAGTTAGAAAACGATAGATCGAGGGGTTGCTATCACGAATCAGCAAATGAAATCAATGAAAGAGTGCGAAGATTTCAGCGACTTGGAGAGTAGAGCCGCGGCGCGGGCTAGCGCTTGCTAACGCATGACAGGTTCACTCGGGAGCTTCCCGAGTGAACCTGTGATGGAGTCGCTTAGGGA
>JBKPSC010000107.1:0-14405 GCA_046734915.1 Acidobacteriota bacterium | reverse complement strand
AACATCGGGTGCTCGACCGGCAGGTCGACAATCTTCGCACCTGGGAGGATTCGCATGAGATTCGGACGGATGTACTCGAAGTCCGGATCCCAGTTGTCGTCGATCCAGAGAAAGCCGCCCTTCAGCAGATAGTCGTGCATGCGGGCGGCCTCTTCAGGTGTGAAGTCGTAGTTGGCCGCATTCTGCATGCGAAGGTACGGACACCGGAAGAGATCAGGATCCATGGCCGTCACGTTCGCAAAGCCGGGATAGCCGTTGTTCCAGCGGCTGATCGTCGTTCTGGTCAGCTCGGCGAGACGCACCATGAAGTTGTAGTCCGCCTGCGGATAGTCGTCGCCCCAGCCGGACTTTCTCGCCCTGCGGATGTTCTCGTACCGCAGGCGGCAGAACGTGAAGCCGAGCGGCTTGTCGGGCAGTCCGTGGTTGATCGGTATCTGGAGGTTCCGTCCGTTTGTCAGGATGGTGACTTGCTGCGCCGCGGCGCTCATGACGGCCAGTCCCAGCGCCAGCCCAAAGGCCAGTGCGAACCGCATCCAGCGAACCGACGCCCGCGTCCGCCGCATGTGAGGGATCGTACACCCACTTCGTGTGAAGGAGTCCGACGGCGCACAGCGAGCACGCCAAGTCGGCCGTTTCAAGAAAATTGGCCGGACTAGCGAACGAGCCGCTGCCGGCGCAGAGTGCTACGCGGAAGCGCGCCGTCGGCGATGCTCATCTGCTTCATCGTGACGCCGTGCGCCCAGGCCCTGACTCCGGACGACAGCCTGACGTCCACGACTCCGCCCTGACGATCGCCGAAACCCTGCACGAGCGTGCCGCGGTTGTGGCGTCGGACGGTCAATGGGCGGATGAGCGTCGCCGACGATCGCGTCGGGTGCGAACGACACCAGCCGCTGAATTGCGGGCAGCAGGCCACGCTCTTCCGGCGCGACGAGCGAAACCGCCCGTCCGGCGCGCCCGGCTCGTCCGGTCCGACCGACTCGGTGGACATAGTCTTCCGCCACCACTGGCAAATCGTAGTTGATGACGAGTGGCAGTTGGTCGATATCGAGCCCACGCGCGGCGATGTCGGTGGCCACGAGGACTCTGACGCGGCCCTGTTTGAAGTCCTCCAGCGCGCGATTCCGAGCGCCCTGGCTCTTGTTGCCATGAATCACGGCGGCGGCAATGCCGCTGCGTGTCACATGTTCACCGACCCGATCCGATCGGCGCTTCGTTTTGCAAAAGACCAGCGCGCGCTCTGCCGGCGCGTCCTGCAGCACCTGCGTGAGGGCCTGGGTTTTAGGCCCGTCGCCGAGCAGATGGATGCGATGCGTCACCCGCGACGGGACGGCTTCGCCGTCGGTGACGTCCACGTCCTGAGCCTCGCGCGTGAATGCCTCCGCCAGACGCTTGACCTCAGCCGAAATCGTTGCCGAGAACAAGAGCGTCTGCCGCGTGCGTGGAAGCGCCTCGAGGACGCGGCGCAGCGACGGCAGAAATCCCATGTCCAGCAGGCGATCCGCTTCGTCGAGAGTCAGAATCTCGATGCCGGACAGATCGATCGTCCGTCGCTCCAGATGGTCGATGAGACGACCGGGCGTCGCGACAACGATGTCGACGCCTCGACGGAGCGCCGCGATCTGCGGCTGCATGCTGACGCCACCGACGATCGCCCCGACGCGAAGCCGCACGGGTGCCCCGTATGTTGCGAGAGCGCGGTGGACCTGAACGGCCAGCTCGCGCGTTGGTACCACCACGAGGCCACGCGGCGCACGAGTGGCCCGAAGCCGACTCCGCACCAGCAGGCGGTCGATCATCGGGAGCCCGAATGCAGCGGTTTTGCCGGTGCCAGTCCGTGCGCGCGCGAGGAGATCGCTGCCGCTCAACACAATAGGAATCGACTGGGACTGAATGGGCGTGGGCTGTGCGTAGCCGAGGCGTGCGAGCGGAAGCGCGAGGATGTCCGAGAGACCGTAAGCGGTGAACGACATGAGCATGCTCCTGAATTGCCTGGAGCACGCACTGACGACAGCGGCTGCAGGGCTAGGTCACCCCGCATCCAGACTGGACGAGGGCCGGATATGAAAACCTGCTAAGCGGGATGAGGAGGAGCGAGTCAGAGAGGCTCGTTACGCCTACAGACGGCAGAGCGCGGCAGATCCGAACAGACAGTGTAGCACAGTGGGCCCGAGGCACCGCGCTCCAGCCGTGGAGCCGATGTTTGCGCGAACATTGGCGCCGCACGTCGAGCGGCGCCAATGAACGTGTGCGGTACTTACCAGCGCGGATCGCGACGGCGGCGCCCGCCGTCGCCGAAGCCGCCGGAGCGCGCCGCTTTCGGACGCGCCTCGTTGACCGTGAGCGCCCGCCCGCCTACTTGGTGATCGTGGAGCGTCGCAATCGCGTTCTGCGCCTCGGCATCTGTGCTCATTTCCACGAACGCAAAGCCGCGGGCGCGGCCGGTCGCCATGTCGCGGACGACGTTCACCGTTTCGACGGTCCCGGCGCGGGCGAACAACTCCTGCAAGTCCCCTTCGCCGGTGTCGAACGGCAGATTGCCGACATATAACCTTCGACCCATAGCTGAACTCCTCGTCGCCTTGCGACGTTCCAACGCTGAAATCACCGCCTGCTGGAATTCACTCAGGCGAGCCTGACGTTCTCGCCACGTGGACCTTTCGGACCCTGCCCGCGATCGAATGTCACGGCCTGGCCCTCACGTAGCGCGTCGAAAGCCACCCCAGTGCAGGCCGAATTGTGAAAGAAGTACTCGTTGCCGTCAGCGGCCAGGATGAAACCGAACCCCTTGTCGCTGACGAGACGCTTGATTGTGCCGTTCAAAGTCGCCATATGCTCTCCTTCGAGCCGTGTGCCGGTGTCAGACGATCACGGTGCCGGCGACCGGTACGTCGACAACCTGCGTCACTTTTCCCTCCGCGACTTCATGCTGGGCGGTGACGATGACCTTGTGCTCGCCTTCCACTCTCGGTTGACATCCGCGCATCAGCTGCGCGGCTCGCAAGCTGGCCAGCACGACGAATTGAAAGGCACCGACACCAGGCGGGCGGCGAATCACGACGCACACCTCGGCGAGCGGCGTTGCACGAAGACAAACACGAATGGCATGTGAGCCCTCACAAGAGAAGCTTTGGTGAGGGCTAGGCCGGAAATGGCCTCAGAGCTCAGAAAAGCAGGCGCCGCAGTATACCGCGATTCCTGCCCCCAACGCTCAGCTGAGCTGTGCTGAACATCTGCGCCCTCGTGGCTCAATTGATGACGCTGCGACTCTGAGCCGACGGGGCGACAGAGAGCGAATGTCGTTCGACCCATGCCGAGGTCATGGCGTTCTTGCAGGCTCTGGGCGGAGACCGTAAACGACGAGCGCGGCCGGCTGGTCGCCCTGGAACGTCGCGAGAAACACGCGGCCGCCGGCGATCGTCGGCGGCGTGAACTTCGCGAACATGCCTGGATCGTCCTCCACCGAACCCGTGCTCTCCCACAGGAGCCGCGAGACGTCGGTCGCCTGATAGGCGCGGAGAACGCCGGGAACCGCCGTGTGATTGGCATTGCCAGTGCGCCCCATAGCGGCCCAGACGATGCCCGTGTCAGCCCGATCGCCATTCGACGACACTGACAGCACGGCTCCCGGCATCCAGACGCTGTTGGCGCGAAGGCGCTCTTCCTGAAAGCGGCCGACGGGAGGGTCGGGATACGGAGTGAACTCGTTGCTGGCGGCCACCGGCTGCAGCCGCCATCGTCCGTTCTCATCCGGCTCGAGGCGGTATTGCCTCAGGCGATCCTCTTCGCCCCACACGTAGACAAACGTCGTCTCAGACCCACGAAACATCACGGGCGCGCCGTGGATATTCCAGAAGCTCTTGGGATCGCCTGGAGGAAACGGCGCGTTCGTGACCTGGACCGAATGCAGCGAGTCGTCCGCACGTCGGCCCATCTTGTTGGCGTCGATGAGGAACAGGCGTCCCTCTTTGCTCCCGGTGACGAGGAGATTGAGGTGAGGTATCAAGAGAACACCGGATGATCCAAGATCCGCGTCACGTCTGGTGAGCCGGGCGTGGTAGGCCGGCGTGAACCAGTCCACGACACGAAATCGCCCGCGGTCGAGCGCGAGCCGGACGACGCTGTTGCCGAACTCGGTTCGACCGTCGTAGCCCCCGTCTCCGGTCGAGAAGAACAGGTGGCCGGCCTCGTTCATCGCCGGGCCTTGCCCCGACATCCAGATGGCACCCGCACCGGCCTGGCGGCCCCGACTGTTCGGCGTCGTGCAGAACACGTCGATGAGGCGCGGCGCTGCCGGATCAGAGACGTCATAGGCGAACAGCCACCCGTGATAGCTCTGTTTGTCGCAGTGGCTGCCGAAGCTCACGAAGAGGACATGCTCTCGCACGAGCAGAGCGGGCCGATTCAAATGAATCACCGGGTCGAACCGCACACGACGTCCGAGCGGCGTCAGCGCCGATCCGTTGCCGTCGCCGGCCACCTCGCCCTCGATTGCCGTTCCAGCCGAGAGCGGCCGGCCGTCGGCCAGGCGCAGGGCGAAGAGCCGATAAGTGTAGTCGCGGCGGTCACGTCGCGACTTCGCGACCGTGAACACGACACCTTCGCGAGGAATGCTGCCGATGGGCGTGATGGCCGGGGTGCCGGTGATGCCGACTTCCGGCGTCATGTCGATGCATGCGTGCGGCGAGCCCGCGAGCTCTTGGCTCAGCTCGTCAACCGGCACCGGCGGTCCCAACACCTCGGGCCCCGTGTGCCAGAGCAGCGCTTTGGCCGATTGACCGTCGTCCGCCTGCGCGTCGAAGGCGTATAGGCTGTTGTGTGCCGTCGCCACGACGACGACTGTCGTCGGGGAGGGGCGTCCGTCGATGCGGGCGCCTTCGACAACGAGAGGCTGCCCGTATGGATTGCCGTCGAGCTCCCGTTTGACCAGGCGCCCGAATCGTCCGCCTCCGACGTTGTGAACGGTCAGGATGGTTTCGTGGGTATTTGCACCGGAGCGTTCGGGATCGTTGTGCTGCATCAGCACGTCGATGGGCTCAGCGGACCGGTGTCCTCGAGGCAGGGTCCCGGCCGTCACTGTCACAGTCACGAGCGTCGCCACAGTGGCCCAGTATTGACGTCCCATCGAAAACACCGCTGGCGCTTGGATATCCCTGGCCGCCCTGCGGGGCCCGGGTCACTCCCCGTCCAGCCTCATCCCGCCGTCGGCACTCATTTTTGCTCTGTTCTCTATGAGACGAAAAATTCGCTGGCCTCGATCCGCCGTCGTTCGCGACCGGTCACGGAAACCGGTGCTCGCTCTTGGTCGGCCCGAAGATCGCGGCCCGTACCTCATCCAGGGCCGCACCGATCCCAAAGGGTGAAGCGGCGGTCCTGGTAAACAGCGAAAGGCCTTCTTCACCTCTTGACGCGAACCAGACCGTCGATATAGTTGAGCCGTTCCATCGGTCAATTGCGGACAAACGGTCGGGTGCGCGTGGACGCGAATTGCTGGTCAAGCAAGGAGTGCCAATGTCGACGACTACGTTTCGTTATCGCATCGTTGGGATGGCCACCGCTCTGCTGATACTTCCCGTCGCAGCATCTGCGCAAAGCACCATCTCGGGTCTGGTCAGGGACACCAGCGGCGCGGTCCTGCCGGGCGTGTCGGTCGAAGCCACTAGCGACGTTCTCATCGAAAAAGTCCGCAGCGTCGTCACAGATGAACAGGGCCGGTACTCGATCGTCGACCTGCGTCCCGGCACCTATCAGGTGATCTTTACGCTGCAGGGTTTTTCAAGACTGCAGCGCGATCAGATCGACCTGCCGGCTAACTTCAACGCCTCGGTCAACGTCGAGTTGGCGGTCGGCGCCCTGGAAGAGACTGTCACCGTCTCGGGCGCCTCGCCGATCGTCGACGTCCAGAGCTCACAGAAAACGGTGAACCTGCAGCGCGAAGTGCTCGACGCGCTGCCGACGTCGCGCACCTACGCGGCGGAAGGGGCGTTAGCTGTCGGGGTGAAGGTGGTGGCGCAGAACGTCGGCGGGGCGCGCATCGCCGCGCAGCAGCGATTGTACGTGCACGGCGCCGCCGCCGCCGACAACACCGTCGCGGTCGACGGCATGTCGATGAATTCGACCTACTCGAATGGCGAGACGCAACCGAATCACAACGACTCGATGACACAGGAAGTGACGGTTCAGACGTCGTCTCCAGGGGCGGAGGTATCCGGTGGCGGACTGTTCATCAATCTCATCCCCAAAGAGGGCGGTAACAAATTCAGCGGATCCAGTTTCATCGGCTACACCGACCACAGCTTCCAGGGCGACAACCTGACGCCCGAGCTCCAGGCCAAAGGCCTGACGACGGGCGATGGTGTCGAATACATTTACGACGTCAACGCCTCGCTTGGCGGGCCGATCGCCCGGGACAAGCTGTGGTTCTTCGGTTCCTACCGCAACGTCGGCAACGCCAACATCGTGGCCAACAGCTTCTATCCGGACGGCAGCCCGGGCCTCTACGATCAGGACGTCCAGAACTACACTGTCCGCCTTACCTGGCAGGCAGCGCAGCGGCTGAAGGCGACGACGTACATCGATCGTGTGTTCAAGCACGTCGACCACGCGTTCAGCTCTGGCGAGGACGTTGTCACCGCGTCGAAGCTCTGGCCGACGCCGCTTTACTACACCGGGGCGGTGAAGCTGACGTCCACGTTCACCGACCGCCTGCTTTTCGAAGGCGGCTTCGGTGCGAGCGTGAACGACATCTCGATGAAGTATCAGCCCGGCATCGCGAAGGAGCGTGGCACACCGGCGTGGTATGCCACGGCATCTCGTCAGGATCTGACTCTGAGCACCCGGACGGTTGCCGGGACGCCTGAGAACTTCACCTACCCGCCGGTGTATCAGATTGCCGGCTCGGCGTCCTACGTAACGGGCTCGAACACGCTCAAGGCGGGGGCGCAATGGCGCTATGGCCCCTATCGCGTGAACACGAACGTCAACGCCGATCTCGTACAGCGTTACCGCAGCGGAGTTCCCGACTCGGTCATCGTCTACAACACGCCACAGCGGAGCCGCGAGCACCTGAACGCCGACCTCGGCGTCTACGTCCAGGACTCCTGGACGATCAAGCGGTTGACCATCAATCCGGGGCTCCGCTTCGAGCACTACAATGTGTCGATCAACGCAATGGAGGTGGAAGGCGGCAGGTTCGTCGGGTTCCGCTCCTATCAGTCACAACAGGACCTGCCGAACTGGTCGAACCTCGCGCCCCGTCTCGGAGTCGTCTATGACCTGATGGGCAATGCGAAAACCGCCATTCGCTTCGGGTTCAACAAATACAACACGAGCTACGCGGTCAATGCGACGGCTCCCTACGACCCGATGGCGCTGAAGACCGATACTCGCAATTGGTCCGACTGTGCGTTCCTGCCCGGGACATCCACGTGCGACCCGACGCGCATCGGCGCCCCGGGGTATCGCGATAACATCGCCCAGGACGACGAAATCGGTCCTGTCGTCACGCCGTTCGGCAACAATCGCTTCGCTGACCCCGACAAGAAGCGCGACTACAATCTCCAGTACAACGTCGGCGTCGACCACCAGGTTGCCTCGGGCATGTCGGTCGGCTTCGCCTGGTTCAGACGTACCTGGTACGACCTTCCGATCAGCGTCAATCAGCTCGTCAGCATCAACGACTACACGCCATTTGAGACAACCAACCCGCTGACCGGCAAGCCGATGACGTTGTACAACCTCAATCCGGCAAAAGCCGGGCAGTCGTTGATCCTCGACACGACCAGCAGCGACACGTCGAAGACGCGCCGGGACTACACCGGGTTCGAGGCCAGCGCCACGGTTCGTCTGCCGCGCGGTGGCGTATTCATCGGCGGGTGGGGTGGCGAGCGGACGGTCAACGTATCGTGCGAGAATCCCGATCCGAATCAGCTCTACAACTGCGACCAGAGCCAGTTCGATATTCCGCTGCGCAACGACTTCAAGTTCGTCGGCACCTATCCGGTGGCGTACGGCATTCAGGTCGGCGCTGTGCTTCAGAGCTACGCCGGCGCCGCCGTGCCGGTGAGCTGGTCGGTGCCGGCGGCGGTGTTCCCGGGCGGCCGCCGGACGCAGGCGGTCACCCTGACGACCACCGTTGTGGGAACGGGCTACACCGGCTCGAGTCTCAGCGATCCTGGAACCGCGTACTTGGAGCGCTGGAACCAGCTGGATTTGAGCGTCCGGAAAACGTTCATCTACAAAGGCATGTTCATCGACGGCAGCCTCGACATCTTCAACGCCACGAACTCGAGCGTCGTGCTGACGCAGAATCAGGCGTTCGGTCCTACGCTTGGTATGCCACAAAGCATCCTTCAGCCGAGGCTGTTACGGATTTCAAGTACCCTGAGGTTCTGACTCTGCGAGGGGTGGGCGCAGAACGCGCCTGCCCCTCTCGCTGGGCATCGTGCGTTCCTTTCTCCGACCGCTGATCACGACGTCGCTCGCGATCGGCCTGACGGCTCACGCCGCCGTGCCTGCCGCCCTCGCGCAGCGGCCGTCCGTGCCTGCGTCGCGCTCTTCGTCTTCGGGTGTCACCTTCAATCGAGACATCGCGCCGATCCTGCGAGCGAATTGCGCGGCCTGTCATCGGCCGGAAGGCGGCGCGCCGTTTCCGCTGCTCTCTTTCGCGGACGCTCGATCGCGCGCCTCGCTCATTGCACGCGTCACGGGGACGCGGTACATGCCACCGTGGAAGCCCGAGCCTGGACACGGCGTGTTTACCGGAGCGCGACGGCTGTCAGACGATCAAATCGCGCTCATCCAACAGTGGGTTGACGGCGGCGCTCGCGAAGGCGATCCAATCGAGTCGTCCGATGCCGTGACACCTCTTTCCGAGTGGGAGCTCGGCACACCAGATCTCGTACTCACGATGTCTGAGCCGTACCAGCTGCCTGAAGATGGGCCAGACACGATCCGATCGTTCGTCATTCCATCACCGCCCGGACGCGGTCGTTACGTGAGAGCCATCGAATTCCATCCGGGCAACGTGCGCGCGGTCCATCACGCCAACATCAAGATCGACACCACCGGCTCATCGCGCCGGCTCGACGCGACGGACGCCACCCAGGGGTTCGACGGCAGCAGCCGTGATGCCCGATTCCCCGACGGCTATTTCCTCGGCTGGGCGCCTGGTCAGCGGCCGCGGTCGTCTGGCAACGACGCCTGGTACCTTCCCGGCGGCGCTGACGTAGTCGTCGAAGTCCACATGACGCCGACTGGAAGATCGGAGAACGTCCAGGTGAGCCTTGGACTGTTCCTGACCGACGTCGAACCGGCACGGCGGCCTTTCATGATTCGCCTCGGCAGCCAACGAATCGACATTCCCGCCGGCGCCACTGCGCACACCACCTTCGACCACTACGTGCTGCCAGTGGACGTCGAGCTGCTCGCCGTCCAGCCACACGCTCACAATCTCGCGCGCTCCGTCAGAGGGTATGCCCGATTGCCAGATGGCCGTCGCGAGTGGCTGATCGACATTCCGGACTGGGACTTCCGCTGGCAGGACGTCTATCGCTATGCCACGCCGATGCGGTTGCCGCGGGGTACCCGACTCGAAATGCAGTTCACCTACGACAACTCCGCGGGCAATCCGCGGAATCCGCATCGGCCGCCGCGGCGCGTCACCTTCGGCCAGACGAGCGTAGCGGAAATGGGAGACCTGTGGCTGCAGGTGGCCACCGCGAGTGAAATCGATCGGGCAGCGCTCGACGCGGACTACGCGCCGAAGATGCTCGGTGAAGATATCGCCGGTGACGAGACGATGCTGCTGACCAACCCGCGGGACGCTCGGCTTCGCATGGATCTCGCGAGTTGTTATCTGGCCGCCGGGCGTACTGCCGACGCCATTGCCGAGTTCGAGCGTTCGCTGGAAATCGATCCCGAGTCGTTGGCCGCACACTATGAGCTGGGCGCCATCCTGCTCAAAGCGGGCCGCCTCGATGACGCTGACGCACATTTCCGGCGGGCCATCGAGATCAGTCCTGACTCGTCGGAAAGCTACAACGGCCTGGCCGCCATCGCCCTGCTGCGCGGGAGCGCGGCCGAGGCGATCCCGGCCCTCGAGCGATCTCTGCAACTGCGTGAGAGCCCAGAGGGACACTTCAATCTCGGGCGCGCGTTCGCTCGCGAGCACCGTCTCGACGCAGCCGTCGACCACTACCGTGCGGCGTTGGCCCTGAAAGCCGACGACGCGGAGACCCATGTCGGGCTCGCCGCGGCGCTGGTTGAACGCGCACAGGGCGCAGAGGCGGTGACCCACTACCGTGAGGCCTTGCGGCTGCAACCAGCGCTCGTCAGCGCGATGACAGATCTGGCGTGGGTGCTCGCGACCACGCGAGATACGTCGATCCGGCAGCCTGCGGAAGCGGTGCGCCTGGCCGAGGATGCGGTTCGGCTCACCAGATCGAGGAACGCCGTCGTTCTCGAGACGCTTGCGGTCAGCTACTTCGAGGCGGACAGGCGAGAGGATGCCGTCCGAACGCTGCGAACCTCGATCGAGCGGGCGGCGGCGGACGACGACCAGGAAACCGCCGAGCGTCTGCGTTTACGTCTGAGCCAGTACGAGGACGGCGTTCGTCAACGCTGAGACCGAAGGCGGGTCGGGCCGTTTCAGCGTCGAGGGCAGTCACCCGGGACGCGACGCCAACCTTCGACGTCGATCATGATCGGCGACGTTCCGATCCGCCCCATGACCGTGCCACCGTTCGGCGAGCCGGCACCGGTCACTCGGACGCCGCCGCCAAGGGCGATGCCGTCCTGCGCGGTCTGCCCCTTCCTGATGAGGCCGGTGATTTCGATGCGCGATCCCTCCTGGCCCTTGATCTCCGCCATCAGCTTTTTCGGACCGTTCATCCGCAAATGTGTGCCTTCAGGAATCGGCGCCCCGCCCGGCTGGTCTTCGGTCGGCCGTCCGGCGGTGAACATATAGCCTTTGGAGCAACCAGGGGTGAAGACGCGCACCGAGTCTTTCGGGACGGGTTTCGGTTCCTGCCCTTTGACGAACGCGCTGGCCAGGACGGCCAGCACGATAGCAATCGTTCCGCTGCTGATTATTGCCTTCATAACTCTGCCGCCTAAATCTCACCCTTCTTGGCGAACGCCGCGATGTGTTCCCCGGCACGAAAGGCCAGCGCGGAAATCGTCTCGGTCGGCTGCCCTCGCGATGAGGTCACCAGGCTGCTGCCATCGCAGATAAACAGGTTGGGCACGTCGTGCGTCCGGTGGTAACGGTCGATGACCGACGTCTTGGGATCGTTGCCCATCCGGCAGGTGCCGAGCAGATGAACGGACTGCGACTGGGGCTCGATGGGTTCCGCCCACGTCTTCAACGCACCGGCGGCCTGCGCGATCTGCAAAGCCCGGGCTGAAAGGAACGTGGCATTCTTCAGATCGTCGGGGTGATCTTTGTAAGTCACGCGCATGCAGGGCAGGCCCCAGGCGTCTTTGAGCGACGGATCGATCGTGACGCTGTTGGCTTCGACCGGCAACGACGTCCCATGCGTGCCGAAGAACATCGTCCGCGAGAACTGCTCGGCCAGGCTGCGCGCAAACCCCTCGCCCCAGCTTGGCGATCCCGGCGGCAGGCCGCCCAGCGCGAAGATGATTGGATACTTCCCGAACCGCGCGTCGATGCCGCCGCCGCCGTAAAACCCCCGCTTCGGATCGGTCTCGTAGTAATCGAGCACCATTCGCGTGTTCTGCACGCTCTTGAACTCGTTGACCGGGTGCTCGAACTGCGCGTTCACGCCGTAGTAGGTGTTGAACATCAGGTACTTGCCGACCACGCCGCTCGAGTTGGCCAGACCGTTCGGGAACCGCGACGACTCCGAATTCAGCAGCAGCCGCGGCGTCTCGGCGCCATTCGCACACAACACGACAGCTTTCGCGCGCTGCAGCTGCAGCCGCTTCTGCTCATCGAAGTACGAAACACCGGTCGCACGTCCGGCCTCGTTCGTCTCGACCCGGGCGACGTAGCTGCCCGGCCGGACTTCGCACCGGCCCGTCGCTTCCGCGAGCGGCAGCATCGTGGCCATCGACGTCGATTTCGACCGGAACTCGCACATGAAAAACAGGCAGAATCCGCAGTGCTGACACGCCGGGCGGCCGTTGTAGAACTGCGAGTTGATGGCCATCGGCGTCGGCTGCGGGTGCAGACCGAGGGCGCGCGCCCCATGCTCGAGCAGCACGCCCGATGACTTCACTGGCAGCGGCGGCATCGGGTAGGGGCGCGATCGCGGCGGGTCGAACGGTCCCGGCTCACCCGACACCCCCAGCTCCCACTCGGCCTTCGTGTAGTACGGCTCGAGCTCCTCGTAGGTGATCGGCCAGTCGACGTGCCCGGTGCCTGGAACGCCGCCCAGCCGGCTGGCCTCGTTGAAATCGCTCGGCCGCAGCCGCCAGAAATTTCCGGTGAAGTGCGCGTTGCTGCCGCCGACCAGCCGGCCGTAGATGACCGCCTGCGCTTTCTGCGCCTTGTCGGACGGCGTCGCCCGGAACGTGTGCGGCTGCGTCGCCGGAGTGTTGGCGAGCTTGCTCTGCATGAACGTCCCGAACTCGTCGTGATCGAACTGGGTTTCGGTGAGCCTCGGTCCCTGTTCCAGCACGACAACGGAAAAGCCAGCCGTCGAGAGCTCCTTCGCGATGATGCCGCCGGCAGCACCGGATCCGACGATCACGAAATCGACGGTCTCGCTCGGTTGAAAGCGCGCCGCCTGTTGCGACTGGATCATGGCTTTTCTCTCCGGTTGACCTCGGCGTCGTAGAAGCCGAACGGCGCCTGGAACCGCGGCTGGTGATCGAAGCCAAGCATGTGCCAGCCGGCATAATCGCGATTGCCGCCCCACGACGGCAGCGCGAACGTGCCGACGATGGTGTCGAACCGTGCGGCCTGGAAGAATCGGCCCTTCTCGATCTCGCGGATGATCTCGTCCTGCTGCTGCGGGGTCAGCGCGGCGAAATCCGTCGTGCCCTTCCACCTCCTGGCGGCGCGTCGGTTCAAGTCCGTCACGCCGTCGGCGTACAGACTCTTCTGAGCGGCGTTGAACGTCGACAGCGATTTGTCGATGAACGCGAGAGCGCCGGCTTCGCGCGCGCCAGGCCTGCCGTCGACCGCCGGAATGATGCGCGCCGTCAAGGCGTCCAGCACCTTGGCCTGTTCGGCGGTCAGCACGCTGAAGTCACGCCGTCGTTCGGCGGTCTGTTGCGCCGCCCAGGCCAACGCCTCTTCGATCTCGACGACGTCGGCGGCCGCCCAGGCGGCGCCGGCCGCCGCTGCGGCCCGGAGAAACGTGCGCCGCGTGTGAAGATCGTTCACGATGCCTCTCCACTGACAAGCAGGTAGGGGTGACCTCGAGTTCACGAGGCTCTTCTGATTATGACCCAACTGCCCGGCCGCTCTCCAAAAGAGGCGAACGTACTATAGTGCTCACCGACATGGCGTTCCCCGAGTGGATCGAGCCGATGGCGGCAACCTTGACGCAGGACCGGTTCACCGCGCCAGAGTGGATCTTCGAGCGCAAGCTGGACGGCATCCGACTCCTCGCGTTCAAGAACGGATCGGACATCAGGCTGTACTCGAGGAACCGCCTGCCGCAGCACCTGCCGGCTGTCCGCGACGCGTTGGCCGACCTCTCCGTCACCGAAATCATCCTCGACGGCGAGATCACATGGCGTGGCGGCAGCCTGGAGTATCACGTCTTCGACATCGTCTGGCTGGATGGTCGGCCGCTGACGTCGCTCACCCTGGACGCACGGAAAGCGCTTCTGCTGGCGATGCCGCTACCGGCGCCGCTGCTGCACGTCCAGGCCCTTGACGATCCCCACCCGTGGGAGCGCGCCTGCCGCGAGGGGTGGGAAGGCGTCGTCGCCAAACGACGCGACTCCCTCTACGAACATCGTCGGTCGCCGCACTGGCTCAAGATGAAATGCGAAGCCGCACAGGAGTTCGTCGTCGGCGGCTTCACCGATCCGCAAGGAAGCCGCGTCGGACTCGGCGCCCTGCTGGTCGGGTATTTCGATGCCGGCGACTTCGTCTTCTGCGGAAAGATCGGCACCGGTTTCGACACGCGCCTCCTCCTCGATCTCCGCGGTCGTCTCGATGTCCTCGAGATTGCCACCTCGCCATTCACGCGCGCGACCGGCCTGCCACGACTTCGAGTCCACTGGGTGACGCCGGCGATCGTCGTTCAGGTCGCCTTTCTCGAGTGGACCGTCCACGACAAGCTTCGTCATCCGCGGCTCCTCGGCGTGCGCTTCGACAAGGCCGCCCGCGAGGTCGTCCGGGAGACCTCGTGACTGTGATCACTCATCCAGACAAGGTGCTGTTCCCGACAGACGGCATCACCAAGGGTGAACTCGCCAGCTACTAC
>JBKPSC010000106.1:0-2562 GCA_046734915.1 Acidobacteriota bacterium | reverse complement strand
CTCCGCGCCCGCGAAGCGGCGCAGATGGGATTCACCCGCTGCATCGTGCCTGACGGCAATCTTGCCGCCTCAGACGCTCCGCCAGGCTGTGAAATTGTGGGAGTACGGACCGTCTCCGAGGCCATCGATCACCTGATTGCGTGGTAGTCTCCGGCTTATCATAGGAAAGGCTTTATACCCGGAGCTCATTCATGCCCTGGCATTTGATCGTCCGTGTGCTGTTCGTGCTTGCGGTCACTTACGCGGCCGTGCTGGTGCGTCCGTTTACCCCGGATCTCTGGGCAAACGCATTCGTTGGCGCGTTGCTCGGCGTCATCATCATCATTGTTGAGGCGCGCCTTCGCGAGGCGGAGGTCACTGACCTCCTTGGCGCGCTCATCGGCGGCGCCATCGGTCTCGGGCTTGCCAAGACGATCGGTGCGGCGCTCTTCTGGGCCGACGTCAGCGACCCGCGCGTCGCCTTCCTGCATAGCTTCATCCTCCTGGTTTTCCCCTATCTCGGCATCGTCATGGGGGCGCGAAAAGGAGAATGGCTGAAGCCCGCGCGGCTCGCAGGGCTCTTCCGGGATACCGGACCGCAGAAGAAGTACCGTCTGCTCGACACGAGCGTCATCATCGATGGCCGCGTCGCCGACGTCTGCGAGACGGGGTTCCTCGACGGCACGCTGGTCATCCCGCAGTTCGTGTTGAAAGAGCTGCAGCTCGTCGCCGACTCCCCAGACTCGCTCAAACGCAACCGTGGTCGTCGCGGGCTCGACATTCTGCAAAAGATTCAAAAGATGTCCGGGCTCGACGTGATGATCTCGGATATCGACTTCCCCGAAGTGCGCGAGGTCGATCTCAAGCTGATCGAGTTGGGTCGAACGCTGCAGGGCAAGATCGTCACCAACGATTTCAATTTGAACAAAGTGGCGCAGCTTCGTGGCGTTCAAGTGCTGAACATCAACGAGCTCGCCAACGCGCTGAAGCCGGTCGTGCTCCCCGGCGAGTTCATGAAGGTCTTCATCCTGAAAGAAGGCAAGGAATACAACCAGGGCGTCGCCTACCTCGATGACGGCACCATGGTCGTCGTCGACAATGCGCGCCGGATGATCAGCAAGAACATCGACATCGTCGTCACGAGTGTGCTGCAGACGACCGCGGGCAAGATGATTTTCGGACGGTATATCGAAGGACCAGGCGCGCAACCTGCACCGGCGGCCGTCGGTCAGGTCGCGACGCCCGCCGCGCCGCAGACGCCCGCCGCTGGCGTCGTGTCGACGGCTGCCCGCGCGCAGCAGAACGCCAAGTGACCACTTGAAGATTCCGCCGTATCACTGGTGGCGGACCGTCTTCTTTCTGATTCCCGCCATCGGCCTCTACACGATCGTGTTGGGGACGGTTTCTCTTTTCTCGTCGCTCGTCGATTCGAGCGGCGACTTCGGCCATCGCTGCGCCAGAGCGTGGGCCTGGCTGATTCTCAAGACCACCGGCGTGCGGGTGACGGTTCGCGGCGTGGAGAAGCTCGATCCGCAACGCAGCTACGTGCTGGCAGCGAACCACCAGAGCATCTACGACATTCCGATCGTGTTTGCGTCGCTGCCGCTCCAGTTGCGTATCGTCGCCAAGGAGTCGCTGGCCAACTTTCCCTTTCTCGGTTGGCATCTGCGCCGCACCGGCCACCTCATCGTCGATCGCAATAATCCAGGTGCGGGTGTCGTCAGGAAGATGGCGCGGCTGGTTCATGGATCGCGTTCGCTCATCGTCTTTCCGGAAGGGACCCGCAGCGCGACTGGTGCGGTGGGGAAGTTTCGCGGCGGCACGTTCGTCGTCGCTATCGAGGCTGGCTTGCCAATCGTTCCGGTGAGCATCTCCGGCAGCCGGCATGTGATGTTGAAGGGGCGGCTGATGACGTGCCCTGGTGATGTCACCCTGACGGTACACGCGCCGATTGCCACAGCTGACGTCGCGCGCACGAGTGCGAGGGAACTCGCCGAACGGACGCGCGACATTGTGTCTCGGGACGTAGATCAGCCCGTACAGTCCGGGCTATAATGTCTAGTTGTCTCTCGCGGAAAACTCACGCCTTATGCACGTTACTGCCATCATCGCTGCCGGCGGCACCGGTCGCCGCGTCGGCGCGGCTGTGCCCAAGCAGTTGTTGAAGATCGGTGGGCGTACGCTGCTCGAGCGTAGTGTTGAGGCATTCCGATCGCATCCGGCGGTGACCGACGTGATTGTCGCGCTTCCGGCCTCGTTGATGGCGGCACCGCCGAGCGGGCTCGATGGCGCTCGGCTCGTTGCCGGTGGAGAGCGACGGCAGGACTCTGTCGCTAACGCCTTCGATGTGCTGTCTGAGACAACGGACGTGGTGCTCGTTCATGACGCCGCGCGGCCGTTTGTCTCTTCCGAGGTAATCACGCGCACCATCGAGGCGGCCATCGTCCACGGAGCGGCCATTGCGGCTGTCCCGGTGAGCGACACCGTCAAGCGGGTCGCCGATCGCGGCGTGATCGTCGAGACCGTGCCTCGCGAACGGATCTTTCTCGCGCAGACGCCGCAGGCGTTTCGGCGTGACGTGTT
>JBKPSC010000105.1:0-17164 GCA_046734915.1 Acidobacteriota bacterium | reverse complement strand
ACGTGAGAAACGGGGGTCGGCCGAGTGTACAATCCGCCGGCGAGCGGGCTGCTGCAAGGAGGCGACCATGGATATGTTTGATGCGGTCAAAGCCGGGCTTGGCGGGTTAAGGGGCACCGGCAGCGGAAGCAACGACGCGCTCGGAGCGGTGCTCTCGCTTCTCAACGGTCAGGGCGGCCAGGGCGGTGGCCTCGACGGCATCGTGAAGCTGTTCCAGAGCCAGGGCCTCGGCGACGTCGTCGCGTCATGGATCGGCACCGGCCAGAACCTGCCAGTCTCGGCTGACCAGATCCACAAGGCACTCGGATCACAACAGCTCTCGCAGTTCGCGTCGCAGGCCGGCTTGGCGCCCGACGCCGCCGGATCGACGCTGGCGTCACTGCTGCCGACGATCATCGACAGGCTGACGCCGAACGGTCAGCTGCCGTCTGCCGGCCAGCAGCTCCCTGGCCTCGACGTGCTGTCGCAATTGCTGAAATAGACGCGCTACTGTACGACCCGGCCGCCGGTGAGGAACCGACGGTAGTCCGAGTACACCTGCGAGGTGCGCGAGCTGGTGAGCCCGCTCCGGAACGTCCGCACGATGTCGATCGTCGCGGGCAGCAGCAGGGTTTCGTCTGGATCGCGGAAAGTGACGGGCCGGTACTTTATCGAGTAGTCCGATCGGTCGACCGTGAAGTACAGGCCGACCTCACGTTCTTTGTGTCGCGGGACACGGACGTCGACGGGACCGGACAGGTGCATGTCGATGCGGAGCACCGCACCGGTGTCCGGGTATGCCCAGATGCGGCCGCGATGAGCGCCGGGAAGCGACACGCTCACGCAGTCCTCGTTCTTCACTTCCTTCCACTCTGAGGTCGGTGGGCCCGCCGGCATCTCGCGGAAGTCGAGCACCATCAGCCGGCCCTCTTTTTCCTGCATCAGACCTTTCCAGACGAACTCGTACTCCTTGAGGAACTCCGGGAGAAACATCGAGAGGGGCTCGACCACTTCTGACTGCGGATCCATGCAGCGGGGTGTGTCGTCCGGCTTGGGCGCGCGGCCGTTGGCCTTCAGCACCTTGCGCATCATGGTGGCTGTTGCCGGCGCTCCGTCTTCGCGGGCCGCCCATTCGATGCGGAGCTCATTGACGAAGGCACGGGCGAATCCGTCAGTGCCGAACATCTGTGAAATCGGCTGAACGCGAACCGTCTCGGTGCCGACGAGACTCTGCGCGCGCGAGTAGTAATCCTCGACGTACCTGGAGATGCGGGAAAGGGCTGAAGCCACGTCGCGCGGATGACCATCCTGCGCCGGCGACGGCGCCGCCACGGCCGTGAGTGCCACCGCGATGGCAGTCGCCGCTATCAGGCGGGCGCGCATGGCGCAACAGGGTACAACAAAACAGGAGGGAACGCGCGCGTTCCCTCCTGCGGCGTGTGATGTGCCGGCTCAGTTTTTCCCGGCGAAATTGTAGAGCACCGTCGCCTGCATCTTCTCGGCGCCAGCCATGCCGTAGACCTTGCCGGCGCCCTCGATGACATAGAACTCGTTCGCCGCATGGGCGTTGCCACCCAGGCCGGCGCCGGCCCCCGAGATCGGCATCTGCACGGCCTCGGTTCCGCCGAAGAGGTATGCCGGCCAGTACGGAGCGGTCATGTACTCGATCTCTTTCGGCTTCTCGTAGGGGATCTGCATGATGTCGAGCGCTCGCGCCTGCGCCTTCGGCAGGTCGCCGGTCAGCTCGCCCTTGCGCCACGGCACGTCGCCAATCAGCTTCACCTCGACGTCGGGATACCCGTTCTTCACCAGCTGCTTCTTGATCTTCTCGACGAGATCGGGCCCGTGCATGTTGGGCACGTAGCGAATGTTGTGTTTGGACGTGATCTTGTTCGGCAGAATCGCACCGGCGCCACCGGCATACATGTTTCCGCCCCAGATGCCATCGAGGTTGAAGGAGATCCAGTTCCGATCCTTCATGTAGTGAAGGGCGTCGTCCGAAATGAAGCGGGCGACCCCCAGGTTCGCCGCCGCTTCGGCCATGTCGATGGACTCTGCCTGCCGCTCCCACGATTTCCACTGCGCCGGCGTCGGCTGGATTGCGTCGTCATAGAAGCCATCGACTTTGGCGGTGTTGCCGTCCTCCGAGATGATGGACGAAAGCATCTTGATGTGACGCCACGCCGGACTGTCGACGCTCCGCTTGTTGCCACCGTGAATGTCCGAGACCGTCGGGCCGCGTCCCCACGCCGAGCCGCTGGTCGTCAGCTCGATGTAGACGCAGCCCTCTGAATCGCCCACGCTGATGCTGCCACGGCCCGAATAGCTCTGCCCTCCGTCCTGCCAGAGCACCTCGGCGTCTTTGAAGAGCTCGGGGTGCGTCCGGACGAATTGACGGAGTCCAATCGACATCCGTTCTTCATCCCCCTCGGCAACGACGATCAGATTGACCGGCAGCTTGCCGGCGACCGCCTTGATCGCGCGAAGCGTGTTCAGCTGCGCCATCTGCGGCCCCTTGGAGTTGGTCGCGCCACGGCCGATCAGCACTTTCTTGAATGGCGGCTGCTCCACCAGCCGGGCCTCGAACGGCGGCGCAATCCACACGTCCGGCTGCGTCACCGGCATCGTGTCGTACATCCAATACATCAGCACCGTCCGCGGCTGGCCCTCGTCGCACTTGGCGTAGACGACCGGGTTGCCCTGGCTGCCGTACTCGGTGGTGCCGACGTCGTAGACGCGTGACTCCTGGCAGCCGAGCTCTTCGAAGAACCCTTTCACCATCTCCGCCGATTCGGGGATTCCCTCGCCGGAGTTCGAGATGCTCGGCTGCTGGATCCACTTCTGGAGATTCTCGACGTGCTCGTCGATGTGCTCGTCGATGTAGCTGTAGATCTGCTTGAGCTCGTCGGACTTGACGAGCGAGATATCCGGCTGGATCTCGGTATCGCCGTTCGGCCGGATGCCGAGCGTCGGCGTGGCCGGCGCCGCTTCCGCAGAGACGCCTTGTGGTCCAACGGAGTTCGAACACGCCGCCAGCGTAGCGGCACACAAGAACACACATGCTCGTTTCATGATGAGGCCGTCCTTTCAAGACCGTTCCGACGCCGGTCATTCGAAGCGGAGCGCGTCGATGGGATCGAGCCTCGATGCCCGCCGCGCAGGATAGAAACCGAAGAAGACGCCGACGATGAGCGCCGTGCCGAAAGCCAAGGCGATGGCGCCCGGCGACACGACCGTGCGCCACTCGAGCATTCGGGTGGTGATCGTCGATGCCAGAAATCCCAGAGCGACTCCGATGACGCCGCCGACGACACTCAGCGTGATGGCTTCGACCAGGAACTGCACGAGGACGTCTCGGCCGCGCGCGCCCATGGCCACCCGGAGTCCGATTTCCCGGGTGCGCTCGGTCACCGACACGAGCATGATGTTCATGATGCCGATGCCGCCGACGACGAGTGAGATAGCGGCGATGCTGGCGAGCAGGGCGGTCAGCGTGCGGCTCGTCTGCTGAAGCGTGCCGGCCATCTCTTCGAGGGTGATCTGATCGAGCTGCGGCAGGTTTGCCAGCACGAAAACGGCCGCCGACGTGTACAGACCCTTGGTCAGCGCTTTGGCGGCTTCGGTCTTGATGCTGAAGTCATCCGGTACGCTCGACGGCCGCCCGTCGCCATTACCGATGTGATGGCGGGCACGCAGAATCGCCGCCGCTTCGTTCGCAATCCGCGACGTCTCGCCGGCCTGTTCGGCGGCAACCGTGATGGAGTCGAGATGGCGGCCCCCTCGCAGCCGCTGGAGTGCCGTATACGGCACGAATACACATTCCGGCTGGTCTTCGACCTGGCTCTCCGTGACGCCGGTGACCGTGAAGGTCTCGGTCCGGATCGTGATCGTCCGGCCGACGGGATCGACGCCGGCGCCAAACAACCGCTCGGCGGCAAGCGAGCCGATCACCGCGACGCGTGCCGCCTGCGAGACGTCAGCCGTGGTGAACAGCGCCCCCCCGCGCCGGATGGTCCACGAGTACAAGGCCGCGAAATCGCGGCTGGTGCCGATCACCCGGCCGAAGTACTTCTGCGGTCCGGCTATCGGCGCCCGATCGCCGACGATGGGCGCCCACTGCTTGACGCCGGAGACCTGCCCGGCAATGGCCTGGCCGTCGGCCACGACCAGCGTTCGCGCCGCCCCTCGGCCGGAGACCACTTTCAGGTCGTCGCCGCCGCGCACGTAGTTGCCCGAGCTGATGTAAACGAGGTTCGTGCCGGCCGAGCGCACTTCCTCTTCGACCGATGCCTGCGCCCCGTTTCCGAGCGCCACCATCGTCAGCACGGCGGCGACGCCGATGATCATGCCGAGCATCGTGAGGAACGTGCGCAGCTTGTGACGGCGCAGCGCCTTCACTGCGATGGCGATGCTGCTGATGACAATCACGATGTCCTCCCTGAGACCGCCGCGCGGCCATCACTCATGACGAAGAGCGACGATCGGGTCGAGACGCGATGCCTGACGTGCCGGGTAGAACCCGAAGAACACGCCGACTGCGGCGGCGACGCTCACGGCGATGGCGACGGTCAGCGGTGACACGCTCGTCGACCAGCGGAGCAGCCGGCCAATGCCACCAGATGCGCCGGCGCCAATCGCGATGCCGATGACCCCGCCGAGCACGCTGAGCGTCACGGCTTCAGCCAGGAACTGGATCAGGACGTCCCGTCCCCGCGCGCCCATGGCCAGACGCAAGCCGATCTCACGCGTCCGCTCGGTGACCGAGACCAGCATGATGTTCATGATGCCGATGCCGCCGACGAGCAGCGCGATGCTGGCCACGCTCGCCAGCAGCAGCGTCATCGTCCGGCCCGATCGCTCGAGCGATTCCGCGATTTGCGCGAGCGTCACTTCATCGAGGTTGACGACGCTGCCGGCGACGGCACGCGCCACGAGGGGATTCACCCCCTTACCGAGAATCGCCTCGCGGGCTTGCGTCCGCACCGTGAAGTCGTCTGCCTCGTCGGGCCCGAGATCGTGCGCGGTCCGCAGTACGGCGACGATGTCGCGCGCGACGCGCGTGGCGTCGCCGGCGCGTTCGATGGAGACCGCGATGCCGTGCAGGTGGGTTATGCCGAGCAGGTCCTGGACTGCTGTATAGGGCAGCACGATTTCTGGCAGCCCACTGCCCGCCCCGGCCAGACCGGCCGGTCGATCGATGACCCCGATGACGGTGAACGGACGGCGCCTGATCTCCACGGTGCGGCCAACGGGATCCGTTCCGCGAAACAGCTGGCGGGCGGCCGGGACGGACAGAACGAGAACCGCGCCGCGATTGACCACCTGTCTTCTCGATACGAATCTGCCGGCCACGACCGACAGCCCGCGAACTGCCGCGTAGTCGACGTCGGCGCCCTGCAGACGCGCGAAGAGTCGTGCCGGTCCGGCAGCGAGGACGGCCGTGTCGGTCACGGTCGCCGAGGTCAGACGCACACCGTCCACGCGATTGGTGATGGCGGCCACGTCGTCGGTCGTGAGCGCCGTCGAGGCGCCACGTCCAGGAAGCCTGGGCGAGATGCCCTGCCCCGCCCAGCCGTCGCCTTTCGGCGGACGCGCCGCGTGCGGCACCGGCTCAGGGCTCATGCCGGCGCCGCCGGCCATGCCGATCTCGGCAACGTCGCCTGAACCCAGATCCTGGTCGCCGTGGGAGTAGTTGCCGGCCGCCACTTGAATCGTGTTCGCACCGGCGGCCTGAATCTGCTGGGCGATGGACTGCCGGGCGCCTGCGGCAATCGCCGCCATCACGATGACCACGGCCACGCCGATGGTGATGCCGACGAGCGTCAGGGTCGATCGCAGCCGGTGTTGGCGCAGCGATTTGACGGCAAGTTCCAGACAGAGGGACCAGGACATATGCGCTCGCGGCGCTACTCGAAGCGAAGAGCCTCGATGGGATCGAGTCGCGACGCCTGCCGCGCCGGATACAGGCCGAACGACACGCCGACCACGGCGGCGACGACGATTGACAACGCGATCGCGCCCGGCGAGATCACGGCCGACCAGCGAAGGGCCTGGCGCACACCGCCAGACGCCGCCAGTCCGACCACGATGCCGACGAGGCCGCCCGTCAGGCTGAGCGTGACGGCCTCGGCGAGAAACTGCAGGAGGACGTCGCGTGGCCGCGCGCCGAGTGCCATCCGGAGACCGATTTCGCGAGTGCGCTCGGTGACCGAGAGCAACATGATGTTCATCACCCCGATGCCGCCGACGAGCAGCGACACGCCGGCCACGCTCGCCAGCAGCGCGGTCATCGTCCGGCTCGATCGCTCGAGCGTCGTCGACAACTGCTCCAGCGTCACTTGCTCGAGCCCTGGCACGTTGCCGGCAATCGCTCTGGCGACCTGTGGATTGATGCCCTTGCCCAGCGCCGCGCTCGCCTGCGTCCGAACGACGAAGTCGTCGGGTTGCGACTCACCGATGCCGTGCCGCTTGCGCAACAGGTTGCCGACCTCTCGTGAGACTCGAGTGGTATCGGCAACGGATCGTGCGGTCACGGTGATGGTGTTCAGCTTGCTCAGGTTGAGCAGCGTGTGCACGGTCGTGACCGCAACGTAGATGGCGTCGAACTGGTCATCGCCGATGGCACCGGCGGCGGTCCACGACGTCGACCCGACCACGCCGACGACCGTGAATGGCTGATTCCAAATCCTGACTTCACGTCCGAGCGGACTGGTTCCTGCGCCGAACAGTTTCTCGACGACGACCGTGCCGAGCACGACAGCCTGCCTACGACCGGCGAGATCGCGCTCGGACAGAAATCGCCCTTCCTTGATCGTCCAGGTGCGGCGGATCTGCGGCATGTCGGGCTCGGTGCCGTGAAGCCTCGTGAACCAGCGCTTGTCGCCGAGCACGACGCGCGCGGACTCGTGAACGCCCGAGGCGACGTACTGAACGCCGGCCACGTCGCGGCGAATCGCCTTGGCATCGTGTAGCGTCAAGGTTGCCGCGGCGCCGAGGCCGGCGGCGGAATCGCCGAGCCGCTCGCGCGCCGTGGGGTGATTGTGCTTCTCCATCGGATCGTCTTCGGGATGGGAGATCAGGCGTAAGACGAACCCCGCGTCGGAGGATGGCCAGACCGCTGGCCGAACGACCGGGCCGCCGAGCGCGTTGGACGGGAAGTCGCGTGGGGGGACCCGGGACGCCTGATGGTCGGCGACTCCCCCGCCTTGCTCTTCCCCCTTCATCTTGTAGTTGCCCGCCGTGACCGTGATGATGTTCATTCCGGCGGCGGCCACCTGGTCTTCGATCGACGAACGGGCACCGTTACCGACCGCCACCATCGTGAGCACGGCGCCAACGCCAATGGTGATGCCGAGCAGCGTGAGACACGAGCGAAGGCCGTTCTTGTGCAGCGCTTTCAAGGCCAGCGTGAAGCTCTCGCCGAGGGACATCGCGCTCCTGCCGGAAAGAGTCAGGCGATCCGGGCCGAAGGCTCAGCCATCGCTCGAGTGGTGGCCGGTCCTGGCGTGAGCTCGAGCGCCGCAGCGCGCCGACTCTTGGTTGGGTGATCCGAAACGATCAGACCATCGAGGAAGTTGACGATTCGTGTCCCGAATTCCGCTATTTCACGCTCGTGCGTGATCAGGATGACCGTGATCCCGCGCTCCTGGCGCAGCCGCTGGAAGATCTCCATCACCTCGATGCTCGTCTTCGTATCGAGATTGCCGGTCGGCTCGTCGGCGAGCAGAATCGGCGGCTCGGTCATCAGCGCCCGCGCAATCGCCACCCGTTGCTGCTGACCGCCGGACAGCTGGTTGGGGTGATGATCGGCGCGATTTTCGAGGCCGACGGCCTTCAGCGCGGCGTGGGCCTTGACCCGACGTTCGGCGGCCGTTGGCTTCGTCGGGCTGTAGAGCGTCGGCAGCTCGACGTTCTCGAGCGCCGAGGTTCGCGGCAGCAAATTAAAACTCTGAAAGACGAACCCGATCTTCGTGTTCCGCACGCGCGCCAGCTCGTCGCGCGAGAGCTGTGACACATCCCGTCCGTCCAGGAGATAGCGGCCGCTCTCAGGTCGATCGAGGCAGCCGAGGATGTGCATGAACGTCGACTTGCCCGATCCCGACGGTCCGACGATGCTGACGAATTCGCCGGCTTCGATGTCGAGGGATACGCCGCACAACGCCTGCACGGAGACCTCGCCGATGGTGTAGGTCTTCTTGAGATCCTGGATGCTGATGAGCGGCATGGATGGGGCGGTCCTCAGTTGG
Organism: Acidobacteriota bacterium; assembly: GCA_046734915.1. GTDB lineage: Bacteria > Acidobacteriota > Vicinamibacteria > Vicinamibacterales > CAVVIG01 > VFZL01. The sequence goes on along the minus strand of JBKPSC010000105.1, from coordinate 8,939 downwards.
TCGGGATCGGCTTTGCGGAAGCGCCATTCAGCCCCGCGTAGTTGTAGAAGAAGGCGGCCACTGATTTCTCGGCGCCGGCCATGCCGTAGACCTTGCCGGCCCCCTCGATGACGTAGAACTCGTTGGCCGCGTGCGCGTTGCTGCCGTATCCAGCGGCCCCGCCGACGATGGGAATGTCGAGCGGGCTGCCGGCAAAGAGATAGGCCGGCCAGTACGGGCCGAGGATGGTCTCCTGCGACGGCGGCGTGCCGTAGGGAATCTTGAAGATGTCGTAGGTCTTCATCAGCGCCGTGGCGACGTCAGTGTCGTAGCGCATCTTCGCCCACGGCACGTCGCCGATGACTTTCATTTCGACGTCCTGATACCCGTGCTTGTCGAGGTGAGCGCGAAGCTTGCGCGTGATGTCGATGCCGTCCATCTTCGGGATGTAGCGGAAGTTGTGCTTCGAGGTGATCTTGTTCGGCAGAATCGCGCCGGCGCCGCCGGCATACATGTTTCCGCCCCAGATGCCATCGAGGTTCATCGAGGTGCCGTAGCGAGCCATCTTCAGGAAGGCCAGCGGCTCGTCGGCGATGAAGCGCGCGACGCCCAGATTCTGCGCGGCGATCTTCATGTCCACGCCCTGGGCCGCCTTCTCGAGTTGCTCCATCTCGGTCTTCGACAGCGGCTCCATGTTGTCGTAGAAGCCATCGATGAGGACCTTGTTGCCGTCCTCGGACACGAGGGTCTTCAGCATCTGGACGTGCCGCCACGCCGGGCTGTCGACGCTGCGCTTGTTGCCACCGTGAATGTCGGAGACGGTCGGTCCGCGGCCCCACTTCGCACCGCTCGTCGTGAGCTCGACGTAGACGCAGCCTTCGGAGCCGCCGGAAATTTCGCCGCCGCCGCCGAAGCTCTGACTGCCGAACCGGTACATCGCCTCGGCGTGCTTGAAGAGGTCCGGGTGATCCTTGACGAACTGACGGAAGCCGATCGACATCCGCTCTTCGTCGCCTTCGGCCACGAAAATCAAGTTGACCGGAAGCTTACCGGCGACCGCCTTGATGGACATCAAGGCATTCCACTGGACGATCTGCGGTCCCTTCGAGTTGGTCGCGCCGCGGCCGATCAGCACTTTCTTGAACGGCGCCTGTTCGACGAGCCGGCCTTCGAACGGCGGTGCAATCCACACGTCCGGCTGGGTCACGGGCATCGTGTCGTACATCCAGTAGACGACCAGCGTGCGGGGCGCACCCTCGTCGCAGCGTGCGTAAACGACGGGATTGCCCTGCGAGCCCCACTCGGTCGTGCCGACGTCGTAGACACGCGATTCCTGGCAGCCGAGCTGCTCGAAGAACCCCTTGATCATCTCTGCCGACTCCGGAATGCCCTCGCCGGAGTTGGAGATGCTCGGCTGCTGAATCCATTTCTGGAACGTCTGGACGTGTTCGTCGATGTGTGTGTCGATGTGAGCGAACACCTTCTGCAGCTCGGGGGAGGCGATCTGGCTCATGTCCGGCTGGATTTCAGTGTCGCCGTCGGGTCGGATGCCGAGGCTCGCCTGCAGCGGGGTTGGGGTATCGGCCGGCGAAGCGGCGCCCCCGGCATCCGACATTCGTTGACAGCCGGCCAGCGCGAGACCGAACGCGCCGGCGAGCGCAGCTGCCGCCACTCGATTGGAACGAGGCACCATCGGCGGACTCCTCTGGCGAAAACCGCTACCAGTTGACCTTCGCGCCGATCCGCAGGACGCGCGGCGGCACGATAGCGGTTGGACGCATGAACGAGCTGCCGGACGCCCAGGTGATGGTCTGCTCGGGGTTGGCGTTGAACACGTTGTAGATGTCCATGAACGGTCCGACCTTGATCGTGGGTGCGATCATGATTGACTTCTCGAGGCGGAAGTCGAAGACGTTGATGTTGTCCTGGCGTCGCGTGTTCAGCGGTTCGACCGGAATGCGGATGCTGCCGTAGTTCAGCGTGGCGAGAATCGTCCGGCCCCAGTTCTGGCCGGCCTGGTGCCGCAGCATCGGCGACAGCTTCAGGCCCCATGGCGCCTCGATCGTCCCGTGCAGCTTCAGCGACCAGTCGGTGAAGAGGACTTTGCCGTCCGGCTCGGTATTGATCAGATCGTTCGGAGAGACCGGCAGGGCGTTTTGACGGAACTGCGTGCCAAAAAACGTCGCGCCCGAGGTCCCGCAGCCGCTCGAGCCGCAAGCGTTCTGTGCCTCGTTCCAGGTCTTCGAGAAGGCAGCGAGCATCGACCACCGGGCGTGCATCCGTTTGGTCGCCGTGACCTCCCACGTGTAGTAGTCGGAGTTCGCGCCGTCCACGTTGTCGAAGACATTGACGACCGGAAGATTCAGATACTCCGGGGCGAGGTTGTAGGCCGTGAAGCTGGCCCCGTCGTCGGCATTGCCGGTCAAGCCGTCGGGGCCGGGATCCGCCACGGAGACCGGCGCGCTGTAAGCGTCGAATGGCCGGTTCGCGTTGAACCGGGTCGACAGCTGACGCTCACCGCGCCACACGAACCCGGTGCGCACGCCGAAGTTGGTCATGAGCTCACGCTCAAACCACGCCGCGGCTTCGGTCGTGTAGCTGTCTTCGACCCCTGGCGCGAGCGATACGGTGGCCGTACCGCCCTGGACCGCGGTCAGCCGGCCTTCTTCACCGGCCTGCCAGACCTTGTCGAGATTGGCGTCGGTCCAGTTATAGCGCTTGTACCAGACGTTCGAGTTCGGATTGACGTCCTGACTGAGCTGCGCGCCGGGATTCCACCAGTACTGACCGAAGTTCGCCTTGATGACCGTGCGGTTGTCGGCGGTGAGCGCGTAGCTGACGCCGATGCGCGGTGCGAAGACGTTCCACGTGTTCAGATTGTCGACCGCTGGGAACGAAACCGCCTCGGGCGAGAAGCGGCTGGCCGGCAGCGCCTGTTCCGGCAGGAAGTTCTGGTACCGGTCGTAGCGGACGCCGAGATTCATCGACAGGCGGCTCGTGATCTGCCACGTGTCCTGGGTGTAAAGGCCGAGAGTATAGAGGCCGTTCTCCGACTTCGACGGGGTCTGAAACAGAATGACTTCGCTCGGCGACCCGTTCCGCAACACCTGCAGCACGTCGTTGTAGGTGCCGGCGAACTCCTGCGGCGTGCTGGTCTCACGGAACCATTCGCCGCCGAATTTGAAGTTGTGATTGCCGCCCCACCCGTTCTTGAAGTAGCTCAGTGAGCCGAGAACCTGGGTGCGCTGGATGTTCAGCTGCCGTGAGCGCGCTTTGCCGGAAACGATGTTGTTGCCGAGATCCTCGTAGCTGAGGCCGCTGCCATTAGGAGTATCGGGCCACTCGTAGCCGAACTGGCCGGTGCGAATTTCGAAGAACGTGGACGGGGTGACGACCGAGTTCCACTCTGCCTTCCAGAGTAACGGACTGTAGTCCTGCCGGAAGCTGGCATCGTCGGTCAGGTGAATCGCGGTCGTGCCGCCGAGAAGAAACCGATCGAGGCGGTTGTTCTGGACTTTGGTGCTCGGCTGGTAGTAGCCGATCAGCTTGTTGTTCTGGGACAGCTGATACGTCAGCTTCGCCGTCTGGTTACCGAGATGCGTCTTGTGCGGCTTGACCGGGAAGTTGACGTAGCGTACCGATGAATCGAGGCTCCTGAGGGATGCGTAGAACCAGACCTTGTCCTTCTTGATGTAGCCACCGACGTCGCCGTTCAGATCGCGATAGCTGTTCAGGCGGTTGGTGTCACGGGCTTCGAGTCCGCCACCACCGGTGACGCCCCGGGCAATCTGGTCGGCGTCGATGTTGTAGGCCTGCCAATCCTTGTCCTCGTAGTCGCCGTAAAACGAACCGCGAAACTGGTTGCCGCCGGACTTCGAGATGAGCTGCGTGAAGACGCCGGGCACCGGGCTCTCCGCACTCGATGCGCCGCTGCCGATCGAGACTTCTTCGAACGAGCCGTAGTCGACGTAATTGCCGAAGGCCCCAGTCCCTTCCGTCGAGTTGATCCCCTCGACCATCGGCCGGTTCTGGCCGGTCGTGCCGTAGACGAAGTACGTCGTCTGCGTACCGGCGCTGCTGCCGCCGACGTCGATGCGCTGCAGCTTGACGCCCGGCGCTTCAGAGAGGATGGCCCAATAGTCGCGTGCGCTTGGCAGGTTGGCCAGCGTCTCTTTGTCGAAGGTCGTCGCGATGTTGGTCGCCGTGACGTCGACGACGGGCGAGTCGCCGATGACCAGGACGTTCTCGGTCAGCGACGCCACTCCCATCGCCACGTTGATCGTCGCGGTGAAATTTGCCGTCAACCTGACGTTCTCGCGCCTGACGGTGGCGAATCCAGGAAGCTCGAACGACACGACGTACTCGCCGGGAGGTACGGCGACGAATCGATAGGCCCCGGTTTCGTCGGTGACGGTCGTCTGCACGCCCATCATCGACGGGCCAGACATGTTGACGGTCACGCCCGGCAGGATCCCGGACGAGTCGTCAGTGACAGTGCCGGTTATGGCCGCAGTAGTGGCGCTGGTGGTCTGCGCCGCCGCGATTGCGGCAGCGATCAGCAGCAGCATCGAACCGAGCATCACTGATCGGAGTTGCCGGAACATCGAAGGTGACCTCCCTGTTACGAACGCGAGCGTGGACGGACTGCAGGCAGCGAGTGCAAGCCCGACGCCACGCGCAGAGACGCGTCCGGCGATGCGCGTTTTGCTTCGGAATTCGCCGCTTCGGGGCCGACCGTGCGATGCAGCTGCGATCGTCACGCGCGAAAAAGCAACACGATCGTCTGAATCGGCGCGCAAGGGCCGACATCGAGCTTCGCGTTTGTCGGTTTTTTGTGGCCTGAGCACACACGGTCGAGACGACGTGCCACCATCCACGAGGAAAAACGCGGATCGATAACGGCGCACGCGCGATGCAAAAACCAACATTCGTGTGGGATTCATGCGGACCTAGAAGGCAGGTAAGCCAGGTAGGGCGGGTAGGAAACCGCCCCACGCGGATTACCCGCCTCACCTGCCCTAGCTGCCTCGCTGGCAACTCGTTTGCGATCGCTCCGGCGCGAAGCAAACGGAACAACTGCGGCGGCGCAACGACCAGACGAGGAGCGATCAGCATGGGAAGGGTGTGGGTGTCGAAGGTGCCGCTGCTCCTCGGATTGCTCTCGCTTGGTGCGTGCTCGCACGAGCCGCAGGCGGCGGCAGCGGCACCAATCGCCAGCGCGACGGCGTCGGCGGCGACGGATGTCGCTGGCTCAGACGTCCCGCATGGCGATCACAACCCGCACCACGGCGGTGTCGTCTTTATGCACGGCGAACTGCACTTCGAAGCGGTTCTCGACCGGCGCGGCCATCATCGGATCTATTTCACCGACGCCGTGAGAGCGGATCTGCCGGCCTCGGTGGCAACGAGTGTCGCGCTCGTCATCACTCGCCCCGGCGGCGACGCCGAATCATTGACCGCAAGCATTGACGAGTCTGGAGAAAGCTGGAAGGCCGATGGACGGCCCGTCAATGCCGACGCCACCGCCCGCATCTCGTTCACGACGGCAGATGGACCGTACTGGATCGACGCACCCTTCGGGGTGATCGCGCCGTAGGAGAACGAATGCTCCGCTGCCTCCGGATCGGCCTCGCAGCTCTCGTCGCCGTGACGATGATGGCCTGCCGTTCCGCGCCGGTGCAGACGGCCGCGTGCTCGTTGAACGATCACGCCAATGAGTACGTAGAGCTCGTCGCCGCCCTGGGCGCTCGCGATCCGGCATCGGTCGACGGACCGCTTCCAAAGCCGCAACGACGACTGACGACCGGCCTTCTACTCTCCGAAGCTCGAGACTTGCGGGTCCACCTGGACACCGCCCACACCAAGGGCTCCGATAGCCGACGAAGGACCGCACTCGCCAGTCAGCTGCAGTCCATTGAAGCGCGGGCGGCCCAGCTCATAGGCACTCGTTTGTCGTTCGAGGAGGAGTCGGAGCGGCTGCTCGGCTGGGGTGGCGAGTGGCCGGCGCCAGACACCGATGCCCTCGCAGCGCTCGAGGCGGCGGTGCCGGGAACCGGACCGCTCGCCGATCGGCTGGCCGATTACGATCGGGACGTTCTCGTCCCTGCGTCGCGATTGCCGGCGGTGATGGCCGCGGCGCTCGCGGCCTGCCGCGAGGCCACGGCGCAGCACGTCAGCCTGCCGGCGGCTGAAGCGATCGACGTGCGCTACGTCGACGGTTCGCCGTGGAGCGGATACAGCCGGTACGCCGGCGACTTCCGGAGCACGTTCGACATCAACACCGGCTTGCCCTTGACCGTCGATCGCGTGCTCGACCTCGCGTGCCACGAGGGCTATCCTGGGCACCACGCGATCACTGTTCTGCGCGAACGGTACCTGGTGCGGGAACGCGGCTGGACCGAGGCGGCCGTCATGCCGACCTTCAGCCCGGAGTCGTTCTGGCTCGAAGCGCTGGCCAGCGCGGCGCCCGAGCTCGCCTTGGCGGGTGACGCCCGCGTCCGGATCGAGCGCGACGTGCTCTTTCCTCTTGCCGGCCTCGACCCCGACCGTGCTGAAGCACACGTGCGGGTCGGGGCGCTGATCAAGCAACTGGATCCCGCGATTGCGTCGCTCACTCGGGAATACCTGAGCGGCGAGCTCGATCGTCTGGCGGCGCCCGAGGCGTTCAAGGTGCGCGCGGCCATGGCTCAGCCCGAGGCGACGCTCGCCTTCATCGATCGGTACCGAGCCTACAGCGCGGCCTATACCGCCGGGCGTTTCAGCGCGTGGAAGCGAATCGCAGCGCATGAATCCGTCGCGGCGCGATGGCGAGCGTACGTCGACCTGGCCCTCGAAGGACGCACCCAGTGACAGTCCTTGAACGCCGTCGATCTGCCATCTCCAGTCGCCGCGTTGGGGAATGTGCGAGCGGCCAACATATGATGAAGGGGCATGTATGAAGCTGTTCTGACCCTGCATTCATGGACCCGCTGGCTGGCGTTGCTGCTCGGCGTCGCCGCCACGTTCAACGCCTTCCATGAGACACCCCACGTCACCGACAAGCGCAAGGGCTCACGCTGGGACACGTTCTTCATGGCGGCCGTCGACGTTCAGGTGCTCTTCGGGCTGCTTCTGTATTTCGGCCTGAGTCCCTTTACCACCGAAGCCATGTCGAACATGTCTGCCGTCATGCACACGCCGGGAGTGCGCTTCTGGGCTGTCGATCACGTCGTCGTGATGTTCGCCTCGGTGCTGCTGGTGCGCCTCGGTCGCGTCTTCGCGATGACCGCGCGCACGCCTGAGGCTCGACGCCGCCGCCGGCTGGTATGTTTTGCGCTGGCGGTCGTGGCGATGATCGTGGCGATCCCGTGGCCCGGACTCGCCCAGGGCCGACCGCTGCTGCGGATGTGGCCTACCACCTGAGGAACTGCCTGCCGCCATGTCGCCAATGAGCACAATGGCGATGCTCAAGAAACTGTGTTCGCTCGGCTTCCTTGCCGCTGCGCTGGTCGCCTTCGCCGTCACGGAGGCGAGCGCGCAGGGCTTTTTCATCCCATTCATCGGCTACGACTACGGCGGCGACTCGACGTGCCCCGGCTTCACCGGGTGCGAGGACAAGAAGGTCAATTACGGCGCGGCCGTCGGCAAGCTGGGACAGGCCGCCGGCTTCGAGCAGGAGTTCGCCTACGCGAAGGACTTCTTCAACCGTATCGGCGGAGAGGACTCCGGCGTCCTGACGATCATGAGCAACCTCATGCTCGCCCCGAAGATCGGCCCGGTGCGCCCCTACGTGCTCGGCGGCATCGGTCTGATGAAGGCCCACGTCGATCTGGGCCCTTCGGCAGTCCTCTCTTTCAGCAACAACACGTTCGCGTGGGACATCGGCTTTGGCCTCATGGTGCACTTCGGCCGGAGTGTCGGCATTCGAGGAGACGTGCGCCATTTCCACTCGTTCGAGGATCTCGAGACCTTGAATTTCTCGAACCGCAACAAGCTCAATTTCGCGCGCGCCAGCGTCGGACTGGTGCTGATGTTCTGAGGCGCTTTACCGCACGCGCTCGGTGATCACGAACGTCACGTCATCATCGAATCCACCGCCCGTCCATCGCTTCAGCTCCCCCAATGCCGTCTCAGCGAACTGTTCCGCAGAGGTATGCTCGATGTCGGAGAGCCAGCGCGCAACGCGGTCACCGTCGAAGAACTGGCCCGCGCGATCGCGTGCCTCCACGACACCATCCGAATAGAGGAGAAGACGATCGCCAGGTCGGAATGGCGAGATTTCGGTGTTCGTGTACTCCGCATCCGAAAAGAAGCCGAGCATCATCCCATGCTCGTGTTCGACGAGGGATGTCCGACCGCATCTGTGAAGTAGAGCCGGTGGATGCCCGGCGTTGGCGATGGTGACGGTCTGTCGATCGGTGTTCACGACCGCATAGACAGCCGTCACGTACGCATGCTCGAGATGGCGACACAGGATCTGGTTCATAGAGGCGAGAACCCTGGCCGGATCGTCGGCATGATCTTCCTGCGCCGAGAACGCCACCTTCACCATCGACGCGACGAGCGCGGCCGGAATGCCATGGCCGGAAACGTCCGCGACGAGGATGCCAAGACGGGACGGTCCGAGCTGGACGAAATCGTAGATGTCTCCAGCCACGGCTGTCATTGGCACGAACCTGACAGCGATTGCCAGGCCGGACAGACGCGGGATCTCGCGCGGCAAGAGCGACGTTTGAATCCGCCTCACGGTTTGCAGCTCCCGCTGGACACCGGCGAACTCGGCCTCCGACTCAAAGACCGTCCGAACGACGGCATACCCCAGGCACAGGACGAAGAGGAGCATTCCAATCGGCTCGATGTTCGTACCTGAAAACACGAGCTGGCCGGCGTTCTCGTTGACGATGAACAGGGCCAGCACCGCTGCGCCGAGCAGAACACTGCGATCGGTGAAGACCGTCTGAGCACGTGCGATTGTGGACCCG